>NZ_CP080383.1:3439590-3752280 GCF_019443325.1 Cryobacterium sp. PAMC25264
AAATTGGCCCGCTCGCCGAGGCCGACCGCATGCGCAGCGCGCTGCTCGCCGCCGTCGGCCACGACCTGCGCCGCCCGCTGGCCGCCGCGACCACCGCGATCAGCGGCCTGCGCTCCCCCGACATCACCCTCTCTCCGGCCGACCGCACCGAACTTCTCGCCACCGCCGGCGAGAGCCTCGACACCCTCTCCGACCTGGTGACGAACCTGCTCGATGTGAGCCGCCTGCAGGCCGGTGCCCTCGCGGTGGCGCTCGGCCCCGTGGACCTGGCCGACGTGGTGCTGCCCGCCCTGGACGAACTCGGCCTGGGGCCGGCCGCCGTCGAGCTCGACCTGCCGGGTGAGTTGTCCCCGGTGCTTGCCGACCCCGGGCTGCTGCAACGCGCCGTGGTGAACCTGCTCAGCAACGCCATCCGCTTCTCGCCGCACGCCGAGCGGGTGCGGGTATCGGCCAGTCTGTTCGCCGGAACCGTGCAGCTGCGCATCATGGACCGCGGCCCGGGCATTCCGCCCGACCGCCGCGAGGACGTCTTCGTGCCGTTCCAACGGTTGGGCGACACCGACAACACCACCGGGCTCGGCCTCGGGTTGGCCCTGTCGAAGGGCTTCGTAGAGGGGATGGGCGGCACGCTCGAGGCCGAGGACACCCCGGGCGGCGGGCTCACCATGGTCGTGTCGCTGGACGCGGTCACGGACGGCGCCGATGGTGCGGGCTCCGCCGTCGAGGATTTCGCTGTCCAAGACCCCGCGGCCCACGTCCCGCCCTCGAAGACACCGCCCTCGAGGACACCGCCGCAGAGGGCCCCGCCACCCCCAGCACACGCCGGGCCGCCAACCCGGGCACCGATGAGGACACCGTATGAGAATCCTGATCGCCGACGACGACCCGCAGATTCTGCGCGCCCTGCGCATCACCCTGGGCGCTCGCGGCTACGAGATCATCACCGCGCACGACGGCGTCAGCGCCCTGGCCGCGGTGGTGGAGTACCACCCGGACCTGGTCATGCTCGACCTCGGCATGCCCAACCTCGACGGGCTCACCGTCATCGACTCCCTGCGCGCCTGGAACAGCGTGCCGATCCTGGTGGTGAGCGGGCGAAGCGGAGCCTCCGACAAGGTGGAGGCACTGGACCGCGGCGCCGACGACTACGTCACCAAGCCGTTCTCGATCGACGAGCTGCTGGCACGCATCCGGGCGCTCACCCGCCGGTTGTCCGGGCCTGGGGACGAACCCGTCATCACGTTCGGCGACCTCACGGTTGACCTGCCGGCCAAGACCGTGGTGCGCGCCGGGCCGGCCGGGCCGCAGCCCGTGCGGCTGACCCCCACCGAATGGCAGATCCTGGAGCTTTTGCTGCGCAGCCGGGAAAGCTGGTGAGCCGGCAGGCCCTCTACGCGGAGGTGTGGGGACAGGTGCGGATGACCGACACGGGCTACCTGCGGCTCTACCTCGCCCAGTTGCGCAAGAAGCTCGAGGCAGACCCCTCGCACCCGCGCTACCTGCTCACCGAGGCCGGCATGGGCTACCGTTTCGCACCCGACCCGCCCGCCGCGCCCGCCGCGCCCGCCTGACCCGACCGGATGCGCGTTGCGCGGGTCACACGCCGGTGCGCGCCCGGCGCGCCACTCGCGAAGCGGCGCCGCGCCCGCGCAACCCGCCCGCCCGAGCCGCTACTCGGCCAGGGCGGGTTCCTCGGCGAGTGCCGGCTCTTCGGGCCGGGCCCGCACGGGAAAGAGCGGGCTGAGCAGCAGGAACACCACGATGAGGCCACCCTGCACGAGCAGCGCGGTGCGGAAGCCCTGGCCGGGGTCGCCCGCATCCAGGCCGGCGAAGAAGACCGACCCGAGAACGGCCACGCTCACTGCGCCGCCTGATCGTGGCCGCCACGGATGACTCGGTGCGACTCGCGTACGGCCACGTGCTGCCCCTGATCAACGGGCTCGAAGCGGTGGTCGCGTCGATGGCCGACGACGAGCGCGCGGCGGCGAGCGCCTTTCTCGACAAAGTGATCGCCGCCTACGACGACGCCATGGCCTGATTCCGTCACTCGGATGCCCGGATCGACCGTCACTGCGCCCCCTGTGGCTGGATGCGCCACCTATAGCGGGCGCATCCAGCCATACGGGGCGGGGCGAACGGCCCGTCGGGCCAGCGGGGGGCGGCGGAGCTAGGCCACGGCCACCCGAGGCGCGTCATAGCGTGCGGGGTGCGCGAGCAGGGCGCTGACATCGCCGTCGATTTCGCGCGGCAACTGTCCGCGCTCGAACAGGATGGCCGGCCGATCGGAGAGCGGATTGGCCGGCGCCCCGCCGATCACGGCCAGGGCGCAGGCGTCGGTGGACGTAATGCTGAGGTGCGCGCCTTCGCGCAACCCCACCACAAGCACGTCGTTCTCATCGAGGAACTCGGTGATGCGAGTGGCCCGGGATTCGCCTTTGTGCACACAGGCCGGGTCGGCGTCGAGGTAGTGCGGGTTGATCTGGAACGGCACCAGCCCCAGCGCCTCGAACGACTCCGGCTGCACGATGGGCATGTCGTTGGTCGTGCGGATGCTGGGCGCCGTGATGTTCGTGCCGGCGCTGGCGCCCAGGTAGGGCAGGCCGCTCTGCACCCGGGCGCGGATGACCGGCACCAGGCCGCGACGCTGCAGGGTGGCCAGCAGCCGGAAGGTGTTGCCGCCGCCGACGAAGAGCGCCTGCGCGGAGGCCACCGCGGCCACCGGGTCGACAGCCTCGTGCAGGCCGCGCACGGCGATGCCGTGCGGCGCGAAGGCGTCGCGCACCGAGGCCGTGTACGCGTCGTGGTCACCGCCCGCGAAAGGCACGAAGGTGAGTTCGGTCACCCCGTCGAGGAACGCGAGCACCTCGGGGAGGGCGTGTTCGAGGTAACCCCGGCCGTGGTTGGTGGAGTTGGACAACAGGAGCAGGTGCATGGCGATCCTTCGGGTCTGCTGGAGGGGCTGGGCGCTGGTGCGCGTGGGGCGGGTGGTTCTGGTGGGGCGGTTAGGCGGTGGGGGCACGGTAAGTGTGGCCCCTGCGGACTAATGCACCCGGCGCGCCGGGTGCATATGTCCGATTGGGGAACAGTCCGCCCATTTTGTGACACGAACGGGACGGGCGGAAGGGGCGTTGGGCCTGGAGTCAGGACTTGGGCGCGATGGACAGGCCCGACGCCCCAGCGTGGCCGCCCTGGCACAGGCTTCCTAGGATGGGAGTACGTCCATCGATCCTGGAGGCACCATGTCCGCCGTTCCCAGCACGCTCGAGCTTCCGTCCTCCGTCGAACTCGGCCAGGGGCAGGGCGGCCTGGCCATCGCTCGGGTCTTCGCCCCCACCGGCACCGCCGAGGTGTACCTGCGCGGCGCGCACGTGAGCGCCTGGACACCCGCCGGGGGCACCCCCGTGATCTGGATGAGCGAGCAGAGCGAGTACGCGACCGGCGTCCCGCTGCGCGGCGGCGTGCCGATCTGCTTCCCCTGGTTCGCCGCCCACCCCACGGATGCCACGGCCCCGTCACACGGATTCGCCCGCCTGGCCGACTGGCAGCTGGTCGAGGCACACGAGGCCGGCGACGACGTCGCTCTCGTCTTCGTACTCACCGACACCGACGCCAGCCGGGCCTCGGCCTGGCCGCACCGGTTCGAGGCGCGCTACACGGTCACCGTGGGAGCCCGGCTCACCCTCGCGCTCGAGGTGACGAACCGCGACACCGAAACGGTGAGCTTCGAGGAGGCCCTGCACACCTACCTTGCCGTCGCCGATATCTGCCAGACCGAGGTCGCCGGTCTCGAGGGCGCTCCGTTCACCGACCGGCTATCCGGCCCGCGCCCCGCGGAGAGCACGCCGGTGCGCTTCGACGCCGAGACCGACCGCATCTACCTGAACACCCCGGCCACCACCACAGTGACGGATGCGTCCACGGGCCGGGTCATCACCGTCGCCAAGCAGGGCTCCGCCAGCACCGTCGTCTGGAACCCCTGGATCGACAAGGCCGCCGCCATGGCGGACTTCGGCGACACCGAGTACACCGGCATGGTGTGCGTGGAGACCTGCAACATCCGGGACAACACGATCACCCTGGCGCCCGGGGAAAGCCACGAGATCAGCGCGAGCTACTCGGTGGCCTGACCTGCGCAGTGGCGTGATCTGCGCGGTGGGCTGAGCTCCGCAGCGGGCCCGGGCCCGGATGCGACGCGCGGGTCAGGCGCCGCTACGCGCGTGGCGCGCCAGCAGCGAAACGGCGCGGCACCCGCGCACCTCCTCGCGACCGTAAGCACGGCCCGGCGCTCAACCCAAGCGGGCCCAAGCGGGCCCAAGCGAGGCCATGCGGGTCAGCCCTTGCGCCGCCCAGGCGTGGCGTAGCCGCCGGCGCTGGCCGGACCGCCGAAGGCGATCGCCACCCCGATCATGAAGCCGAAGTTGTACCAGTTGCCGTCGTTGTGCACCTCGTAGATGTTCACGTCCGGGTTGAACAACGACACGAGGAACGTGATCGGGCTGATGAAGCCCTGCCACAGCCCGAGCCAGAACCCGGCCTGCGCCTCGGGCGGTGTGATCGCCCCCACGTCGTTGGGTCCGGGGGCGCATCCAGTGAGCACGAGGGCCGTGAGCACTGCCACGACCGCGAGCGTCGCGACTCCGACCTGCCGGTCCTCGGCCCGCCCGTCCTCGACCTGCGCATGGTTCCTCCGCTCCACCCGGTGGCACATTCAGCGGTCACGGTAGGCGGGCCGTGCAGCGCGCGCACGGGCACCTAAAATCGGAGGATCGCCGCCTCCACCCCCACCACCATGACGGAGGACTACCTCAAGGTCATCTGGAAATCGCACGAGTGGTCCGACGAGGGCATCACCACCAACGAGATCGCCGCCACGCTCGGCGTGGCCGCATCCTCGGTGTCGGGCAACCTCAACAAGCTCGCGCGTGACGGCTACATCCTGCACGAGCCGTATGACCGCATCCTGCTCAGCGACGCCGGGCGCAGCATCGCCGTGCAGATGGTGCGCCGACACCGCATCATCGAGACCTACCTCGTGGAACAGTGCGGTTACGGCTGGGACGAGGCGCACGAGGAGGCCGAGGTGCTCGAGCACGCGGTGTCCGACCGGCTGCTGGAGATCTGGGACGACGAGCTCGGCAACCCGCTGCAGGACCCGCACGGCGACCCCATCCCCCGCAAAGACGGCACGGTCGCCCGTCCCGACGGTCGCCGTCTGCACGAGCTTGCCGAGCACGAGACCGGCACCGTGCTGCGGGTCTCCGACCACGACCCCGCGCTGCTGCGCTACCTGCACTCGCTGGGCATCACCGTGGGCAGCACCCTGCGCGTGCACGCCCGCCGCGACTACGCCGGGTCGATGGCGATCAGCCTGGTCGACGACAGTGCGACAACGGATGCCGCCACCGCGGTCGAACCCGCCATGGTCGAACTGGCCACGGTGGCCGCCAACGCGATCTGGGTCACCACGGCCTGATCCCGCGGGGCAGCCGGGCCAGCCGGTCTGGACCGCCATCGCGGCAAAGCACAACCTCGTCGAAGCGGACCTCTCCCGGCTGGCGTCCTGGTGGCACACCGACGCCGACCTCGGCCGCACCATGGAGGTCTTCGCCGACATGGGCCGCAGCCGCGCCGCGGGTTTCACGGGCTACCGCAACACGGAGCAGGCCTTCCTCGACCTGTTCGAGCGCTACCGGGCCGAGCGGCTCACCCCGTAGCCCGATAGTCTCCAGGCATGCTCATCTCCGCACTAGTCCTGATGGTCGCCGGAATCCTGGTCGTGGTGGTCAGCGAGCGAGCGGCCAGCGGGCGCCTGGGAATCAACTCGCTGGCGGGCATCCGTACCAGCGCGCTGATGGCCTCCGAGGCGGCCTGGACCGCCGGACACCGGGCCGCCCGGATCCCCATGGACCTGGCCGGACTCGTGCTGTTCCTGGCTGGAGCCGTCGCTGTGGCGTTTCGCCTGGGCGAGCCCGCCACCGGAGCGATCGTGCTGTCGGCAGCCGTCGCCTCGGTGGTTCTCATCGTGATCGGGGCCGTCGTTGCGACCCCGGCCGCCACCCGCGCCCTGGTGCTCGAACTGGACGACTCGCCCTCCTGACAGCGACACGCGGCCGGACCGACTCACATCACTGCGCCCGCAGCAGCTCCAGGAACTCGTCGGCCATGGCAAGCTGACTGCGCAGTTTCTCCCGGCGTTCGGCCGCCTCCGCGACGAAGACATCCAGCCTCCGGTGCAGGTCGGCTGCCGCCTCGGTGTCGGGCTTCGCTGCCAGCGCGTCGATGATGCTCAGCAGGTCCGCCATCTCTTCGAGGCTGAACCCGAGGGGTTTCATGCGCCGGATGAGGATCAGACGGTCATGATCGGCTTGGGTGTAGAGCCTGAAGCCGCCTTCGGTGCGTCCCGATGCGGAGACCAGCCCCACTTCGTCGTAGTGCCGCAGGGTGCGCAGCGACAGGCCGGTCTTCTCGGCGAGCTCGCCGATATGCATCGTGTCCGCATCCGTCATGTCACACCACTCTCGTCTTAACCCTTACGTTAGGGTAGAGTTAATCGGGTCGGTCGGGTAACCCGCCGACACAACTCCTACCCACCATTCTCCCCGCTGTAGAGCGGGTCGCACGATGGCGAGCGCCGCGGCGCCGGGTCCCCCCTTCTTTTCCCACCGGATCGCCCAGCGCGCGGTCCCTTCCCTCGAGGAGCCTTCATTGGCCACTGCCGACAAGACCGCCCACGCCGGTCGCTACGCCGCGGACCCGTCCATGCTCACCGCTCTCCGCACCCCGAAACTGCTCACCCGGGAGGTGCTGGCCGGCCTCGTCGTGGCGCTGGCGCTCATCCCCGAGGCCATCTCCTTCTCGATCATCGCCGGCGTCGACCCGCGGGTCGGACTGTTCTCCTCGTTCGTGATGGCCGTCTCCATCGCGTTCCTGGGCGGGCGACCGGCGATGATCACCGCAGCCACGGGCGCCATCGCCCTGGTCATCGCACCCGTCGCCCGCGATTACGGCCTGGACTACTTCATCGCCACCGTCATCCTCGGTGGTGTTTTCCAGGTGATTCTCGCCATCCTCGGCGTCGCCAAGATGATGCGCTTCATCCCCCGAAGCGTGATGGTGGGCTTCGTGAACGCGCTGGCCATCTTGATCTTCACCGCCCAGCTGCCACACCTCATCGGGGTGCCGTGGCTGGTCTACCCGCTCGTGGCCGCCGGCGTCATCGTCATGGTTCTGATGCCTCGGCTCACCAAAATCGTTCCCGCGCCCCTGGTGGCCATCGTGCTGCTCACCGCGGTGACCATCGTCACCGCGCTGAATGTGCCCACCGTGGGCGACCAGGGCGAACTGCCGCGGAGCCTGCCCGAACTGTTCTTCCCGCAGGTTCCGCTCACCTGGGAGACCTTGCAGATCATCGCCCCGTACGCCCTGGCGATGGCCCTGGTGGGCCTGCTCGAATCGCTCATGACGGCCAAACTGGTCGATGAGATCACCGACACCCACTCCCGCAAGACCCGCGAGGCCTGGGCTCAGGGCGCGGCCAACATGCTCTCGGGCTTCTTCGGCGGCATGGGCGGCTGCGCCATGATCGGCCAGACGATGATCAACGTGAAGGCCTCCGGCGCCCGCACCCGCATCTCCACCTTCCTCGCCGGCGTCTTCCTGCTGGTGCTCGTCGTGGGCCTGGGTGACCTCGTCTCGATCATCCCCATGGCGGCACTGGTCGCGGTCATGATCATGGTGTCGGTCGCCACGTTCGACTGGCACAGCATCCGCCCCGCCACCCTCAAACGGATGCCGGTGGGCGAGACCATTGTCATGGTCGCCACGGTCGCCGTGGTCGTGGCCACCCACAACCTGGCCATCGGCGTGATCGTGGGGGTGCTCGCCGCCATGATCGTCTTCACGCGCCGGGTGGCCCACTTCGCCACTGTGGAGCGCACGCTCGATCTGGACGCCCCCGCGCCCACGGCTTTCTACACAGTGACCGGCGAGTTGTTCTTCGCTTCGAGCAACGACCTCACCACTCAGTTCGAGTACGCCGACGACCCCGAGCGCATCGTGATCGACCTCACGGGATCGCACGTGTGGGATGCGTCGACCGTCGCAGCGCTGGACTCGATTGCCACCAAGTACCACCGGCTGGGCAAGCACGTCGTCATCGAGGGCATGAACGAGGCCAGCACCCGCATGCACGGCCGACTGGCCGGCACCCTCGGCGGCGGGCACTAGGCGGTCACTGGTCGGCGCGAGGTGAAGGCCGGGGCTGCTGTCGCGGCAGCACCCACCGTGCCACGCCCATGACACGGTCAGGCGCCTCCGGTAGAATTACGTCAAGGTGAGCTGGGAAGTCTGGTCAGCACTCGTACGACCGACCCCAAACCTCAGGAGTGCCATGTCCGGCGACACCCCTCTTTCCCCCTCCCCACACACCTCATCCGCGCAGAGCGTTCCCTCCAGAGGCAGCTACCGCGAGAAACTCCGCATCGGCGAGATCCTCCGTCGTGAGACCGTCGGCGGGTTCTTGCTGGTCTTTGCCGCTGCTGTGGCGCTGATCTGGGCCAACTCACCCGCATCGGAGAGCTACTTCGCCCTGCGCGACTTCCGCATCGGCTACGAACCGTGGCACCTGGAGCTGAGCCTGGGCGCCTGGGCGGCCGACGGGCTGCTGGCGATCTTCTTCTTCCTGGTGGGCCTGGAGCTCAAGAAGGAGTTCGTGGCCGGGGACCTGCGCAACCCCTCCCGGGCGATCGTGCCGGTGGCCGCCGCCATGGGTGGCGTGGCCGTGCCCGCCCTGTTCTACGCGGGCGTCAACCTGGTCAGCCCCGAGACCCTGCGCGGCTGGGCCATCCCCACCGCCACCGACATCGCGTTCGCGGTCGCGGTGCTCGCCATCGTGGGCTCGCACCTGCCCAGCGCCCTGCGCATCTTCCTACTCACCCTGGCCGTGGTCGACGACCTGCTCGCCATCTCGATCATCGCGATCTTCTACTCCGACGACGTGCAGTTCAGCCCGCTGCTACTGGCGCTGATCCCCCTGGCGCTGTACACGTTCCTGGCGCAGAAGTACCGGCGCTTCTTCGCCGAGTCGGCGTGGGCCGCCTGGCTGATCCTGCTACCCCTGGGCTTCGCGGTGTGGGCGCTTGTGCACGCCGGCGGCATCCACGCTACCGTCGCGGGGGTGCTACTCGGCTTCGCCGTGCCGGTTCTGCACGGTCGCAACCGCCCGGATGCGCCCCCGGTAGCCGGGCCGGGCCTGTCGGAGAACTTCGAGCACCGGTTCCGCCCGCTCTCGGCCGGCTTCGCCGTGCCGGTCTTCGCGTTCTTCTCCGCCGGCGTCACCGTGGGCGGCTGGAACGGCCTGATCGGCGCAATCACCGACCCCGTCGCGATCGGCATCATCGTGGGGCTGGTGCTCGGCAAGCCCGTCGGCATCGTGGGCACCACCTGGCTGATGACCAAGCTCACCCCACTACGCCTGGACCCGACGCTGCGCTGGATCGACCTGATCGGCGTCGCGATCCTCGCCGGCATCGGTTTCACGGTGTCGCTACTCATCGCCGACCTCAGCTTCGGCGCCGGGTCGCTGGCCAATGACCACGCCAAGGTGGGCATCCTGGTGGCATCGCTCACGGCGGCGCTGCTCGCCTCGGTGATCCTGCGCACCCGCAACCGGCTCTACCGCCGCATCGAGCAGGCCGATGCGGTGGATGCCGACGGTGACGGCATCCCCGACGTCTACCAGCAGCAGGACACCCGGCAGACTCCCGTGGGCGGGGCCGAGATGACGCCCGGAGCCTGACCGGCGCCTGCCCGGCGCCTGACCGGCCTGAGCGGCCTCAGCAACACCTCCCCGCGCTCTCCTGTCACGGCACCTCCCCGCGCATTCCCCTCGTGGCGCAGGTTGAACCTCGTGGCGCAGGAAAGAGTGCCACCTTTCCTGCGCCACGACACTTTTCCCGCGCCGCGGCGCTCGCCCCCGCTCAGGCATCCGTCACAGTGCATACCCGGATGCCGCGCGGCACGCGAGAACACTCGGGGCACGCGCAAGTGCTCGCGGCACGCGAAGATGCTCGCGGCACGCGCAAGTGCTCGCGGCGGGTGATAGTGCGCTGCTTTCCGCACGCCGCGAGCCTTTTTGCACGCTGCGAGCACGAACCCCCGCGACGAGACCAAGGGTTCGCACGCACGAGGGCCCTACGTGTCAGGGTTGGGTGAGGCCAGTAGCTCAGAGCAAGTCCGCCGTTTGATGTAGGGCGAGAACCAGGAAGTCCCCGATCATGTCCAGCCCATCGTTGATCGTCGTGCGCGACGATAGTTCCATGAGTAACCGAAGTCCCGGCCCAAGGTCCGGCGGTCCCACGCCCCGCCGGTCCTACACGCCCGCGCAGAAGCTTGAGCATCTAGCCGCCTATGACGATGCCATCACCCGTAACGAGGGCGGCGCGTATTTGCGCGAGCAGGGCATCTATTCCTCGCAGATCACGGAGTGGCGAAAGCTCCGCGACGCGGGCGTTCTTGAGGGTAAACAGCCGGGCGAGAAGATCGGCCGGTTGAGCGCGGAGCAAGCCGAGATCGCGAAGTTGCGCCGGCAACTGTCGCAGGCTGAGCAGCGGTTGGCGACCACGGAAGTAGCGCTGACGATCATGGGAAAAGCACACGAGCTCTTGGAGCAGTTGTCCAAGAGCTCGCGGGACGAACCCCCGCACACGAAATCCTGATGGCCGCCTACCGCGACCTCACCGCCGCAAACGTCCCGACCCGCACCGCGGCCCGGCTGGCCGGAGTATCTCGGGCCACCGCAACGCGAACACCGGTCCAAACCCCGACACGGCGGGTCTCGGCGGTGCCAGTGAACAAGCTCAGCGAGGCCGAGCGAGCCCAGATCCTGACGTTGGTTCTATCGCCCGAGCTGGTGGATCTGGCGCCGATCCAGATCTATGCCCGCCTGCTGGATCAGGGCGTGTATCTGGCGTCGATCTCCACGATTTACCGGGTGTTGGCGACGAACAAGCTCGTCAAGGAACGCCGCCGTCTGGCCCGCCACCCTGCCCGGGCGATCCCGGAACTGGTCGCGACCGGGCCCGGCCAGGTCTACTCGTGGGACATCACCAAGCTCGCCGGGCCCGTCAAAGGCCGCTACTTCGACTGCTACGTCATGATCGATATCTACTCCCGCTACATCGTCGGCGCCTACGTTCACGCCTCAGAATCCGGCCAGCTCGCGGTCGAGATGATGAAGGAAACCTTCGGCATCCACGGCGTTCCCCACGTCGTTCACGCCGACCGCGGCACGTCGATGACATCGAAAACCGTGGCCGCGCTGCTCTCGACCTGGAGGTCACGAAGTCGCATTCGCGGCCTCGGGTCAGCAACGACAACCCGTACTCCGAGGCGTGGTTCAAGACGCTGAAGTTCGCCCCGGTGTTCCCGGAACGCTTCGGCACTCTCGGCGAAGCACGCCTCTTCATGAACCGATTCGTCGAGGACTACAACCACACCCACCACCACACCGGCATCGGGTTGAACACGCCCGCCGACGTCCACTACGGCCTCGCCGCCGGCCGCGCCATCGAACGCGGCAAGGTCCTCGCCGCCGCCCGAGCACAGAACCCGGAACGCTTCAGCAGCAGTGCCCCACCGAAGATCCTCGCCCTACCCGGGCCAGCCTGGATCAACCAACCAGCCGAACCAGCCGTCGTGGAGGCCGAACGGAAACTAGCCGCCTAAACTCACGCTGGCCTCATTCGGGACTGCCCCGAGTTCAGTTGACTCAATGGGTTAGTGGTTTCACGCGGCTTTGAGGGCCACGTTTATTGTCTCAAACTCGATGGGGGTGAGCTTGCCAAGGCGGCGTTGCCGGCGCTTGCGGTGGTAGGTCCGCTCGATCCAGACAACGATCGCGAGGCGTAGTTCATCCCTCGTCGCCCATCGCTGCCGATCGAGGACGTTCTTCTGTAGCAGCGCGAAGAATGACTCCATCGCGGCGTTGTCACCGCATGCGCCGACGCGGCCCATCGAGCCGGTGATGCCGTTGTTCTTCAGCACCCGCACGAAGGCGTTCGAGCGGAATTGAGAGCCACGATCGGAGTGCAGGATCGTGCCTGCGATGGTGCGCTGGCCGATCGCATTGCGGGCAGCGGCGACGGCCAGAGAGGCTTTCATTCTGGAGTCGATGGAGTAGCCGACGATCTTGTTCGAGTAGACGTCCTTGATCGCGCAGAGGTAGAGCTTGCCCTCGTCCGTGCGGTGCTCGGTGATGTCGGTCAGCCAAAGCTGGTTCGGGCGTGTCGCGGTGAATTTCCGCTCGACGAGATCGTCGTGCACGGGCGGGCCCGCCTTGCGCGTGAGGCCACGTTTCTTCGCAAACACGCTCCAGAGCCGCTGCTGGGAGCAGATCCGCCAGACCCGGTTCTCGCCCGCGGTGAGGCCGGCTTGGTGGAGTTCGTCGGCGATGAAGCGGTAGCCGAACGCGGGGTCATCGTGGTGGGCGTCCCAGGCAGCGTTGGTGAGGTGGGCGTCGTCCCAATCGCGCTGCGAGACGGGGTTGCGCTTCCATTGGTAGAACGCTTGTTTAGAGAAGCGCAAGACCCGGCAGGTCACCGTGACGGGAACACCGTCGACGGCCAGTTCGAGGACCAGCGGGTACATCATTTTGGGTTGACGTCCCGGGACAGGTAGGCCACAGCGCGGCGCATGACCTCGGCTTCCTGCTCGAGCAGTCGAATGCGTTTCTTCGCTTCTCGCAGCTCGGCGGATTCCTTCTCGGTCACGCCCGGCTTGACGCCTTCTTCGACGTCGGCTTTCTTCAGCCAGTTCGCCAGGCAGGATTCGGAGATTCCGAAGTCCTTCGCGATCTGTTTCAGCGGTGCTTCGTTCTTCCGGGCGACCGCAACGACGTCACGGCGGAACTCGGGTGGGTAGGGCTTGGGCATGTTGACATCTTTCCAGCGAAGACGAATCTCCACAGGTTAGGAGTCAACTAAACCGGGGGCAGTCCCTTCACCTTGACAAATTCCGGGGCGAGCCGCACACACATACACGCACACGCACACACACACACACACCCGTATACACGAAACAGAGGGTGCGCCACCGGCACACCCTCTGTCAGAACCGGCCCGGAAGGCCAGCGGAACTACTCGTAGCGGAGCGACTCGATCGGGTCCTGGCGGGCGGCGCGCAGGGCCGGGATGGTGCCGGCCAGGAAGGCCAGTCCCATCACGGTGAGCACGATCGTGGCCAGGGCCGCCGGATCGAAGGCCACCAGGGTGAGCCCCGGCAGATCGGCCAGCAGGGTGTCGGCAAGCAGGGCGTTGGCAGCCGTGCCGGCCAGCATGCCCACGGCCACACCGATGGCGCTACCGAGGAATCCGATGAAGACGGCCTCGAGGCTGAACAGGCCGAAGATCTTGCCGCCGCCCAAGCCCATGGCCTTCATCAGGCCGATCTCCCGGGTACGTTCCTGCACGCTCATCAGCAGAGTGTTGACGATGCCGAAGCCGGCGGCCAGCAGGGCGATCACGGCGAAGGCGTTGAGGACCAGCACGATGCCGTCGATGACGGCCTTGAAGGCGCCGATCGCGTCCTGCACGGTGGTGCCGGTGTAGCCCAGGTCACTCAGCGACGTCTTGAGGGCGCTGAGGTCCGCATCCGTACCGGTGGGGTCGAACCGCACGATGGCCTGCGCGTAGCTGTCCTTGCCCGCGTCGGAGAGGCCGATGCTCTGGGTGTCGTAGAGGGTCTGGGTCAGTGCCTCGTTCGCGGTGAACGCGGTCGAACCCACCAGGCCCTCCTCCGCTACGCCCACGATGGTGGCGGTGACCTGCGACTGCGTGCCCTGCACATCCGTCACGCCGAAGGTCAGCGTCTGTCCAACCGCGGCATCCGCATCGGAGAACCCGAGGGCGTCGACGTAGGAGACCGGGATGGCGACCTCGTTGGCGGTGCTGGCAGAGTCGGGTTCGGCGCCGGCGGCCAGGTCCAGGGCCATGCCGGGAATGAAGCTGCCGACGGTGGCCTCATAGGCGGTGCCGTCGCCGACCTGCACGTAGTCCGGGCTCACCCGCAGCTGCGGTTCGACCGAGAGCACACCGTCGACACCTTCGATGGCGGTGAGGTCGGTGGAGGTGAGGGCCACGACGGTGGAGCCGGGGCGGCCCGTCGCGGCGGCGACGGCCTTGGCGTCGGGGTCGTACTCGACCGGGCCATCCGTCGTGTCTTCGGCGGCCTTGGTGACCGTGATCACGTCGTCGGCGCCGATCGAGGCCACCGTGGTGTCGATGTACTGGTTGATGCCGGTGCCGACCCCGCTGGTGAGGGTGAGGGTGAACGCGCCGATGAAGATGGCGAGCACGGTGAGGGTGGTGCGGGTCTTGCTGCGCAGGCTGTTCTTCACGGCCGTGCGGATCAGGTCGAAGACGTTCACGCGCGTGCCTCCCCGGTGATCGGTGCGGACGTCGGGGCCGCGACCGCGGTCGGCTCCCCGTGCAGACTGTCGGTGATGAGACCGTCGCGGATGTACACCCGGCGGTCGCACCGGGCGGCGAGGTCCTCGTCGTGGGTCACGATGATCAGCGTGATGCCCTTCTCCTTCTGCAGCGAGAAGAGGATGTCCTCCACGACCTTGCCGGTGGCGGAGTCGAGGTTGCCCGTGGGCTCGTCGGCGAAGATCACGCTGGGGTTGTTCACCAGCGCCCGGGCGATCACCACACGCTGCTTCTGGCCGCCGGAGAGGTCGGTGGCCTTGTTCTTCGCCTTGTCGGCCAGTTCCAGCTGCTCCAGCGCCGCCATGCCGCGGCGCTTGCGTTCGGCCCCGCTCACGCCGGCGATCTGCAGCGGCAGCGTCACGTTGTCGAGCACGCTCGTATTGGGGGTGAGGAAGAACTGCTGGAAGACGAACCCGAAGGTCTCGTTGCGGGTCTGGTTGACGACGCGGCCGCTCAGCGAGCCGGCATCGCGTCCACTCAGCTCCACGGCCCCGGTGGTGGGGTTGTCGAGCAGCGCGAGCAGGTGCATGAGCGTGGACTTGCCCGATCCGCTCTTGCCCACGATGGCGATGGACTCGCCCTGCTGAATGTCGAGGGAGACGCCCTTGAGGGCGTCGAACCGGGTGGCGCCGCGACCGTACGACTTGTGAATGTCGCGGGCGGCGAGAATGGGCACGGTCATGGGGTGGCTCTCCTGAAAAATGCGTCGGTGATGCGGATGCGGATGGTGCGACTGCGGCCGGTGCAAGTCAGCGTGTGCGGCGGTTCGGCTGCGGTCTGGGCTGCGTTGGCGTGCCTGCCGGGCCGGCCCACCAACGAACCGGCCCAACGGCACTCCCCAGTCTCGCGGGGCGGGCCGAGCCGGGCGTCCTCCCGGCGTAGCAACCTGGCCTACCGCCAACGGTGTCGGCGGAGCATGGTTCGGCGGCAGCGTACCGCGATCGTGGTACGCCCAGCACCCACGCCCGCGGGCAGACGCGGCCCCGGTTCGGTTGGCACAATGGGACGAGCCCGATTACCGGGCGGGAGGACAGCATGCCGAACTCGCGCGAAACCGCCGCATCGCAGCATCCTTCCCGCGCGCCTTTTCGCCGGCCGACGCCTGCGGTGACCGATCCCGAACCGTTCGAGCGGTCCTTTTCGCCGCTGTCCCGGTTGCCCGCCTGGCTGCGGGACCTCATCGTGGCGCTGTTCGTGCTCGGCCCGAGCCTTGCCCCGCACAGCCTCGGCGGCGCGGCCACCTCGAGCGTCGCCGCCGCCATTCTGGTGTTGGTCTCGGCCGGCTCGGTACTGTTGCGCCGCCGCGCACCGCTGGTGGGGGCATCCGCGGCCGTCGTCGCCTGCGTGCTGGGGCTCGCCGTCGACGGACCGATCGTGTCGTACCTGATTGCGGTGTTGATCGGGATTTTCGCGGTGGCCCGCTGGCAGCCGCGACGCACCTCGCTGCTGTTCTCCGCCGCCACGGTGGTTCTCCTGGCCGCCGCCACCGTCGCGTTCCTCGAGACCCCGTGGAACGACGCCCGGGCGATGTTGCAGCTGGCGGCCTTTGTCGGCTTCGCGACCGCGGCCGGTGACGCCAACAAGTCGCATTCCGCCTATATCCGCGGCATCACCGAGCGCGCCCGCCGCGCCGAGGAGACCAAGGAGTCCGAGGCGCTGCGCCGGGTGGCCGAGGAACGCCTGCGGATCGCCCGCGACCTGCACGACCTCCTCGCGCACCAGATCGCGGTGATCAATCTGCACTCGAGCGTCGCCTCCCAGGCGCTGCCCGACCGGCCCGCCGACGCCGAGAAGTCGCTGGCCACCATCCGTGAGGCCGCACGCACCGTGCTCGGCGAGATCGGCAGCCTGCTCAACGTGCTGCGGGCGCCGGATGCCGCCGCCCTCGACGAGTCCACGGCGCCCGTCGCCGGGCTCGCCGACCTCGAGCCGCTTCTGCTGGACTTCGAACGGAGTGGCCTGCGGGTGGAACACCGGGTGGTCGGCATGCCCCGGCCGCTGCCCGGCGCCGTCGACAGTGTCGCTTTCCGCGTCGCGCAGGAGGCGCTCACCAACGCGCACAAGCACGGCGCGGACCGCTCCTGCCTGCTGCACCTGGACTACCAGCCAACGGGCATCGAGATCACGGTGACCAACACCGTTACGACACCGCAGCGCGCAGCAGCGGCGGGCACGGATGCGGCGAGCGCCACGGCCGGCGCCGCCGGGCACGGGCTGCTCGGCGCGCGCGAACGGGTGAGCGCTGTGGACGGCACCCTCACCGCCGTGCGGGGTCCGGGGCCGGTGTTCCGGTTCACCGCGTGGCTCCCCACCGACCTGCCCGCCTCCTCCCGACCGAATGGTGCCTCATGATCTCCGTGGTCCTCGCCGATGACCAGACTCTGATCCGCACGGCCGTGGCCGAACTCGTCTCGCACGAAGACGGGTTCACCGTGGCCGGGCAGGCCGCCAACGGGCGCGAAGCCGTCGACCTGGTTCGCGAGACGCGTCCGGACATCGTGCTCATGGACATCCGGATACCCGTCATGGACGGCATCCAGGCCACCGCGGCCATCTGCGCCGACCCGCTGCTGGCGGCGACCCGGATCATCGTGCTCACCACGTTCGAGGAGGACGAGTACGTGCTGCAGGCCCTGCGCGCCGGGGCAAGTGGTTTCGTGGGTAAGGGCACGGAGGCGCCCGACCTGATGAACGCCATCCGCACCGTGCACGGCGGCGACGCGCTGCTGTCACCGCGCGCCACCAAGGCCCTGATCGACCGCTACACCGCCCCCGACGCGCCGACCGCCCTCGTGGTGCCGGCCGCTCTGGCGTCGCTCACCGAGCGGGAGCGCGAGATTCTGCTGCTGGTGGGCAGCGGCCACGCCAACGGTGACATCGCCGCCGAACTGGTGATCAGCCCGCACACCGCCAAGACCCACGTGAACCGCATGATGACCAAGCTCGGCGCCCACGACCGGGCCCAGCTGGTGATCATCGCCTACGAGTCCGGCCTGTTGGTTCCCGGCGCCCAAGCCTGACGGGGGCGTCGGTCCTCCAGGCCTCAGCGGTAGTGCAGCTCGCCCCGCGCGGCCTTCTCCACCACGTCACGGATGCGCGCCGCCCGCACCGCGGGCGTCTTGATGCTGCCGAGCCTGAAGTAGATGCGGAAGCGCTCCACCTTCGTCAGCCCGGCCAGGAACGCGGCGGCGGCCGGGTCGGCGTCCAGTGCTGCCTGCAGGTCATCCGGGGGCACGGCATCCTTCTGCCGGTAGGCCGCGTCCCACCGTCCGTCGGCCTGGGCGCGTTCCACCTCGGCGAGCCCGGCCGGCTGCATCCGCCCCTGGGCGATGAGCCGGGCCACGTGCTCCCGGTTCACCTGGGACCAGGGGCTGTTCGTGCGGCGCGGGGAGAAGCCTGTGAGCGTGTAGTCCTCATCGAGCCGGTTGGTCTGGCCGTCGATCCAGCCGTAGCAGAGCGCCACATCCAGGGCCTCTGACCAGGTCATCCCCGCAGCCGACGAGTTCTTCTTGCGCAGCTTCAGGCGCACCCCACCGTGGTCGGGCGTGCCGCGCAGGTAGGCCTCCCATTCCGCGACGGTGACGTCAAGCGTCACCCTGTCCTTCATGCCCACCATGGGGCCATTTTACGGTGGGTGCGGTTGCCGGCCGAGGCTCGTCAGGACACCGTTTCCAGCGCTCCGCCCGCGGCTGCCGTGCCGCAACACCGTGACGAATCGGCCTCGGGCTCCGACATAGCTGTACCACCCATCCAGCTCAGCCAAGAAAACCGGGAGACCCATGTTCCTCAGATATCTCATGCCCCTCCTGCTCGGCTTCGCCGCCAAGCAGCTCAAGAAGAAGAACTCCGCATCCACCAGCCGAACCCGTCGGCGCTAGTCGTCCGACCGCGACGGATCCCGGGCAGAACCGAGGTCAGATCGTGACGATACTGATGCGGCTCGAACCGTGTGCCAGCACGTTGCACAGGGTGTGCACCGCCACCGGCTGACCGGTGGTGAGCCGTGCGCTGTGGTCGGCGTGGTTCCAGACCCACAGCGTCTCCGGGAGGGCGTCGTAGGGCAGAGCGTCGTTCGGGTCGGCCTGGTCGGCCGGCCCGAGCAGCGCGATCCCGATCCATCCGCCGGTGGTCGCGCGCACCACGATGCCGTCGCTCCACTGGCTCGGGGTGGCGTATATCAGCCGCGCCTGCATGGGGCGGATCTCGTGTCCGGCACCCGTGGTTCACACAGTTGTCCTGGCCCGTGTGATTACAGCGCAGCATGTGCAGCGGTTGGGTGATCATGTCAACGTCCTCCACGGGGGATGCTTGGTCGGGTTCACCGAGTCTAGATAGGCCGTTTCGGCGCTGTCGCCGCGTCCCGTCACAGTGTGAAACAGTGCTCGCCTGCATAGCGGGCGCCTCAGCGGCGGATTCCGGGCACCAACCGGGGCAACAGTCGCACCAGGATCACCATGCCCAGCAGCTCGACGAGGGTCTGGGTCACCACGGCCAGCGGGGCGAGCTGCAGCGAGGCCGGCAAGGCGAGGGCCAGCGGCAGCACCACCAGCGAGTTGCGGGTGGCGCCGCTGAACACCAGGGCGCGGGCCGCCGGGGCGTCGAGGCGCCAGACCTGGGCCGCGAGCACCCCGACGGCCACCATGACCACCAGGAAGGCCAGGTAGACCGGCACCAGTCCCACCAGCGCCGCCGCCTGGGCGCCCACGGCGGAGACCTGCGAGCCGACGACCACCGCGAGGGTGATCATCATCAGCGGCACCATGAGCGCGCTCATGAGTGACGCCGTGGCGCGCGCGGCGCCCGCGGTGCGCGGTATCCGGGAGCCCGTCTGCACCAACCCGGCGGCGGCCACGGGCAGCACGATGAGCAGCAGGAACGCCCGGGCGAAGGGGCCCACCTCGATCAGCCCGGTGGCCGCCGGGCCGGCGAAGAGCAGCAGGTAGACCGGCAGCAGCAGGATCTGCAGCAGCATCAGCACGGGCGTCGCGGCAAGCAGCCGGTCGCGGGCTCCCCCGGCGAGGCCGGTGAACACGATCACGTAGTCCACACAGGGCGTGAGGAGCACGAGCAGCGCGCCGAGCAGCAGGGCACGGTCACCGGCGATGACCCGGGTCAGGGCGAACGCCACCACCGGCACGATCGCGAAGTTCAGCACGAGCACGGCGCCGAGAAAGCGGATGTCGCGCACGGACCGGCGCATGTCCGCCAGTGGAACGCCCAGGAAGGTGGCGAACAGCAGTAGGCCGAGTGCCGGGGTGATCATGGTGGTGAACACCGGCGCGACGGCCGGAACCAGCCACCCGGCGAGCGCCCCGGCGGCGATGGCGGCCAGGTACAGCACAACCTGCAGGCGCTCCAGCCGCTGCACGATGCCCGTCATCGTCCCACCTTACGGGCGCACGGAGGCCGCCCGTCGAGCCTGTCGGACGTTGGTCGAGCCTGTCGAACGTTGGTCGAGCCTGTCGAGACCCGGTGCGCGGATCTCGAGACACGTCACCAGGTCTACTTCGACAGGCTCAGCACGGCGTCGACAGGCTCGACCAACGACGGGGCGCGACATGCACGCACGTCACGAGGTCAGCTCCCGGGGTCCTGGGGCTTGGCGTTCCGCCGCAGGTGCACATCCGTGATCGTCACGTTCACCGCCACGATGTTCAGCTCGGTGTGGTGCAACAGCGACGTGGTGATGGCGTCGCGCAGCCGCTGCGCGGTCTGCGGCATCCGCTCGCCCCAGAACACGCTGGCCTCGACGTTGACGGTGACCGGGCTGCCCGGCGTCGCCACATCGCCCTCGAGCCGGCACTTGCCGATGAAGGTACCGGCCACGCCGTCACCGGCCGAGCGGATCAGGCCTCTGACGGCGCCTTCGGTGAGGCTGAGGCTGGCCTTCGGTGACGGGTGCGACACCGGGATGGTGCGCCCGGCGCGTGCTTCCCGGTGGATGTTGTTGAGGATCCCGGTCACCCAGCTGTCGTCCCTGGCCGGTTCGGCCGAGACGTCGTCGGCCAGAATGTTGCCGGCCAGGGTGCGGAAGCGGGTGAGCGCGTCGTAGGCGATCCGGTGCTCCGGAGCCTCGCTGAGGAAGTCGTCCGGCGGGGTCTGGCCGCGGTCGAGGTAGTCGCTGAGGTGGGCGATGAGGTCGCGGCTCGCGTCGTCGTGAGGGAGTGTCATCGCCATTCCTCCATCTCTTGCATGAGCTTCTGCCTGGCCCGGGCGAGGAGCCCCCGCACCGTAGACGGCGGCACGTCAAGCTCCTCGGCGATCTCGGCATAACTATGCCCGCCGATCTCCCGTAACGTCCAGCATTGCCGCTGCGATTCGCTCAGAGTACCGAGTGCACGTGTGAGTCGCTCCCTTTGTGACGCAGCTTCGGCCTGATGGTGGGGAGATTCTGATTCTGGCGCAGCCACATCCCAGTCCGCCAGAGGCTGATCCTGGCGCCGTGAACGGATGCGGTCGATCGCCTTGCGACTGGTGATCCGCATGAGCCACGCCTTCGTCGCCGCGGGGTCCTGCAGCTCGGGCAGGCGCTCCCACGCTGTGATGAAGGTTTCCTGCACCACGTCGTCGGAATCGCTGGTCGAACCCAAAATACGGGTGGCGTAGGCACGCATCAACGGACCATGCCGTCGCACGATCACCTCGAACGCTCGCACATCACCGTCGGCTGCACGTGCGGCGAGGATCGCGTCGGTGGCGTCGCCGAGCGGCGACCGCTCATCTGACCCCGTGGTTGTCACCGGAGACCTCTCTCTACTCAAGCCCGCTCTCGTGGCAAATACTCGGAGTTCGTGACGAACAGTCCGCGAGACGCGTCTGAACAGTATCAATGAGTTTCGGAGAGAAAAAATCACCCGCCGCCCCCGCTGCGTGCAGCATAGTGGCTAACTGGATATCCCACAGGCCCTCACTGCTTTTCTCCGAACTACCGACACAGGAGTACGACTCATGACGAACCTCACCCCGGACAGCACCGTCCTCGGCTCCAGCCCGATTCTTCCTGATGGCACCAGCGCTCCCAAGAAGACCACGGGCGGCGAGTCGCGCGGCAGGACCGTGATCAACGACGCTGTCGTGGCCAAGATCGCCGGACTCGCGCTGCGCGATGTGGCCGGACTGCACGCGCTCGGTGGCGGGGCCGCACGCGCGCTCGGCGCCATCCGTGACGCTCTCAAGAGCACCGATCACACGCAGGGCGTCAGCGTGGAGGTGGGTGAGGGCCAGGTCGCCATCGACGTCACGCTCGTCGCCGCCTACCCCGTGCCGCTGCAGCAGGTCGCCGAAGACGCCCGCACCGCCATCATCGAAGCCATCGAGAGCCTCGTGGGCCTGCACGTCACCGAGGTGAATGTCACCATCGCCGACGTCCACCTGCCCGAGGAGACCGACGAAGCCGACGAGGCAGACGCCCTGTGACCCCCGCCACGGTGATTCCGCACCCACGCGGGAGCACCCGCATCACCACACGGGCCATGACCCGGGTGGTCTCGGCGGTGGCGGCGGATGCGCTCGGCGTGCGACCCAGCCAGGTCTCCGTGCGCCTGGCCGACGCCGACGGCGGGCTCAACCTCACGGTGCGCGCCCCGATCCGGGTCGTCCCCCTTCACGACTCCCCCCTCGACACCGCAGCTGACACCCCTGCGGACGGCACCATCCTCGCCCGCACCGACCGGGCCCAGCACCAGATCCGGGGAATGGTGGCCGACCTCACCGGGGCCCAGATCGCCGGGGTGGTCGTGCGGCTGACCGGCGCACGCATCCGCCGCCCCGACCGGGTCGACTGACCTTCTCACCACCAGTTCCACCTAACGAACGGCACACCATGAACGGCAGCAGCACCACATCGGCACCGGGCACCCTGCCCCGGCGCCAGGCCGTCACGGTGCCACATCTGCGCCCCGCCAGCCGGGCGCACCGGTCGACCTACAAACGGCTGCTGCGACGCGAGACACACTCACCGCGCACGGTGGCCGCCGTCTCGGTGGCCTCGGTGATCATTGCCGGATGCCTGTACGGCGGCACCGAAGTGGTGCTCGCGCTGCTCGACCGGCCGGCTCTGCTCGTCGCGCCCGCCGATGCAGTGGCGTACGTCAGCCAGGTCAACCGGCTCGCGCCGGCCATCCTGCTCACGGTCGGCATCCTCGCCGGGCTTGCCGGCATCGCGCTCGTCCTGGTGGCCCTGCTGCCTGGCCGCCGGGCCCGGCACGAGGTCGACTCCGACCGCGCCGCCGTCGTGGTGGACGACGACGTGATCGCGGCGTCGCTGGAGCGTCGGGCATCCATCGCGGCCCACGTCGCCCCCGACAAGGTGGACGTCACTGTGTCCAGGCGGAGCGCAACCGTGCGCCTCACCCCCGAGCCCGGCGTGCTGCCCAACCGGTTCACCGCGGAGAAGGCCATCGCTGAGGCGATCGCCTACGACGCGTTGCGACCGGCCATCGAGCCCACCGTGGTGATCACCCCGGCCGGACGGGTGGACGCATGAACGGCACGAACCGGCTTCTCAACCGGGCCTTGGTTCTGGTGATCGGACTGCTGGCCGTGGCTCTGGGTGCCGCCGCGGTGGCCCTGGTCGCCGTTCCCGACTTCATGCGGGCCTGGGCCCGAACCGCCCCCGACGTCACCGCCGGGCTCACCGAGCTCCTCGCCGGCACCGCCGTCGGCGACACGGGCGCCAGCTGGGTGCCGTTCGCGGCCCTGCTCATCGCCGTGCTCGTCACCGCGGGGCTGGTCCTGTTCATCGCGAGGCAGGGCCGCGGCCACACCGAACGGCTGATCGAAGCGGACCCGACCGCGGACGGGGCCACCATCGTGGACGCCGCGGTGGCCGAAGAGATGCTCACCGCGGCCCTGCATGACCGCCCCGAGTTCAGGGCGGTGACCGTCTCGACCTACCCCGTGCACGGCTCGCCCGTGCTCAAGATCTCGGCCACCGTGCGACGCGGAGTCTCCCCACGGGATGCGATCACGGTGATCGAGACCGCCGTGCACGGACTCGACACGGTCCTCGGCGCCGAGGTTCCGGTGCTCGTTCGGCTCGGCGGCGGACTGCAGAGCCGGCTCACCGGCCGCGCCCGACTGCGACCCACCGGCACGGCCCGGCCGGCACCCGGCCCCCAGACCCATCCGACGACCCACAACCACCCCCTAGAGAAAGAGAGAACACCATGAGTGGATCCGACAAGATCGAGAACGCCGGCCAGGACCTCGCTGGTAAGGCGAAGGAAGCCTTCGGCAAGGCCACCAACGACGACTCCAAGGTCGCCGAGGGCAAGTCCGACCAGGCTCAGGCAGACCTCAAGAAGGCCGGCGAGAACGTCAAGGACGCGTTCAAGAAGTAACCCGACAGGTCACCCGGCCGGCGCTGCCTGATCCGCGGCGCCGGCCGGGCAGACCGCCGCGGCACGCACATCCGTCTCGGCCTCCCGCGCCGTCCAGGGCAGCGTCACCGCGGTCGTTGTGCCGTCGGCGGGCTGGGCACCCTCGGCTTGTGCAGAGGCTTGTGCAGCAGCCTGGGCATCGGCCTGGGCATCGGCGGCGAGCACGGCCAACCACCGGGCCAGGGCCAGGATGAATTCCTCCCCGCCGCTGGAATTGTTGACCGAAACCACCACCACCAGCCCGCTCACCGGATCGGCGAGCGCGGCCGACAGAAACCCGGGAATCTTTCCAGCACCGCCCCGCAGCGGGCCAATCTGCTCAGCCCCCAGCCCCTGCCTGCGCCACCTGGACGCACCATCCTCCGGCACGCTCGTCCACAGCTCTCCCGCCGTGTCCGGCTCCAGCAGGCTCCCCGTGGCCAGCGCCACTGACCAGGTCCTGAGGTCCTCAAGGGTGGAGACCACCCCACCAGCCACCCCGGTCATCGACGGCGACAGCTGCGTCACGTCCTGCATCGTGGCGCAGTCGGGCGAGCCGTCCGGCCCGCCCGCGGCGGCCCATCCGTGCGGGTGGTCGAGCGCCGGCTCGAGGTCGGCCGGCCCGGGGTACGCCGTGGAATCGAGCCCCAACGGGTCGAAGATGTAGCGCCGGTAGAGGTCCGCCCACTGCTCACCCGTCGCCGCCTGCAGGGCCTGACCGAGCAGCTGGACACCCACATCGGAACGGTTCCACTCCCGGCCGGGTTGACCGGCCCGCACAGAGCCCATTCCCCCCGAAATCAGCTCCATCGGAGCCCACTGCCGGGTCGGGTTGGCGATGAACTGCGGGTCGAGCGTGGGTTGACCGAGCCCGGAGGTGTGCTGGCACAGCTGCCGCAGCGTGATGCCGTCCAGCCCCGGCGGGCGCGTCAGGTAGGTGGCGACCGGGTCATCCAGGCCTACCCGGCCCTCGTCGACAAGGCGGAGTAGAACCGTGCAGGTCATGGCGGTGGTCAGGGTGCCGATCCGGAACTGCATGCCGGCGTTCACCGCGGCACCGCCGGCCGGTCGGCCGGTGGCGACCTCGAGCTGCGTGCCGATCCGGCCCGGGCTGGCCAGCCAACGCCCCACCCCCGGCACCCAGACGCCGGCGATCGCCCCGGATGCGCCGGCCAGCAGAAGGCCCTCGGCCAGCGCCTCATCGAGGTCGGCGGCCGTGGCCGGCGCCAGGGTCCCGGATGACTGCTCGGGCCCGATCGGAATCGAGCTCCGGGTCTCGGCGCATCCGTTGAGGAGAAGCGCCAGACTTGCCAGGGCCAGAGCCGCTGCCGTTGTCCACCGGCGCCGCGCCCGCGCGTGCGTTCGCGCCTCGGGAGGTGTCGGCAGGGGGCCCATGCCGCGCAGTGTACCCAGAGTGCAGTGGACCGTGGCCGGGGCATCCGCCGTTCGTCGCCGCCCTGTTCCCCGGCTCGGGCGGTGCAATACTGTGCACATGATCCACTCCACGCAGGGTCGCCCGCGGCGATCGGCGGCGTCTCGGCTGTGCGGCACACTTCTGGTGATGGCCGCCGGCACGCTCACGCTGTCCGCCTGCGGAGTGCCGCTGATCCCGACCCTCGAGCCCTCTGCCACGCCGTCGGGAAGTAGCCCTGCCACACCCACGCCCACGGCGGCTCCCCCCACCGCGCCGCCCACGGGCCCCTCCTCCGGTCCCGCCCCCCAGCCCTCGCAGACGACCACTCCCCAACCGTCGAGCAAACCCCCGCCGCCGACACCGGCCGCCTGCAGCACCGACCAACTCACCTTCGGGCTGCAAAGCCGCCCGTTCGACAGCGGCATGAGCAGCTTCTTCTGGGATCTGAGCGCCACCAACGCCGGGACGCAACCCTGCACGGTGAACGGATACCCCACGGTGCTGCTGGTCTCGTCCGGACAGCCCGTCGGGGCCGCCTCCGGGTTGGAGCCCCGCGCACAGCCCTCGCTCGTGCGACTGGACCCGGGCCAGTCGGCCTTCAGTCTCCTGCACCTCACTCAGGCCGGTGCCCACGGCTGCCCGATCGTGCCCGTCACCGAACTGGCCGTGACCCCGCCCAACAACGACCAGTCCACCCGAGTGGCCACCCCCAACCCCATCGACGGCTGCAACGACGCCACCACCCAGCTCGTGAGCACCGGAGCCTTCGCCCCCGCCCCCGTAGCCTTCTAGCCCGCCCCGTCCCTCTCCTCTCCTCCCGCGAACTGTGACTTAAGCACCGAAAAAGCCCCAAATCCGGGGCTTTTCTCACAGTTCGCGGAGGGGGAGGGGGGTGCCCCTAGGAGACTGCTGATTTAGATGGCTGCGGTGGGCCCGGCGAGTCGGGGGCCCGTTTTTTGAGTCGGGTGTGGTCGTGTTTGGGCTGCTTGCGGGATCGATTCGGTGTCGCGAGTCTGGCCAGTAGAAGGTGGTCGTCGGGGTCGGTGTGAGGGCTGGGGTGTCTGCCCTGCCTGGGGTCTTCAGCCAAGTGCCCAAACCCCGTTCTGGCTGGTGAGGCCAAGGCTCAGGAGTCGTTTCAGGTTGATCGCGGCGGCGCGGTTGTTCCACCAGGCGTGGTTCTTCACGACGCCGCGGTAAGGGACTCGTCTCGCGCCGCGAGTCATCCATGCGATCGAGCGTTCAACCATCGGCCGGTGCTGCCGGTAGACGGCTTGAAAGTCAGGGTCCAGCGCGCGTGCGCGGTGCTCGCGTTGGATCTGCTGCTGCGGATGCAAAACCATTTTGCGACCGTCGACGGCGCTCGTGCACTGGGCTCGGAGCGGGCAGCTCGCGCAAACGGCGCCAAATGTGACATTACGTTTCACGGTGATCGGTCGGGTGTTCCCCGCAGGACACGTCACCGTGCGCTTAGCTTCGTCGATGCTGAAGTCATCGATTGTGAATCCGCCCGGAACCGCCCGACTCAACGGCATCGGTTTGATGATCGGAACATGCCCGGCCGCGGTGACCTCGGCGAGGAGGTCCCCGCTGCCGTAGGCAGAATCACCGAGGACCTCGACCGTGTCCGAGCCGATGCTCGTGTCAGCGGCCACCAGGGCCGCGCCGCGGGCCGCGTCACTGTTCTTGGGCCCGGACGCTTTCGTCAACACGGCCGCGGTCACCAGACCCGTATCGGGCTCGATCGCGATGTGGGCTTTGAAACCGTCTTGCTTCTTCTCCCGGCTCTTGTGCGCGTGGCGGGCGTCCGGGTCAACGGTCGAGATCACCCGGTCCGGCGCGACCTTCCGCGCGATCCGCCACCGCCCATCCGAGCCATCGGACCCCTCAGCCGGCTCGACGTCCTGGCCCGCGACGAGGGCGAGCAACGCGACCGTCTCCTGCTGCGAGTCGGTCAATGACGTCGTGTCGATTGCCGCAAGCAACGCCAGGGCGTCGGTCACGAGGCGGGAAACGAGTTCGTCCCTGGCCGCCTTGTCGTCCCAGGCGATGTCGGGCTTGCCGGGCTTCTCGTAGTCATGGCCGGGCAGGCCGGCCACGATCATGTCGGCGCCGGGGATCTCCCGACCGACCCGGCGGATCTGCGCGACCAACTGCGTCACCGTGTCCTGGCGGGCGACCGCGTCATCCAAAATCGTGGAGTCCAACGCCCGCCGCTTCCGACCCGACAACGCCCCAGAACCGGCAATAACCTCGGCGACGGCGTCGAAAATTCGGTGCGGGCGGGTGCTTGCCGCGAGGCGGCGTCGCCAATACGTCAACACCGTCGGGTGGAACGATGTTTCCGTCAACCCGAACCCGCAGGCCGCTTTCCACCGCAGATCAAACGTGACGGCTTCCGCGGTTTCCCGGTCCGATAACGAGTGCAGGGTCTGCAGCACCATCACCGATGCGATCACGTCCGCGGGCGTCGAGGGCCGGCCACGACCCGACGGAAACAGGTCCGCGAACGCGTCATCCGGGAACAACTCGTGCCGGTGCTCAGCGAGAAAAGCGAACACCGACCCCGCCGGCAACATGTGCCCAGCGAACACACCGACATCCAACAACTGACGCTGACCATCATCACGACCCTGCATGAATCAAGTCTTAAACACCTCCGCCGAAACCAACAAAGGCGCGCCTTAAACGCCCCGATAAATCAGCAGTCTCCTAGCGCTCGATGGGGGCGTGACGCGCAGGCCCTCCATGAAACGGAGGACGTTCTCGTCCACGATGATGTCACTGGGACGCAGAGGCCGGGTGAGGTAGAGCCCGTTCAGGCTGGTGAGCCGGCTCAGGGCCACGTAGGTCTGCCCCGGGCTGAACACCCGCGTGCCCAGGTCCACGATTGCCCGCTCGTAGGTGGCGCCCTGGGACTTGTGAATGGTGACCGCCCAGGCCAGCCGAAGCGGGAACTGGGTGAACTCGGCCACGACATCCTTGCTGAGTTTTTTCGTGGCCGCGTTGTAGGTGTATTTGAACTTCTCCCACACCGTGGGCTCCACCTCGTGGGTGGTGCCGTCGATGTCCACGTAGACGGTGGAATCGACCCGTGTCACGGTGCCGATGGTGCCGTTCACCCAACGCGGACCGCCGTCCAGCGGGTTGTCGTTACGCAGGAACATCACCTGGGCGCCCACCTTGAGCTCGAGGACCTCGTCGGCCGGGTAGGTACGCCCGCCGAAGTCGCCGGTCACCTCGGCCTTGGCCGAGAGCGACTTGCCGGAGAGTCGTTTGAGCGCGGCCGCGTTGATGCGGTTCACCGCATCGTTGCGGGTCGCCAGCGTGATGACGCCCTCGGACGGCGGCGTGCGGGCCCCCGCGCCGTTGAGCGCGCCGCCGATCTCAGGGGTCACCTGGCCGTATCGCACGGCATTGAGCATGGTCTTGAATCCGGCGTCGTGCTGGCGGTGGATCTCGGTGAGCTCGAAGATCTTCAACTCGGCGCTCTGCCACACCTTCGCGTCGAAGAACCACATCGAACGGTAGGTGTCGGCGAAGTAGGCGCGCTCCTCCGGGTCGCCCGGCACCGGCGCCAGCTGGTACGGGTCACCGAAGAGCACGATCTGCACGCCGCCGAAGGTGTCGTGCGGGCGCTGTCTTGCCTGCCGCAGGCTGCGGTCGATGGCGTCCATCAGGTCGGCGTTGACCATGGAGACCTCGTCGATCACCACGGTGTCGATGGTGTTGAGGAGCTTCCGCAGCTGGTCGTTCTGGTCGATGGCGTGGTCGGCGATCACACCGATCGGCAACCGGAACAGCGAGTGCAGGGTCTGACCGCCCACGTTGAGCGCGGCGACACCGGTGGGCGCCGCGATGACGATCTGCTTGCTGGTGTTCCAGGAGAGGTGGTTGAGCAGCGTCGACTTACCGGTTCCGGCGCGGCCGGTGACGAAGACGTTCTGTTTTGTGCCCTCGATGGCAGCGAATACCTCGGCCTGTTCGCGTGAAAGCGGAATCTCGTTCGGAAGCGCGGTCACGGGGTACTTTCGGTGGGATGGGGAGGCGGTGCGAGGGATGGCTCGAGGGCGGTCGATGAGCACTTCCACTGTAACCGCCCGGCCGCGGCCGCCCCACTCCCCGCCCGGCCAGTGGATAACTTCGGTTGCCGCCGCTCATTGCACCAGCAACTGCACCGGGAAGTCGTACTGTTCGCTGCCGTCCTTCAGGCTGTTGTCGAAGCCGACCAGGTCGTAGAACCCGGCGGAGAGTCCGGCCGGAATATCCAGCGTGGCGCTGAAGTCCGACTCCTGGGTCCCGTCCGCCGCCATCACGTCCTGGGTGAGCACCGCGGCACCGGACGCGTCGCGCAGCTCCAGGGTGAACTGTGCCTCCGGCACCAGGGCCCGGCCCACCACGGTCAGCGTGCCGCCCGGAGCGACGGTGTCGCCGCATCCGGGTGAGGTGATGATGATCGGCGGGCGCTCCGCGGTGAGGGTGAGCGGACGCTCGACGATGTTTTCAGCGCTGCCATCGGCGGCGCTCTGCGTATAGGCCCGCAGCGTGACGTCCTGCTCCGCATCCGGAGGCTCGAACGCCAGGTCGGTCTGCCAGGTGGCGGAGGAGCCGGAACCCGGCGTGGCGGTGATGTGCCGCACACAGAGGGGCTGACCGTCGGCATCCAGCAGGTCGACCACGAGCTTCGAGTCGGCGGTGCTCGCAGTGCCCTTGATCGTGACGGGAACGGTCACCGGGGCGTCGGCCATGGGGCTGTCCAGGGTGATGGTCGCTGCCGGTGCGGGCGTGCCGGCGGCCGTCGTGGACGGCGTCGATGTGGCGGATGCGCTCCCCGACGATTCCGGTCGGGGGCCGGGCGCACAGGCGGCCAGCACACAAACCAGCAGGGCGGCCACGGCGAGAACCCGCCGCTTCCGCCCGGCTCGCGGGGCCGATCGAGCGCTGCGCAGAACCATTTTCCACTCCTCTCGATGAGGGGAGCATAGCCTGGCCGTCCGCCGCCGGGCAGCCCGAGTCGAACGCCGCCACGGCCGGTGTGAGCCCATGCCGCGAAGCCTCCCCGTAGGATATGGAGGTGAGCTATGGGGTCGGGAACGCGGTACCACGGGGGCGCTATCTGCGTGCCGTGATCGCCGTCTGCCTGGTTGTAGTGCTTCTCGCCGCCGCCCTGGTCGCCACCATCGGTTCGCTCAACCGCGATCTGTACAGCGCCGGCGGGTTTGTGCGCCAGTACCTCTCCGCCCTGGCCGCGCACGACACCGACGCTGCCCTGGCCCTGCCGGGCACCGAACCCACGGATGCCGAACTCGAGGCCGCCGGCCTGCCCCAGGACCTGCCGCGCACGTTGCTGCGGCCCTCGGTGCTCGGGTCGATCACCGACATCGAACTGGTCAGCGACAAGCCCAGCGCCGCCGCAACCGGCGAGGCCCAGAAGAGCCAGCACACCGTCGTGTACGACTTCACCCTCGACGGCGCCACGACGTCGATGGAGTTCACGGTCAAGCGCCTCGGCACCGTCGCGGGCCTCTTCACCACCTGGGGATTCGCCACCAGCCCGCTGGCGGTGCTGCAGGTGACCGTGCTGCACGATGCCGGGTTCACGGTGAACGGCCTCACCCTCGACACCCGGGCGCACGCCGCCGCCGCCGCGCCGGCCACCTTCTCCAACCAGGGCGCCTACCTGGCCTTCGCCCCCACCGTCTACGACGTCTCCCACGATTCGTCGCTGCTGACGGCTCCCGTGCAGAGTGTGCCCGTCGTCACGTCCGGCGCCACCGACATCACGGTGGATGCGATGCCGAACGACACCTTCACCGAGCAGGTGCAGACCAAGCTCAACGAATACCTCGACGAGTGCGCCACCCAGCAGGTGCTGCAGCCGTCCAGCTGCCCCTTCGGGATCGAGATCGATGACAGGGTCACCTCGGCCCCGGTCTGGTCGATCGCCGAATACCCCGAGGTGGCCCTCACCGGCGGCGACAGCTCGTTCGACATGCCGGACACCATCGGCCAGGCCCATATCGTGGTCGACGTGCAGTCCCTCTATGACGGCGACCGCACCACCCGTGACGAGGACGTGCCGTTCTCCCTGGGTATCAGCGTCACGATCCAGCCGGACGGCGCCCTGGCCATTCAGCTGCGCTGACCCAGCCGCCGATCCAGCCTCGCGTCGGAGATGCGGCCGGCTGATCAGCGGTCGTGCGCAGCCAGCCGGGCCAGGCGGTCGTTGTACTCGTTGAGTTCGGCTTCATTCGTGCGGTCCGCGTTGCGGTCGCGACGTTTGGTTTCCTTGTCGTCGCTGCGGCCCCACTGGATGGCCACGATGATGGCCAGAGCGATGGTGGGGATCTCGCCCACGCTCCAGGCGATGCCACCGCCGGCCTGCTGGTCGGCCAGGGCGCTGATGCCCCAGTCCCGGCCCATGGCGCCGTACCAGTCCGCCAGGAGCAGGCCGGTGCCGGTCATCAGGGCCAGGCCGAAGAACGCGTGGAAGGCCATGGTGCCCAGCAGCAGCAGCAGCCGGAAGGTGTACGGCAGGCGGTACGGCACCGGGTCGATGCCGATCAGCGACTGCACGAACAGGTACCCGGTGATCAGGAAGTGCACGATCATCCACTGGTGGCCGATGTGGTCGGTCGTCGCCCAGCTGAACAGGGAGGTGTAGTAGAACACCCAGAGCGAGCCGGCGAAGAGCACCGCGGCCACGAGTGGGTTGGAGATGATGCCGGCGAACTTGGAGTGCACGGCCAGCAGGATCCACTCGCGTGGGCCTCGGCTGCCGTCGCGGCGCATCCGGATGGCGCGGGCCGCGAGAGTGACCGGAGCGCCAGGCACCAGCAGCACCGGCACGAGCATCGTCAGGGCCATGTGGGCGAGCATGTGCGTGGAGAAGAGGTACTTCTCGTACACGTTGACGCCGCCGTTGGTGATGTAGAACAGGGTGATCAGCCCGGCCACCCAGAGGATGGTGCGGTGCAGGGGCCACGTGTCGCCACGCCGACGCAGCCGCACCACACCGGCGAGATAGAAGAAGATGCCGAAGGCGCAGAACAACACCCAGGCGAGGTCGAAATTCCACTCGGTGAAGTACCGGGCGAACGTGAGCTCGGGCGGCAGCACCTCACCCGTGAGGATCTGTGCGGGCGTGGCCGTGGGGATGGCCGTGGTGACCACCTGCGCCACCGGGGTGGCGGTCTTGGCCAGGGCGGCGGCGACCCCGCTGGCCAGGCCCATAAACGCGATCTCGCCCACCACGAGCCACCAGAACCAGGGGTCGACGGTGCCGGTGACGGTGCGCATCCGGCGGAGTAGGTAGCGGCGCTGCAGAACGCCGAAGCCGCCCAGCACCAGCAGCACGGCGACCTTGGCCAGCACCAGGACGCCGTAGCCGGTGAGCAGTTTGTCCCAGCTGCCCACGCGCAGTTCGGCGCTGACGTATCCGGACGCCGCAACGACGACGAAGCTCACCAGGGCGAGGGTGGAGTAGCGGCCCATGACTTCGCGCAGGCGCACTGGGCTCAGCTGACGCTGCAGCAGGATGACCGTGAGCAGGCCACCCAGCCAGACGGCGGCGAAGACCAGGTGCAGTCCGAGCGCCGTGATCGCGGCGTCGTGGCCCTCCGCGCCCGCGGAGTGGCCCTGCTGGGCCATCGGCAGCAACGACAGCAACGCCAGCACCGTGACGAAGACCAGGGCGGTCTGGTTGCGCACGGCGAAGCACAGCACGGTCACGGCCGCGGCGATGAGCGTGGTGGTGAGCCAAGCCTGTCCAATGGCGATCTGGCTGAAGAATTGGCCCACCGTGGCGCTGAACCTGTCGTCGAGGCTCACGGTGACGTTGGTCACCTGCAGGAAGGTGAGGAAGCCGGTGAGCGCGGAAGCGATGGTGAGGAACGCGGCCGACGCGGCGGCAAGGTCGATCGCGGTGCCGAACTCCCGTTCCCGCGGGCTCAGGGCGAAACAGGTGAGCACCAGGGCGCCGATGGTGCCGGCCGCGCCGAGGTTGACCAGGAGCTTGGCCACCGGCAGCCCCCAGCGCACGACGGCGCCTGGGTCGGCGAGGAGTTGGGCGTCCGCCCCACCGCCGTAGGCGAGTCCCGCCAGAGTCGCCAGAATGGCGACCAGCAGCAGCGCTGCCGGCCCGATGATACGAACGTAACGGGGCACCACTCCAGCTTAACCGGCGGCGGATGCCTATCGGTCCGGCGGCCCGGCCCTGCCAGGGTTCGGGGAGCAGGAACACCAGGGCACAGACAATGGGCGCCGACCGAAGTCGACGCCCATTGGTACTACGAAGCTTGCAACCTACTTGGCGGCAGCCTTGAGCTTGCTGCCAGCGGTCAGCTTGACGCGGTGGCCGGCAGCAATGGCGATCTCTTCGCCGGTCTGCGGGTTGCGGCCGGTGCGAGCAGCCGTCGCGGTGCGCTCGACGCCGAGCCATCCCGGGATGGTGACCTTGCCGTCGTTAGCAACGGTGTCGGCGAGGGTTGCAAAGAAAGCGTTCAGAACGCCGTCGACAGCAGCCTGGCTCTGGCCAGAGTCTGCGGCAACCTTGGCAACGAGCTCGGTCTTGTTCAGCGACTTGTCAGCCATTGAGTGTCCTCCTCGGACCTTCGTCTGTAAAAAACAGGTATTCACGTGAAGCGGGCGACGTTGTGACAACGCCTCCGTTGGTCGGTTCGACCGCGTTGAATCTAGCATTGATCCGCGGAAATCCGCGGATTTACGGCGTTTCGAGCCGCTTTGCCCGGCTAATTGACTGCCTTTGCGCTGTGCGCGAACCGATGTGGGGTCCCGGGCCCCCCGATCAGGGTGGAGGGCCGAGCGGCACGCCCGGGTACGCGACAGGGGATGCCCGACCGAAGTCGGGCATCCCCTGTGGTGTGCCTGGATCGCTGACGCGATCAGGAGCTGGTTACCAGCTGGACTTGGTGATGCCGGGCAGCTCGCCGCGGTGCGCCATGTCGCGGAAACGTACGCGCGAGATGCCGAACTTGGAGAGGTGGCCACGGGGACGACCGTCAACCGCGTCGCGGTTGCGCAGGCGAACCGGCGAGGCGTTGCGGGGCAGCTTCTGGAGGCCCTTGCGAGCCTCTTCGCGGGACTCGTCGGTGCCGGCCGGGTCGACAAGAGCCTTCTTCAGCTCGAGGCGCTTCGCGGCGTAACGCTCAACGATGACCTTGCGCTGGTTGTTCTTGGCAATCATGCTCTTCTTCGCCATTTTTAGCGCTCCTCACGGAAGTCAACGTGCTTGCGCACTACGGGGTCGTACTTCTTGAGCACGAGTCGGTCGGGGTTGTTGCGACGGTTCTTCTTGGTCACGTAGGTGTAACCGGTTCCTGCCGTCGAACGCAGCTTGATGATCGGACGTACGTCCTGAGCCTTAGCCATTAGATTTTCTCCCCACGTGCGAGCAGGTCCTTGACAACCGACTCGATGCCGCGAGCATCAATAACCTTGATGCCCTTTGCCGAGAGGGTCAGCGTGACGTTGCGGCGAAGCGACGGCACGAAGTACTTCTTGGTCTGCACGTTCGGGTCGAAGCGACGCTTGGTGCGCCGGTGCGAGTGCGAAATGTTGTGTCCAAAGCCGGGAACGGCTCCGGTCACCTGGCAGGTTGCTGCCATGGTTTTCCTCCAATACCGAAGGGCGAATGCCCTTCCCAAGATCTCTTGTCGGCCGGCTCGCGTTGGATTCCGCCCGGAAACGGCCGGCCGAAACGTGAGTTCCGGCGGCTGATTCGATGGGAGGAAAAGACACGAACAAGCAATGCACGCACAGATATGCGCAGCAGCTACCTAGCCTACGGGTTCGGGCGCACCGATGCAAGCGCAGTGCAGGCGGCGCAGAGGCCGAAGACATCCACGACGTGCGCGGCCTCGGTGAAGCCGTGTTCGGCGGCCACAGCGGTGGCCCAGTTCTCGATGGCGTCCACCTCGATCTCGACCGTGAGCCCGCAGTTGCGGCAGATCAGGTGGTGGTGGTGCTCGGTGGTGGTGCAGGCCCGGTAGAGGCTCTCGCCGTCGGGGGATTGCAGGGAGTCGGCGTCGCCCTCCACGGCGAGGTCGCCCAGGGCGCGGTAGACCGTGGCGAGGCCGATCGGAGATCCGGTGGCGTGCAGGGCGGCGTGTAGACCCTGGGCGCTGACGAAGCCCTCGGCCCGGCCGAGCTCGGTGCGCACGGCCTCTCGCTGCCAGGTGTTTCGCTTCATGAGTCCAACCGTAGCCCGGCCCGGGCCGGCTGGTGAACTCCGCTGCGCCGCGTGACCAGTGCGCGGGCCCCCAGGGCAAGGAGGAAGCACGCGGCCGCGGTGAGTGCGATGGCCGGGCCGGCGGCCACGTCCAGGGCCCGGGAGAGCAGCACTCCGACGATGCCTGAGCCGGCGCCGATGACCGGGGCCAGCAGCGCAATGTGCGCGGCACTGTGCACCAGAAGGCGGGCCGCAGCGGCGGGGGCGGCGATCAGCGCGATAGCCAGGATGGCGCCGACGGCGGGCATCACCGAGACCACGGTGGCCGCGATCAGCACCAGGGCGAGCGCCTCGATGGCCCATTCCCGGTACCCGGCCGCCCGGTAGCCGGTGCGGTCGAAGGTCGAGAAGAGGATCTCCTTGCCCAGGAACACCGCCGCGAGAACGGCCACGGCCAGCACGGTTCCGGCGAGGATCACATCGCCGTCGGTCACGGTGAGGATCGAGCCCACCAGGTAGGACTCCACGTGCACGGGCAGCGACGGATTGAGTGCCTGCAGCAGCACGCCGAGCGCGAAGCCGGCGGTGAGCATGATCCCGGAGGCCACCTGGCTGCCCTGGCGGCGCACCCGGCCGAGCGCGGTCATGATGCCCACGATGAGGGCGCTGGCCACCGCGGCACCGAGGGGGATGCTGATGCCCAGCATCGCCGCGGCGACCGCTCCGGGGAAGGTGGCGTGGGTGAGCGCCTGGGCGAAGAACGTGCGTCGGCGCAGCACCACGAGAGTGCCGACGAGGCCGCTGAGCGCGCCGATGAGCACGGCGGCGAGGAGGGCCTTCTCGAAGTAGCCCATCAGGCGCGCACCGTCTGGGGCGCTGACTCGGCGGCATCGGCGTCGGCGGGGCGTCGCATCCGGTCGGCCAGGACCCGCACCAGCAGCACCAGCAGGTACCCGGCCACGAGGACCAGCACGACGGTGGCGCCGCTGGGCAGGTCGATGCCGGCGGCGACCGAGGCTTCGAAGCCGAGCGCCAGGCCCACCCAGGAGCACAGCGCGGCGAAGCCCGCCGCGAGCGGGAAGAGCAGCCAGAGCCGCACGGTGATCAGCCGGGCCACGGCGCCGGGCACGATGAGCACGGCGAGCACCAGGAGGTTACCGACGGCGCTGGAGGCGGCCACGACGACCAGGGCGATGGCGACGTTGAGCAGCAGGTCGAGCAGCAGCGGCCGGTAGCCCGCCGCGGCCACGGCGGTGGGGTCGAAGGCGCGGTAGACCTGCTGCTTGAGGGTGAGGCCCACCAGGAGCAGGGCGAGCGCGCAGATCACCAGAGTCTGCGTGACCTCGGTGGGGGTGACCGTGAGCAGCCGGCCGAAGAGCAGTTGTTCCAGCTGGCCGGCGTAATTGGTCTGCCGGGAGACCACGAGGATGCCGATGCTGAACATCGCCGTGAACACGATCGCGATGGCGGCGTCGCCGGAGACCGCGCGCCGGGTGATCAGGGTGAGCACCACGGCCGCGAGGATCGCGGCGATCATGGCCCCGAGGAACAGACCGTCGCGGCCGCCCCAGACGAAGCCGATCGCGATGCCGGGGAAGATCGAGTGGGTGAGCCCGTCGCTGATGAACTCGAGGCTGCGCAGGTTGACCAGCACCCCCACGATGCCGGCTACGAGGCTGAGTGCGAGCAGCACCACGAGCGCCCGCGCCATGAACGGGAGCGAGAACGCGGTGAAAAGCGGGCCGAGCAGGTCGATCATTCAGTGACCCTCGTGGCCGGGGATGACCAGGGTGTGCTGGTCCATTTCGACGCCCACCTCGTGGAAGGTGCGCTGCACGTTCTCGAGGGTGAGAACGCTCTCGCGCGGTCCGAACGCCACCTGAGTTCCGTTGAGCAGCAGCACGCGTTCGCAGACCGCACGGGCGAGTTCGAGGTCGTGGGTGGAGACCAGCACTGCCACGCCGTCGGCCTTGAGCCTCTCGACGGTGCCCACGAGGGCGTCACGGTTGGACTGGTCGAGCCCGTTGAACGGCTCGTCGAGCAGCAACAGCCGGGGGCCGGCGGCCACGGCGCGGGCGAGCAGTCCACGCTGCTGCTGACCGCCGGAGAGTTCCCCGAACCGGGTCTTGGCGCGATGGGCCAGCCCCACGGTCTCCAGCGCGGCGGCCACGGCTGTGCGGTCTTTCTTTCCCGGTAGCCGCAGCCAGCCGAGTTGGCGGTAGCGGCCCATCATGACGACCTGCTCGAGCGTCACCGGGAACTCCGGGTCCAGTTCGTCGGTCTGCGGCACGTAGCCGATGCTGCCGGCCGGCGCGGTGTCCTGGCCGAGCACCTCGACGGTGCCGCTGGTGCGGTGGATCAGGCCCAGGATGCCCTTGAGCAGCGTGGACTTGCCCGACCCGTTCGGGCCGATCAGAGCGATGGCCTCACCGGCAATCAGGTCGAAGTCCAGGCCGGTGAGGGCGGGAGTATGCGCGTACGCGAACGAGGCCCCGGAGACTCGGAGGGCGAGCGGAGCGGGCATCCGCTGCTGAGAAGGGTTCTCGTTCACTCGTCAACTATTGCAGGTCGGCGGGCACGGCGGTGGGCGTCACACCCCAGGATTCGAGGATCAGGCGCACATTGTGCAGCTGAGAGGTGATGTAGGTGGCGCCGTCGCTGTCCGCAGGGCCGAGGGAGTCACCGTAGAGCGCGTCGTCACCGGAGTAGACCGTGACGCCGGCCTCGCTCGCGATGGTGTCAGCGGCCTTGGGGTTGATGGAGGCCTCGGAGAAGACGGCCTTGACGCCGGTGGCCTTGATCGCGGCCACCAGGGTGTCGATCTCGGCGGCGCTCGGTTCGGCGTTGTCGTCGAAGCTCGGGATGACACTGCCGACGTAGGTGATGCCGTAGGCGGCGGTGAAGTAGCCGAACGCGTCGTGGTTGCTCACGAGCAGGCGCTCGGCGGCGGGCACCGCGTCGATGTTCTCCCGGATCCAGCCGTCCAGCTCGGCGAGCTGCCCGGTGTAGGCGGTCGCGTTGGTTTCGAACGCGGCGGCGTGGGTGCTGCTGGCGGCAGCGAGACCGTTGGCGATGGTGCCGGCCATGGCCTCGGCGTTGCTCACGTCGGTCCAAATGTGCGGATTGCCGCCGGCGTGGTCGTGCTCGGCATCGTCGCTGGGAGCCGCGGTGGACCCCTCGTCCTCGTGGCCGGCCTCGCCGTCGAGGATGCTGATGCCCTCGTCGGAATCGATGGTCACGCCGTCGAAGCCGGACGCGGCAATAGCGTCATCGAGCCATTCCTCCAGTCCCACTCCGTTGATCACGAGCACGTCGGCAGCGCCGAGGGCCGTGAGGTCGGCGACCGACGGGTCGTAGCTGTGCGCGCTCTGGTTGGGCTGGATCAGCTGCGTGACCGTGACACCGTCGGTGTCGCCGACGATGTTGCGGGTGAGGTCGGCGATCTGGGTCGTGGTAGCGACGACCTTGAGGTCGCCGTCCGCCCCGGCGGAGGCTGCGGGGGTCGAGGCGGAGCAGCCGGCCAGCACGAGGACGGCCGAGACGGCCAGGGCGGGGAGGAGGAGTTTGGGGGTCTTCACGTGGGAAACGGTACGCCTAATGATAATGATTGTCAAAACCAATAGAGCTGGTCAGAGATGCCGCAGATACCGCTCCGGCGCGTCGAGGAAGCTGGCCCAGTTGCTGACCAGATCGAGGTCCCGCCAGGCCGTCTCGCGCAGCCCCCAGTCGCCCACCTCGAGAATCCGTGCGCCGGGCAAGGCGGCGAGCAGCGGAGAGTGGGTCGACATGATCACCTGCGATCCGCCCGCCGCGAGCAGGTCCTTCAGGTGCCCGAGCAGGGCGAGGCAGCCCGAGAAGGAGAGGGCGGACTCGGGTTCGTCGAGCACCCAGAGGCCACGGCCGCGGAACCTGTCGATGGCCAGCTCGAGGAACGATTCACCGTGAGAGATCTCGTGGAAGCGCGGTTCCGGCCGGCCGCCCGGATTCTGCTCGAGATAGGTGAAGAAGCCGTGCATCGTCTCGGCGCGCAGGAAGTAGCCGTGTCGGGTGGCGCCGCCGGTGCGCACCAGGCGCAGGTGGTCGTGCAGGGCAGACTCGCTCGGCCGGGTGGAGTTGCGGGCCCCGGTGGAGCCGCCCTCCGGTGAGAGTCCCCAGGCTAGTGCGATGGCCTCCACGAGGGTGGACTTGCCGGCGCCGTTCTCGCCCACGAAGACCGTGGCCGCGCCCAAGTCGAGGCCGTCCGCCAGCAGCTGAGTGACGGGCGGCAGCGTGGCCGGCCACACCGTCCGGTCCAGCGGATGCTGTGGATCCTCCTCGACCCGGCGCAGCGGGGTTGTCTCAAAGGCCATGCCCCATCCTCCCGCGCCGGGCGGCGATCCGGGCCGTGAGTTGCCATTTGAGGCCCATTGCCCGCCGCTGAGAGGGCTCCAACAGGCAATTCGCAGTCACACACTGTGCCGACTTGCCACTTCGAGCCGCTTCGTGCCGCCTGAAGCGGCGCCAACTGGCGACTCGCGGTGGCCAGGCGCGGGCTCTACTCTGTTGCAATGGGAGTACGGGCCGGGAAGGCCGGCACCACGTGGGCCGGGTGCCTGCCCACGCCCGCCGGCTCGGGTCTCGCCCGCAAGGCCAGGCAAATGGCGCAAGCCGCTCCGGCGGCGGTGCTGCGACCGTGGCGCATCGATGACGCCGTCGACCTGCAACGGGCCTTCGTCGTCAGCGGCGACCTCGCCGCGCAACTCGGCGCCGTCGAGCTGTCCACCCTGGCCCGCTGCCAGAGCTTCATCGCCGACAACCTCGCCACCGGCACGGTGTCCCGGCAGAACTTCGCCATCACCCTCGACGGCATCGCGGTGGGCAATGTCGGGGTCGGCAGCATGGAGCACCGGCACGGCACCGGCTGGGTCTACTACTGGGTCTCCGCCGAGGCGCGCGGGCGGGGCCTGGCGACCCTCGCGCTGGTGTCCATCGCCGACTGGGCCTTCACCGAGCAGGGATTGCACCGGCTCGAGCTGGGCCACCGCACCAACAACCCGGCGTCCTGCCGGGTTGCCACCAAGGCCGGGTTCGCTACCGAGGGCATCGAGCGGCAGAAGCTGAAATACGGCACCGAACGCTTCGACGTCGAGACCCACGCCAGGCTCCGCACGGATGCGCCCCCACAGCTGCGCCCGCTGCCCACGTACACGACCTAGGACGGGTCCATGCCGCTCGACTCCCGCGCCGCCCCGGCACGCCGGCCGCACACCCTGGCGGACTGACCGATGGCGCGACGCGTGGCACCTCCTGCCGACATCGTCGACCGGCTGCGGACGGCCGGCTGCGTGTTCGCCGAGGAGGAGGCCGGGCTCCTCGCGGCGGCGGCCGGCACGCCCGCCGAACTGGACGCGCTGGTGGCGAGACGGGTGTCGGGCCTGCCACTCGAACAGGTGCTCGGCTGGGCGGAGTTCTCCGGGCTCCGCATCATCCTGCGCCCCGGGGTGTTCGTGCCGCGGCGTCGAACGGGCCTGCTGGTACGGGAAGCGGCCCGGCTGGCGCGCCCACACGGCCTGGTGCTCGACGTCTGTTGTGGATCCGGCGCCGTCGGCGCCGCCCTGCTCGCCGGCGAGCCGTCACTGCGGCTGTTCGCGGTCGACATCGACCCGGCCGCCACCGCCTGCGCCCGCCTGAACGTGACCCCGCGGGGCGGTGAGGTGCTCACCGGCGACCTGTTCGACCCGCTCCCGGCCGAGTTACGCGGCCAAGTCGACCTCGTCGTGGCCAACGCGCCGTACGTGCCCACCGAGGCCATCGAGCGGATGCCGCCGGAGGCCCGCCTGCACGAGCCGCGGGGCGCGCTGGACGGCGGGGCCGACGGCCTCGAGGTGCAGGGCCGGATCGCCGCTGCCGCGCCCGACTGGCTGGCACCCGGCGGCCACCTGCTCGTGGAGACCAGTGCCGCCCAGGCGCCGCACACCGCGGCGCTGATCAGCCGGCACGGCTTGCGAGCGCGGATCCGCCGGTCGGCGGCGCTGGACGCCACCGTCGTGATCGGCACGACGCCCGCCTGAGACCGGCGCGACCGGTGGGCGCTGGCCCCCAGTCGAGGACCGTACAGTCCAACCCGCGGAACAAACCAGAGTCCTCGACGCCGCGCCGAACCCCGTCAGGGAGCGGGGGTGCGGGCCGCCACCGTGCTCTGCACCAGGGCCAGGACCGCAGCCTCGCCGACCGGCTCGTAGAGCAACTGGCCGGCCAGCCCCGCGGCGAATACCACTACCGCCCGGGCCAGGCTCTCGCCGTCGACCCGGGGTGCAGCCCGCCCTCGTGCCGGGCCCGACCGGCCGGTCTCGCGAGGTTGCCGCGCTGGCGTCCACCGGCGGCGCGCACTCCACCCGCGACGGTCCCCGCGCATCACTGCACCTCGGATGGCCGGATGCGCCAGCTATAGCTGGTGCACGACGCCATACGAGGGGCATCGAGCGTTCCGGGGGCTACTCCAGGAGCAGCGCCGGCTCTTCGATGATGCTCGCCACGTCGGCGAGGAACCGACTGGCCACATCCCCGTCGACGACGCGGTGGTCGAAGCTCGCGCCGATGGTGGTCACGAAGCGCGGGCGCACCTCACCGTCGACCACCCAGGGCTTCTGCTTGATCGTGCCCAGAGCCACGATGCCGGCCTCGCCGGCGTTGAGGATCGGGGTGCCGGTGTCCATGCCGAAGACGCCGATGTTGGTGATCGTGATGGTGCCGTTGGACATCTCGGCGGGGCTGGTCTTGCCGTCTCGAGCCGTGATGGTGAGCTTCTCGAGGGCGCCGGCCAGCTCGAGCAGGCTCATGTCCTGGGCCTCCTTGATGTTCGGCACGATGAGGCCGCGCGGGGTGGCCGCCGCGATGCCGAGGTTCACGTAGTGCTTGATCACGATCTCCTCGTCGGTGAAAACCGAGTTGACCGTGGGGTTGCGCCGCACGGCCCAGATCATGGCCTTCGCCATGATGAGCAGCGGCGACACCTTGACGCCGGCGAAGTCCGTGGAGACCTTCAGCCGCTTGACGAACTCCATGGTGCGGGTGGCATCCACGTCGACGAACAGGCTCACGTGCGGCGCGGTGAAGGCGCTCTTCACCATGGTCTGCGCGATGACCTTGCGCACGCCCTTGACCGGGATGTGCTCCTCGCGGTCGGTGGGCCACTCCGGGGTCTGGATGTTGCGGAACACGCTGGCCTGGGTGGCCTCGCGCAGCACGTCCTCCCGGGTGACGTCACCGAACCGTCCGGTCGGCTCCACCTGGGTGAGGTCCACGCCAAGGTCCTTGGCCAGCTTGCGGATCGGCGGCTTGGTGATGACGGGACCGGTCGCTCGGGGCGACGCGGCAGGCTGGGCGGATGCGGCGGGCGCGCCTACGCCTGCGCCACGCGTGGGCGGGGCGGGCGGGGCGGTGCGGGCCGGGCCGGTCGACGCGGTGTTCGTGCGCGGACCGGACGCTGCGGGTCCGCTCTGCGGGGGCGCGGTGGGGGCCGAGGCGAGGACCTCGTGCGCGGCGGCGGGCACCACGTGGCGGCGACGGCGAGTGGGCATGGACGCCGCGGCGCCCCGGCCGACCAGCACCTGCGGGGACTCCTCTGCGGGTTCCTGCGAAATAGTGCCGCCGGCATCCTGCGCGGCCGCGACGAGTTCATCGTCGGCCGGGGCGGCGGCATTCGGTGCGGCGGGCGCGTCGACCGGGGCGGCGTCGGTGGCGCCGGCCTCGGAGAGGATGGTGATGATGACCGTGCCCACATCGACCGTGGTGCCTGGTTCGATCAGGATCTCACCGACCACGCCAACGTACGGCGAGGGCAGTTCGACGAGGGACTTGGCCGTTTCGATCTCGACGAGCACCTGGTTGATAGCGATGGTGTCGCCGGGGGCGACCTTCCACTCGACGATCTCGGCCTCGGTCAGGCCCTCGCCCACATCGGGGAGGGTGAATCGGGAGACGCTCATGGGGTGCCTTTCGCAGCAGGGGGACGGTTAGTAGGCGAGGGAGCGGTCGACGGCTTCGAGAACCCGGTCGGGGCTGGGCAGGAAGTGCGTCTCCACCGCGGCGGGCGGGAACGGGGTGTCGAAGCCGGACACCCGCAACACCGGCGCCTCGAGCGAGTAGAACGCCCGCTCGGTGACGGTGGCGGCGATCTCGGAGCCGACGCTGACGAAGCCGGCGGCCTCCTGCGCCACAACGAGGTGGCCGGTCTTGTGCACGGATTCGAGAATCGGCGCGTAGTCGATCGGCGAGATCGAGCGCAGGTCGATGACCTCGAGGTGGATGCCCTCGACGGCGGCCAGGTCGGCAGCCTGCAGCAGCACGCTCACCATGGCGCCGTGCCCGACGACCGTGACGCTCGTTCCGGTGCGCACCACCTTGGCGGCGTGCAGCGCTGTGCCGGCGCCGGTGAAGTCCACCTCGCTCTTGGGCCAGTAGCGGCTCTTGGGTTCGAAGAAGATCACCGGGTCGTTCGAGGCGATCGCTTCGCGCATCATCCAGTACGCGTCGTGCGAGTTGGACGGGCTCACCACGCGCAGACCCGGGGTGTGCGCGAAGTACGCCTCGGGACTCTCCTGGTGGTGTTCGATCGAACCGATGTGGCCGCCGTAGGGGATCCGCACGACGACGGGCATGGTGACGCCGCCCTCGTGGCGGTTGCGCATCCGGGCCAGCTGGCTGGTGATCTGGTCGAAGCCGGGGAAGACGAAACCGTCGAACTGGATCTCGCAGACCGGCCGGTAGCCGCGCAGGGCCAGGCCGATGGCGGTGCCGATGATGCCGGATTCGGCCAGCGGGGTGTCGAGCACCCGCTTCTCGCCGAATTCGGCGTGCAGCCCCTCGGTGACCCGGAAGACGCCGCCGAGCGGGCCGATGTCCTCACCCATCATGAGCACCTTGGGGTCGTCGAGCATCGCCTGGCGCAGGCCCTGGTTCAGGGCCTTCGCCATCGGCAGGTTCGCGCTCGTGGGCGCGGCAGTGGTGACAGTGTCCTGCGTGGTCATCAGGACTCACTCCCGTCGAACGAGGTTTCGTAGGCGTCGAGCCAGGCCTTCTGCTCGACCACCAGCGGATGCGGTTCGGCGTAGACATTGTCGAAGATCACCGAGCGGTCGGGAGCGGTGATCTCGAGGGCGCGACGGCGCACATCCGCGGCGTAGTCTGCGGCTTCTTCGTCGACGGAGTCGAGGAACTCCTGCTCGACGCCGAGGCCCTGCAGGTAGCTGCGGAAGCGCACGATCGGGTCGCGGGCGACCCAGTAGGCGAGTTCTTCGGGGTCGCGGTACTTGGTGGGGTCGTCGGCCGTGGTGTGCGCGCCGACGCGGTAGGTGAGCGCCTCGATGAGTGACGGGCCGTGGCCGGCGCGGGCGTCGTCCATGGCTTTGGCGGTGACGGCGTAGCTGGCCAGCACGTCGTTGCCGTCGACCTGCACGCCGGGCATGCCGAAGCCGCCGGCCCGCAGGTAGAGCGGGGAACGGGACTGGCGGGAGACCGGCACCGAGATGGCCCAGTGGTTGTTCTGCATGAAGAACACCTGCGGGGTCTGGTAGCTCGCCGCGAAGACCAGGGCCTCGTTGGCGTCGCCCTGCGAGGAGGCGCCGTCGCCGTAGTACACGATCACGGCCGCATCGGTCTCGGGGTTGCCGGTGGCCGTGGCGCCGTCGAGCTGCATGCCCATGGCGTAGCCGGTGGCGTGCAGGGTCTGCGAGGCGAGCACGAGCGTATAGAGGTGGAAGTTGCCGTGCTCCTCTGGGGTCCAGCCGCCGAGCGTCACACCGCGCAGCATCCGCAGAATGTCGACCATGTCGAGACCGCGGATCATGCCCACGACGTGCTCGCGGTAGGAGGGGAACACGTGGTCCTGCGCGCGGGTGGCGTAGGCGGAGCCGACCTGGGCGGCCTCCTGGCCGTGGCTGGGCACCCACAGGGCCAGCTGGCCCTGACGTTGCAGGTTGGCCGCTTCGGTGTCGAACTTCCGCACGACGACCATGTCGCGGTAGAACTTCCGGTAGTCGGCCTCGGTCAGCCGCTCGAAGTAGGGCAGGAATTCCGCCGCGGAATCGGACGGGGAGAAGGTCCCGTCGGCGGAGAGGAGTTGCACGGTGGGAGACGCAGCGGTGAGTACGGGTGCGTCGTTCGAGGTCACTGGCACCGTACTAACCTAGCCGCCGGGCCGGATGCCCCGTTGGTAGATCCTGCACAATCTCAGCGCTGATCCGTAGGAGTGTCGCCACAGATTCCTCCTCGCCAATCGAGACCCGGATGCCCTCCGGGTGGAAGGGCCGGACGACGAGCCCGGCATCGGTGAAACGTTCGGTGGCCGCCGCGGTGGCCTCGCCCAGGGGAAGCCAGACGAAGTTCGCCTGTGACGACGGGCTGCGCAGACCGGCAACGGCCAGGGCCTGCTGGATGCCGTCGCGACGGGCGGCGATGACGCCCACGCGGGCCAGCAGTTCGGCTTCGGCGTCGAGCGAGGCCAGCGCCGCAGCGGAGGCCTGACCGGTGACGGAGAGCGGGATGGCGGTGGCGCGGGCCGCGTCGAGGATGCCGACCGGGCCGATGCCGTAGCCGACCCGGAGTCCGGCCAGGCCGTAGGCCTTGGAGAAGGTGCGCAGCACCACGAGGTTGGGGTAGCGGCCCAGCAGTGTGGTGCCGTCGACGGCGGTCGGGTCGGTGACGAATTCGGCGTATGCCTCATCGAGAATGACCAGTAGGTCGGCGGGGACCTGGTCCATGAAGGCCGCGAACTCGTCGGCCGTGACGACCACCCCGGTGGGGTTGTTCGGGCTGCAGACGAGCACGACGCGGGTGCGCGGGGTGATCATGGCGGCCATCGCGGGCAGGTCGTGGCCGTGGTCGGCGCGGTTCGGCACCGTCACGCTCGTGGCTCCGGACACCGTGACAAGGCTCGGGTAGGCCTCGAAGGAGCGCCAGGAGTAGAGCACCTCGTCGCCGGGACCGGCGGCGGCCGTGATCAGCTGGGCCAGCAGGGCGACCGAGCCGGCGCCGATGTGCACCTCGTCGGAGGCCACGCCGTAGCGGGCGGCCAGCCGTTCGCGCAGGGCGAGGGCGGACGCATCCGGGTACCGGTTGAAGGCGGAGACGGCGTTGACGGCGTCGACGACCCCGGGCAGCGGGTCGAACGGGTTCTCATTGCTCGACAGCTTGAAGGCAGATGCGTTGGCCGCCTTGCCCTGCCGGTACGCCGGCAGCGCAACGATCTCGGGGCGCAGGCGGACTGATGGCTGGTCAGAAGGGCTCACTCCGCGAGTCTACGCCGCGACATATTCGCACTGCCGCATGCTCCATACGACCGGCTTGGCCCGGATCGGCCGGGCCTGACCGCAAAACGCGCCGCTTCGACTGTCATAGTGGAGGTATGGGACGCTTCCTGCTCAAGCTCATTGTCAACGCCGTCGCCCTCTGGCTGACCACGCTCATCGTCGCGGGGGTTCGGGTCGATCCCTATGCGCCTGACACCACGGCCGTGGTGCTCACCTACCTGCTCATCTCGCTGATCTTCGGCTTCGTCAACGGCTTCATCGGCGGTTTCGTGCGCATCGTCGCCTTCCCGCTCTACGTGCTCACGCTCGGACTGCTCTCGTTCATCGTGAACGGCCTGCTCCTGATGCTGGTGGCCTGGTTCTCCGGACTGCTCGGCTTCGGCCTGGTTGTCGACTCGTTCTGGTGGGGAGTGCTCGGCGCGTTCGTGCTGGGCATCTTCAGTTGGCTGTTCGGTGTGCTCGTGCGGCCGCTGAACAACTCAAGCTCCTAGCCGGAAGCGCCCTAGTGCCGGAGGCGGCCCGGTGCACCTCCTATGTGCCACCGCGCCCGCTATAGCGGGCGCGGCCACCGATAAGAGGTGCAGCGAACGACTGACCCGGCTCAGCCGACCCGTTCGGCGTGCCAGACGGTCTGCGCGCCCGGCTCGGTGCCCACCAGGTCGGCGAGGGTCTTCCGGAACGCCAACAGCCGGGGCTCCTCCGACTCGTCGACGAGCCGGGCGGTGTCCTGGTAGGCCGTCATCTGGTGTGCCGGCAGGGTTGCGTCCGCGGGCACCGGCTGGTTCGCGAAGAGCTCCCGGCGCACGTACAGCCGCCCGTCGTCGTCGGCCGGGGCGCCACCGGTGGAGGGGATGATGTCGTCGGAGTGCTCGATCGCGATCGCCGGAAGGCCCTCGGGCAGCGCGGCCGGCACCGCCGGCGCCCCGAAGGTGACCAGGCCCACCACGTTCGCATCGCCGCGTGCGGCCAGCTCCACCGCGAGGAGCCCGCCCTGGGAGTGCGCCACGGGCAGCACCGGGTCTGACGGTGCCACGCCCGCCGCCTGCATCGCCTGAAGCACCGCCGCGTAGGAACCGGACTCCTGGCCGGCCACCGCGGTGACGTTCGAGGTCATGTCCCACGGCTCGGTGGAGCCGGTCGGGCTCCACTCCAGGGTGCCGCCGAGGTAGACGACCCACGACGGATGCGCCGCATCGCCGTACCGCTCCACCCGCACCTGGCCGCCGTCGCCCCTGGTGGGGATGCGGTCGGCGAGATCGGCGAACCCCGTGGGCGGCCGAGGCGCGGCCAGTACGGCACGAGGAACCGCGACCGGCACCGGGCCTGCCGTCGGTGAGCCTGTCGCCGCGGCTCCCCGCAGCGGCACAGCCAGCGGACCCGCCGGAGGGCCGCCCACCGGGCTCCGCACCTTGCTCGTCCACGGCGCCGAGAACGGGAGCCCGGGCGCACCCGGCCGCCCCGCCCGGCCACCGGCCGCAGCACCGGCGCCGGCCACACCCGCCTCCCCGGCCACATCCTTCTCCGGAAACGCCCGGGTCGTCGCAGTGCTCGGTATCCCGGCGCCCGCCGACGCGCCCACCGGGGTCACCCGCACCGGTGTGTCGCGCAGCATCCCGGCCGCCCGGCCCGCCACGAGCAGCCCCAGGGCCGAGGACGCCGCGCCGAGCAGACCGGCCCCGCCGTCGCCCAACAGTGCGGCCACCGGGAACGGCACCCCGGCCCGGCCCAGCGCCGCATCGTCGGCCGAGGAGGCCAGGGTGCGCACCAGTGCCACGGTGAGCGGGCTGGTGAGCAGCTGCGGGTTCGCGCTCATCCAGTCCGTGAGCGCGGGCGGGACCACCGTGGGCGTGCGGCCGGACAGGGTGCTGGTCAGGAGTGACCCCAGGGCCAGGTACGCCAGCGGCGTGGCGGCCGACAGGGCGATCAGCGGTCCAAGCGCGCCCAGCGTGTAGCCGAGCCAGGAGCCCGTGATCCGCAGCATCCCCGCCAGGCCGCCCTCGAGACGGCCATAGTCCTCGGCGGTCGCGGCCAGCGCGTCGGCGAGGGCGCGGCTGCGCTCGGCGACGTCGTCGATCGCCGCCAGCGCCCCGAAGACACATGCCCCCAGGTCGTTCGGCCGCCAGCCCGGCGCCGGGCCCACGCCGAGCGCCGACACCCGCCCGAGCCGGGCGTGCCAGCCTTCGGCGTCATCCTGCACGAGCCGCAGCGCCGCCATCTCGGCGAAAACCACATCCGTGGCCACCAGGGTGCTACCGCCGCCGGAGATGGTGAGGTCACCGGGCCGGTCGTCCGGGCCGGTCTGGCCGCCCGCACCCGTCACAGCGACGCCTTCACCCGGGAGATGGCCTCGTCCACGGCCCACAACGCGTCGTCCAGGGCCCGCCAGGCGCCTTGCAGCGTTCCGGCCAGCTCGGTCAGGCGGTCCTCGAACGCCCGCTGAGCCGGCGATCGCCAGCCGGAAACGGCCGGCCGGGCCGTCAACCGGCGCCCCGTCGCCTCCACGCCGTCACGCACCTGCCGCAGCTGCCAGCGCTGTTCGCGCAACCGGGCCAACGCTTCAGCGGCCGGCTGGCCGTCCACGTTCGGCAGGATGCTGCCACCCGCACTATTCATCACACCTCCTCGTCGAGCCCCAGACTGTGCCACCCTGAAGGGCGCTGTCGAACGGGAGCGGGAACCGGGAGAAGTCGCCGAACCGGGCGGGTGTGGAGGAGGGGAATGTGGAACACAATGGACTCATGAATTTCGCCGCGCTCAGTCCAGATGAGGCGACGCCGTTCCGGATCATCTTCGTCTGCACCGGAAACATCTGCCGGTCTCCCATGGCCGAGGTGATGCTGCGCGACCTGGTGACCCGTTCCGGCCTCGGCCGACTCATCACGACCAGTTCGGCGGGCACCGGGGACTGGCATGTGGGCGAGCAGGCCGACACCCGCGCCATCGCCGCCATGGCCAAGCGCGGCTACGACGGCAGCCACCACCGGGCCCGGCAGTTCGATGCCGGCTGGTTCGACGACCTCGACCTCGTGGTGGTGCTGGACCGCTCGCAGGAACGCATCCTGCGTAACTGGGCGCCCACCGAACGTGACCGTAACAAGGTGCGCCTGCTGCTCAGCTTCGACCGGGACCAGGCCGCCCTGCGCGATGTGCCCGACCCGTACTATTCCGACGATGCACTGTTTGACTCCGTTTTAGGCATGATTGAGAGAGCAAATATCGCGCTGTTCGCGCAGCTCGCACCCGCAATCAGACAGGGAGTCCGATGAGTCCACTACCCCCGCAGGTCCTCAGTCCACTAGACGGCCGCTACCGCGCCGCCGTCACCGAACTGGGCGAGCACCTGTCTGAGGCCGGACTCAACCGGGCACGGGTCAAGGTCGAGGTGGAGTGGCTGATCACCCTCACCGATCGCAGCCTGTTCGGCTCCGTCCCGCTCAGCTCCGAGCAGAAGAGCGGACTCCGCGCCCTGGTCACCGACTTCGGCCAGGCCGAGATCGATGAGCTCGCCACCCTGGAGGCCGTGACCCGGCACGACGTGAAGGCCGTGGAGTACCTCGTACGCCGACGCCTGGTTCCGCTGGGCCTCGAGTCGATCAGCGAGCTCACCCACTTCGCCGCCACCAGCGAAGACATCAACAACCTCGCCTACGCCCTCACTGTCTCGGAGGCCGTGCGCGAGGTGTGGCTGCCCAAGCTGCGCGCGCTCATCGGAGTGCTCCGCGGCCTGGCCACCGACTACCGGGCCGACGCCATGCTCGCCCGCACGCACGGTCAGCCGGCCACGCCCACCACCATGGGCAAGGAGCTGGCGGTCTTCGTCTACCGGCTCGAGCGCATCCAGAAGCAGGTCGAGGCCAACGAGTTCCTCGGTAAGTTCAGCGGCGCCACCGGCACTTTCGCCGCGCACGTCGCCGCCGACCCCGATGTGGACTGGCCCGCGGTATCGCGCGAGTTCGTCGAGGGTCTCGGTCTGGGCTGGAACCCGCTGACCACGCAGATCGAGTCGCACGACTGGCAGGCCGAGCTGTACGGCAAGGTCTCGCACGCCAACCGGGTGCTGCACAACCTCGCCACCGACATCTGGACCTACATCTCGATCGGCTACTTCCGCCAGGTTCCGCAGGCCGGCGCCACCGGCTCGTCGACCATGCCGCACAAGATCAACCCGATCCGGTTCGAGAACGCTGAGGCGAACCTCGAGCTCTCCAGCGCCATCCTGGACTCGCTGGCCGCCACCCTGGTCACCTCTCGGTTGCAGCGCGACCTCACCGACTCCACCACCCAGCGCAACATCGGCGTCGGCTTCGGCCACTCGCTTCTCGCGCTGGACAACCTGCTGCGCGGGCTCGGCGAGATCGACCTGGACCGGGACCTTCTCGCGCACGACCTGGACACCAACTGGGAGATCCTCGGCGAGGCCATCCAGACCGTCATCCGTTCCGAGGTCAGCGCCGGTCGCTCGACGATCGCCGACCCGTACGCCCTGCTCAAGGAACTCACCCGCGGCAAGCGCATCAACCGCGCCGACCTGGTGGCGTTCGTGCAGGAGCTCGAGATCGGCGACGCAGCCAAGGAGCGCCTGCTCGGGCTCACCCCGGCCGGCTATGTCGGTCTGGCCGACCCGCTGGTCGACTACCTGGGCTGATCCCGCGCTGCGCCGGTTCGGGCTGAACCGGCGCGGCACCACCCTGAGTGGGGTGCGCAGCTGCTGCAATACCCACCAAGCGAGGTACCGGACGCCGCACTATCGCGAAAGTATGCCCGTCCGGACGAATTCTGCAGGAGTTGCGGCCGCCGCAGCCGGGCCGGCCGGCCGCTCGGAGGGGTGCCGTGGCCGACGTCCGGGGTGGGCGACGGTCTGCTCTAGTGCCCCGGGCCCTTGCTGCCCTTGTTCTGCTCGTCCAGGTCGTCTTTCTCGGCCGGGGTGGGCTTCATGCCCAGCGCGAGCATGGCGATGACCACGAGGGCCACGATGAACGTGATACCCAGCGCGATCGAGGACAGCACCAGGTTGCGAGTGGCCAGCAGGATCGTCAGTCCCACGAAAAGCGCCATGACGGCGGAGATGCCCACGAGCTCGACGGGCTTGAGGATCTCGGACCTGGTGGGCTTGTGCGGGGTGTTCTGGGTCACTGGGTGTCCGAATCTGTGGAGGAGTGGGCCAGGCCGCGCTGCGCATCCGTGTGCGCCCACGACAGGGAAAGACCCGCGATGACGAGGTAGACGCCGACGATCACCAGGTAGGCGCCGAACAGCCCCACCGAGACAACCGCGTGCGGCGGGAGAAGCAGGAAGGCCAGCGACAGTACGGCGGTGAACACTCCGACGATCAGCCAGTCCCTCGTGACCGGGCCGCGACCGCGCACCCGGATGCCCGTGTAAAGCTCCAGGACTCCCGTGACAGCCGCCCAGACAGTGACGAGGTAGAGGAAGAAACCCAGCCCACCGGCGTGCAGGGCCAGGGCGAGGGCTCCGGCGACGACGCCCACCGCGCCCTGCACGACGAAGAGCGTGCGGTCGCGGGGGTCGAGTACGGTGCGCCAGCTGAGCAGTGCGGTGACCAGGCCCGTGGCGAGGGCGAAGGCGCCGAAGACGAGCAGTCCGAATCGGGCGGAGTGGTCGGCGTTGAACGTGATCACGGCCGCCGGCACGAACGCCACCACGGCGCGCGCGATGGGTACGGTCCAGTACCGGGTGCCGATGACGGCTGCTGCCGGGGCGTTCGCCACGCGGGGACCTCTTTCGTCGCAGGGAGTGGGTCCAGTCTACGCGGCGCACCCGGGCCCGGTCGGTGCCGCCGGCACCCACGGCCCGGCACGGCGTTGCGCCAGGGCGGCGGGGAGACTACGGTCGGCGAAATAGGGGGTCATCATGGGCGATCCACGCACACCGGCCAGCGCTGCGGCCAACGCAGCACCGGGCACCGCCGCACGCCCAGACCCGGCCGACCACCTCGCGACGCTGAGCGAGTTGTTCGCCCGCGACCCGGATGCCGTTCCCGGCTACCTGAACAGCCGGTCCGGACTGCCGGGCCCGCGGGCCAACCTGCCGCTCGCCGACGCCTTCGCCGCAACGGCCCCCGCCGACCTGATCTGGCGCCTGGCCGATTCGGCCGAGGAGTACCTCGCCTTCTGCGGAACGGAGGGACTCGGCCGGCTGGCCCTCGACCCAGCGGACCGCCCCGGCGCCCTCGCCGCCCTCCGCCGTGCCGCCGCCGACGAACGCTGGCGGGTGCGGGAAGGTGCGGCCAGGGCCCTGCAGCTGGTCGGTGACGCCGACCCGGAGGTGATGCACGGGGTCGTCGACGAGTGGTCGAACGCGGCGGATGCCTGGCTCGCGCGCGCCGCCCTGGCCTCGATCTGCGAACCTCGGCTGCTACAGACCGGCCCGGCCCAGGAACTGGCGCTGCGCACCTGCGACCGTGCCACCGCCCTGCTGCTCGGCAGCGGGCCGATCGTGACCGACCCGACCAGGGCCAGGGAGGCGTACCGGGTGCTGCGCCAGGCGCTCGGCTACGGCTGGAGCGTGGCCATCGCGGCCAGCCCCGAGGAGGGCCTCGCCGCATTCCGCACGCTGTCCGTCAGCGAGAACCCGGATGCCCGCTGGATCGTACGCTCCAACCTCACCAAGGCCCGGCTGCGCACGGTGCTCGCCGAACACAACCTCTGGGGCGCCCTGGGTTGAGTGCCCTCAGCGTGACGTGCCGGGTTAGAGGGCGTTGACGGCGCCGAGCACCTTGGTGAGGGAGTCCTTGGCGTCACCGAAGAGAAGCGTGGTCTTCGGGTCGAAGAGCAGCTCGTTCTCGATGCCCGCGAACCCGGGGCGCATGGACCGCTTGAGGAAGACGATCTGGCGGGCGTCCTCCACCTCGAGGATCGGCATCCCGTAGATGGGCGAACCCGGCGAGGTCTTGGCGGCCGGGTTGACCACGTCGTTGGCACCCACAACGAGCACCACGTCGGTGTTCTTGAACTCGGGGTTGACCTCGGCCATCTCTTTGAGCGACTCGTAGGGCACATTGGCCTCGGCGAGCAGCACGTTCATGTGCCCGGGCATGCGGCCGGCCACCGGATGGATCGCGAAGGCCACATCCACACCGCGTGCCTCGAGGGTCGTCGCGAGCTCGGCGATGGTGTGCTGGCCCTGCGCCACGGCCAGGCCGTAGCCGGGCACGATCACGACGCGCTGGGCGTAGGCGAGCATCACGGCCACGTCCTCGGCGTTGGAGGAGCGCACCGGCCGGTTGGACTGCACGGTGGAGCCGGCGGTGGAGCCGCCGCGGAACGCGCCGAACATGATGCCACTCACGCCGCGGCCCATGGCGGAGGCCATAGCGCGGGTGAGGATGGTGCCGCTGGCTCCCACGAGGGTGCCGGCGACCACGAGCAGCACGTTGTCCAGCACCACGCCGGAGGCGGCGACCGCGAGGCCGGTGAAGGCGTTGAGCAGGGAGATGACGATGGGCACATCCGCACCGCCCACCGGGAGCACCAGCAGCAACCCGACGGCCAGGCCGATCACGAGCAGCAGCAGCGCCCAACCGGTGGACCCGGTGGCCACGACGACCCCGCCGATGACGACGGCCGCGACGGCCGCGAGGCTCATGACCCACTTCATGCCGGGGAAGACCACCGGGCGGGTGGTGATGAGTTCCTGCAGCTTGGCCACCGTGATCGCGGAGCCGGCGAACGACACCGCGCCGACGAGCATGGTGAAGACCACCGCGACGAGCACCCAGGGGCCGTCACTGTGACCCAGTTCGAGCATCGCCACGAGCGCGGCGGCGCCGCCGCCGACGCCGTTGAACAGCGCCACCAGTTGCGGCATCTGGGTCATCTGCACCCGGCGGGAGATCGGGGCCGCGATCGCCGAGCCCACGGCGATGGCGAGCAGGATGTACGGGATGTTGTCGAGCTTGGCGGAGAGGAACACCGTGATCACGGCGACCGTGGCACCGGCGGCGCCGATCAGGTTGCCCCGGCGTGCGGTCTTCGGCGAGCTCAGGCCCTTGAGGGCGAGGATGAAGCAGACGGCGGCGGCCAGGTAGAGCAGAGCGGTCCACTCGGCGGACAGGAGGCTCATTTGGTGGTGTCCTTCGTGGTGGCGGCGGGCTTGCGGCCGCGGAACATGCCCAGCATGCGGTCGGTGACGACGAAGCCGCCCACGAGGTTCGCGGTGGCCAGGGCCACGGCGAGGAGCGCGACGGCCAGTAGCCACGGGTCGTCGAGCTGGCCGGCGACGATGATCGCGCCGATCAGGATGATGCCGTGGATGGCGTTGGCGCCGCTCATCAGCGGGGTGTGCAGGGTGCTGGACACCTTGGAAACCACCTCGAAGCCGACGAAGACGGTCAACACAATGACCGTCAGGAGGGTGATCGGATCCATCAGTTCTTTCCTTCCAACGCGGCCGCGGTGGGTGCGTGACGCACCTCGCCGCCGGAGGTGAGACAGGCGCCTGCGACGACCTCGTCGGCGAAGTCGGGAACGACCTGGCCGTCGGTCGTCATGAGCGCGAGCAGGTTGGCGACGTTCTTGGCGTACAGCCGGGATGCGTCGGACGCCATCGCACTGGCGGCGTCCCGCATTCCCACCAGGGTGACGACCCCGTCGCCGGCACTGGTGGGAACCAGCTGGTCCTCGCCGGGCAGCACGCCCTCGACGTTGCCGCCGGTTTCTGCGGCCAGGTCGACCACAACGGAGCCGGCCGGCATGGCGGCGACCATCTCCCGGGTGACCAGGAGCGGGGCAGGCCGGCCGGGGATCGCGGCGGTGGTGATGAGCACATCCGCCTTGGCGACGAAGGGGGCGAGCAGCTCGCGCTGACGCACGGCCCGGTCCTCCGCGAGTTCGGTGGCGTAACCGCCGGCGCCCTCCACGGCATCCAGGTCGAGGGAGATGAAGGTTCCGCCCATCGAGGTGACCTCGTCGGCCGAGGCCGGGCGCACGTCGTAGGCGGAGACCCGGGCGCCGAGCCGCTTGGCGGTTCCGATGGCCTGCAGCCCGGCCACGCCGGCGCCGAGCACAAGCACCCGGGCCGGCGGGATGGTGCCGGCCGCCGTCATGTAGAGCGGGAAGAAGCGGGGGAAGCGGATGGTGGCCTCGAGCACCGCTCGATAGCCGGCGACGAGGGCTTGGGAGGTGAGGGCATCCATCGACTGGGCGCGGGAGATGCGCGGCACCAGCTCGAGGGCGAAGGAGGTGACCTGGGCGGCGGCGAGGGCGGCCACGGTGGGCAGCTCGGATGCCGGGGAGGCCAGCCCCACGGTGATGGTGCCGGCGGGCAGGGTGGCGGCGAGTTCGGGGCTCAGCGGACGCACGTGGCAGAGCACGTCGAACGTGGCGGCATCGAAGACGGGTGCGAGGTGCGCCCCGGCCTTCTCGTAGGCGGCGTCGGAGTAGCCGGAGGCCAGTCCGGCGCCGGACTCGACGGTGACGTCCACACCCAGCGCGGTGAGTTGGAGCACCGTTTCCGGTGTCGCTGCGACACGTTTTTCGCCGTCTCGGCGTTCACGCCCAATGCCAACCTTCACGAGCAACCACTCCTTTGACGCATCTGCCACCGGACGAGCGTAAACGGGGTCGTTCGCTTGTCCCAGGGCGATCTCACTTCGTAGCGTACCGTCGTCGATTCCCCGCTCACGGCGATTTTCCGGGCCCTAAGACCCTGCCCATGGACCTGCCCGGTTAGCCAAGGACCGCTCGCACGATCTAAGGTGGAGGGTTGGCCGCGCCGTATTCGGCGCCCGCCCCTTCTCGAATCGCACGATCTTCCCGCACTGCCGCCGGCGCCCCCGCCCGAGCAGCGCTCGGTCCCGGGACGCCCCGACTCGATTGGTTGCCCGTTATCAGTTCCACCGAACCCGACGCCGACGCGCGCACTCCCAGCGCGACTCCGGCCCCGTTGATCCCTCCCACTTCAGCCGCTTCGACAACCCGGCGCCGCCGTTTCGGCGTGCATGTGGCCGCGCCGAGAATCTTCTTTCCCGCGCTGGCCATCATCGTCGCAGTGGTTCTCATCAGCATCCTCTTCCCTGTCCGCACAGGCGCCGTTCTGGCGCAACTGCAGACCCTGGTCGTTGCGGGCCTCGGCCCGTACTACGTGGTGCTGGTCGCATTCTTCGTCATCTTCGCGGTGTGGATGGGCCTCAGCCGGTTCGGTGACATCAAGCTCGGCCAAGACGACGACGCGCCGGAGTTCGGGCTGATGTCCTGGTTCGCGATGCTCTTCGCTGCCGGAATGGGCATCGGCCTGGTCTTCTGGGGCGCCGCCGAGCCGCTCACCTACTTCTTGGAGCCCAAGCCCGGCGTACACGGCAGCAAGCCGGAGCTGGCGGCGGCGGCCATGTCGCAGACGTTCCTGCACTGGGGCTTCCACGCCTGGGCGGTCTACGCCGTTGTCGGACTCTCGCTGGCCTACGCGATTCACCGCAAGGGCCGACCGGTGTCGATCCGGTGGGCCCTGGAGCCGTTGCTCGGCGACAAGGTCAAGGGTCGTCTCGGCGACGCGATCGACGTCACCGCGATCGTGGGCACCCTGTTCGGTGTGGCCACCTCGCTCGGGCTCGGCGTCAAGCAGATTGCCGCGGGGCTGCGCCATCTGGGCGTCGTCGACTCGGTCAGCAACACCCTGCTCGTGGTCCTGATCGTGATCATCACCCTGATCGCCATCGCCAGCGTCGTCAGCGGCGTGGGCAAGGGCATCAAGTGGCTCTCCAACATCAACCTCGGTGCTGCTGCGCTATTCCTCGTCGCCGTTCTGCTGCTCGGACCCACGATGTACCTGCTGCGCGTCTTCGTGCAGTCCCTCGGCGGGTACTTCCAGAACATCGTCGGTCTCACCTTCGATGCGAGCGCCTTCACCGGTTCGGCCGGACTGGACTGGCAGGGCAGTTGGACCGTCTTCTACTGGGGCTGGTGGATCTCCTGGGCACCGTTCGTCGGGGTGTTCATCGCCCGTATCTCCCGTGGCCGCACCGTGCGGGAGTTCGTCGCCGGTGTGCTCCTGGTTCCCACGCTCGTCACCTTCCTCTGGTTCGCCGTCATGGGTGGCAGCGTGATCAAGCAGGTCTGGGAGAACCCCGCCGCCCTCGTCGACCCCGAGGTGGGGATCGTGCCGGAGAACGTGCTCTTCGATTTCCTGGCCCAGCTTCCCCTCGGCCCGGTCCTGGCGGTGCTGGCCGTGGCCATCGTGGCGATCTTCTTCATCACCTCGGCGGACTCGGGCTCCCTCGTCATCGACATGCTCGCCTCCGGCGGCGAGACGGATCCGCCCAAGTGGAGCCGTATTCTGTGGGCGAGCATGGTTGGCGTCGTCGCGATCGCGCTGCTGCTGGCCGGCGGGCTGAGCGCGCTGCAAACCGGTGCCATCCTCACGGCGATCCCCGTCAGTGTGGTGATGATCGGTATGTGCATCGCCACCTACCGCGCGTTCCGCGCCGAACACCAGGTGCTGGTCCAGGTGGAACGCCGGGTGCGCCGGGAAGAGATGGCTCGCCGGATCAGCAAGAGCGTCACCAACCATTTGGAGAGCAACTTCGACGAGCACTTCGGCGACCAGATGGACGGCCGAATCACCGCCGCGATCACCGATGCAGCCGGCAACGTGTCCCTGCAGACGCGAGAACGGCGCTCCTTCTGGCCGCGCCGGGGGCGCGCAGCCACGCTCCCGGACGATAGCCCGGACCTGGGCGACCTGACCCCGCAGGATGTGGAGGGCATGCAGGACCTGGGCGACCTGATGCCGCAGGATGCGCCCACCACGGCCCACGCGTCTCCGTCGGAGGAGCCGCTGGCAGCGGAACCCGCTGAGCCAGCGCATGAGGGTACGTCGAATGCGTCGGACGCAGACGAGGACCCCACGCGCACGCAGTGATTCGTCGCCGGCAGCAGGCCGGCCGGGCGGATGCCCCGCGCAACGAGAGGGCCTGACGGCCGGGGATGAGCCCCGCTGTCAGGCCCTGTGGCGTCCTGGCTGGCGTCGCGGCTGGCGTCGGGGTATCAGGCCCCCGGCACCATGTCCGCGAAGCGGGAGTAGTGGCCGTGGAAGGCCACCGTCACGGTGCGGGTGGGACCGTTGCGGTGCTTGGCCACGATCAGGTCGGCCTCGCCGGCGCGCGGGTTGTCCTTTTCGTAGGCGCTCTCACGGTGCAGCAGGATGACCATGTCGGCGTCCTGCTCCAGCGAACCGGATTCCCGGAGGTCGGAGATGGCCGGCATCTTATCGGCGCGCTGCTCGGGACCACGGTTCAGCTGGGACAGCGCGATCACGGGGACCTGCAGTTCCTTGGCCAGGAGCTTGAGCGCCCGGGAGAACTCACTGACCTCCTGCTGGCGGGATTCGACCTTCTTACCCGAGGTCATCAGCTGCAGGTAGTCGATCACGACGAGCTTGAGACCGACGCGCTGCTTGAGTCGGCGGCACTTTGCACGGATCTCGACCAGCGTCATGTTGGGGCTGTCGTCAATGTAGAGCGGCGCGTCGTTGATGCGTCCGCGGGTGGCGGCGATGGTGGTCCAGTCGCGGGCCTCGACGTTGCCCTTGCGCATGCTCTGCAGGGGCACGGAGGCCTCGGCGGCGAGTAGGCGCATGGCGATCTCGCTGCGTCCCATTTCCAAGGAGAAGAAGATGCTGGGCATGTCGTGGTGGATGGACGCGGCGCGGGCGAAGTCGAGCGCGAGGGTGGACTTACCCAAAGCGGGTCGCGCGGCCACGATGATGAGCTGGCCGCCGTGGAACCCGTTGGTGAGCTCGTCGAGGTCGGCGAAGCCCGTGGGTACACCGGTGAACTGACCGTCTTTGAGCTTGGCCGCTTCGATGTCCTCGATGGCCGCCGTCACGGCGTCGGTGAGGGGAACGTAGTCTTCGGTCTCGGTGCTGCCGGTGATGGAGTAGATCTCGGCCTGCGCCGTGTTGACCAGGTCGAGCACCTCGCCTTCACCCGCGTAGCCCATCTGGGCGATCCGTGTGCCGGCATCCACGAGCTTTCGCAGCATGGACCGTTCGGCGACGATGGTGGCGTAAAAACCGGCGTTGGCGGCCGTGGGCACCAGGCTGGTGAGCGTGTGCAGGTAGTCGGCGCCGCCGGCCCGGGAGATCTCGCCGAGCTTGGTCAGTTCGTCGGTGACCGTGATGACGTCGGTGGGCTCACCCTGCGCGTACAACGAGAGGATGGCGTCGAAGATGATCTCGTGCTTGGGCACATAGAAGTCGGCAGCGCGCACCGTCTCGACGACGTCGGCGACGGCATCCTTGCTCAGCATCATGCCGCCGAGGGCGCTCTGCTCGGCCAGCAGGTCATGCGGCGGGGTGCGCTCGGAGTGGCGAGGTTCGGAGGTGCTCCGGTACTCGGAGCCGCGGTCGGATCCGCGCTGATCGGATCCGCGCTGGTCTGCGTAACCCAGGTGAGCTATCGACACGCCGGGCCTCCTCTGTTGGTTGGTTCAGGTCTATCAGGAGCCGCTGACACCAGCCGCCCGGCACGCAGGCGCATCCGGTGATCGACCCGCTTGCCTACCCTAGAGAGGCTTGCCTCACCAGCCAAACCGCCCTGTGGATAACCCTGTGGGGAATCTGCGTGAAACGCCGCCACGCTTGTGCACAAGCTGTGCACTCACCTGTGGACAACTCACGAGTATTAAATCAAAAATCGAATTTGATCAGGTATTTATTCTATTCACAGATGTGTGGAAAAACTTGTTTCAACGGTCCCTTGAATGTTGATGAAATAGGTGGGCGCCTGTGCACAAAGGGGTGGAAAACACGGCCGGAATTGTGCCACCAACGGGGGAAGGGTGGCGGCGTTAAAGAGGTGTAGCGGTGGCCCCCGAAGGAACCACCGCTACACCCGTACAGACGCTTACTTAGCGGCTACCACCTGAAGGGTGATGGTCGCGCTGAGCTCGTCGCGCAGACGAACCGTCGCGGTGTGCTCGCCGGTCGCCTTGATCGGGCTGAGCTCAATCTTGCGCTTGTCGACGGCACCGAGACCGGCAGCGGCAACCGCTTCGGCCACGTCGGTGGTCTTGACGGAGCCGAAGAGGCGTCCGCCGGCGCCGGCCTTGACGACCAGCTTGACCTTGGTGCTCTCAAGGGCGACCTTGAGGGCCTGGGCCTCTTCGAGGGTGGCGTGCTCGCGGGCTACGCGGGCGGCCTTGATCTGCTCGATCTGCTTTTCGCCACCGCGGGTCCACGCAACAGCGAAGCCCTGGGGGAGAAGGTAGTTGCGAGCGAACCCGTTCTTGACATCAACGATGTCACCGGGGGTGCCGAGGCCGGAGACCTCGTGCGTCAGAATCAGTTTCGACATGTGAGGGCTCCTTACCGGCCTGAGCCGGCGTAGGGCAGCAAGGCCATTTCGCGGGCGTTCTTGACGGCACGCGCGATCAGGCGCTGCTCCTGGACGGAGACGCCGGTGATGCGGCGGGCGCGGATCTTTCCACGCTCTGAGATGAACTTCCGAAGAGTGGGGACATCTTTGTAATCGATGACACCAACCCGGATCGACTTCGCGGGGGCGGCGTTCTTGCCACCCTTAGCACCGCGGAGCGGCTTGCGGCGGTCGCCGCTCGACTTTCCAGCCATGATTTCCTTACTTTCTTAAACGTGTGTGCAGCCGTCAACCGTGAGGTTCGGCTTAGAAGGGGGTCTCGTCGCTGAAGTTGCCCGGGGTGTTCCAGACATCTCCGCCGCCGGTGTTGGCGGCGGGGGCGCTGGGTGCCCAGGGCTCGTCGTTGCCCTGCTGCTGCGCGACAGGCGCGCCGCCGCGAGGAGCGGACGAGGACTGCGCACGCGTGAGAGAGGCGGTGGCGTAGCGCAGCGAAGGACCGATTTCGTCGATCTCGAGCTCCATGCTCGTGCGCTTTTCACCTTCCTTGGTCTCATACGAACGCTGCTTGAGACGCCCGGAAGCGATGACACGGGAACCCTTGGTCAGTGAACCGGCCACGTGTTCGGCGAATTCACGCCAAACGCTCGCGCGCAGGAACAGTGCCTCGCCATCTTTCCACTCGTTGGCCGCGCGATCGAAATTGCGCGGAGTGGAGGCAATGGTGAAGTTGGCTACCGCCAGCCCGTTCTGCGTGTAACGCAGTTCCGGATCGCTGGTGAGGTTGCCCACCACGGTGATTACGGTCTCGCCGGCCATGGGCTACTTGTCGCTTGCCTTGTCGGCGTCTGCCTCGGCAGGAGCGTCCACGGCGACCGGAGCTGCCGGGGCAGCTGCGGGCTTCGCGGAAGCGGCGACCTTGGCAGCGGGAGCTGCGGCAGGAGCGTCGGCCTTGACCGGAGCAGCAGCAGCCTTCGGGTTGGCAGCCTTGCGGGCGGCCTTCTCGGCGGCAAGCTTGCTTGCGACGGCAACCTGGGCGATGCCCTCTTCGGCGCGGAGAACCTTGGTGCGCATGACGGCTTCCGACAGCTTCAGCTGGCGGTCGAGCTCGGCAGTTGCTGAAGCGTTCGCGGTGAAGTCGACGACGGCGTAGATGCCCTCGGCCTTCTTGTTGATCTCGTATGCGAGACGGCGGCGACCCCAAACGTCAACCTTGTCAATGGTTCCACCATCGTTGCGAACAACGTTGAGGAACTTGTCAAGGCTGGGAGCTACGGTGCGCTCATCGATCTCGGGATCGAGGATAACCATCAACTCGTACTGATGCATGACTAACCCACCTCCTTCGGACTAAAACGGCTGCAGTATTTCTGCAACAGGAGGGTTGTGCATGTGTTGAAGGTGGAGGCCGGGACTCCGGCACACAGACAACCTGCCAAGACTACCCGAACGGCGAGCCAAGCGCCACCGTTCGGGTTCGGTGCCCTCCACACCGCGATTCCGGCCCATCGCCGGGTGCCCGGCGGCCCGCGGCCGAGCATCAGGGCTCCGGCCTGAGCCCCGCGCCCTCCAGGACCTCGCGCAACCGGCCCGGGTGCAGGGCATCCGCCCAGCGCCACCGGGCCAGGATGCGCCCGGATGCCTGCAGTCGCGCCTCGCGCGACCGGTCGCCGGGCCGGTTCACCTCACAGTCGAATTCGCCGAGCAGCGTGCGACGTTTCACGTGGAACCTGGCGTCCCAGCGGAAGTCGATCTGCTCCTCTCCTTCTGGGTGAGGGCAGGCCGCGCGCAACTCGGGCAGCGGGACCCGGGCGAGGTACATGCTCGCCCGGCTGAGCGATTGCCCCCTCGAACCGGACCGCGGGTCGGCGAACCGGGCCGCCAGCCGGGCGCGCGCGGCACCGCGCTCCGCGCCCAGGCCCAGCACGCGCTCGAGTAGGCGGTCGCGGGAGACGGCGGGGGCCAGCGTGCCCGGCGGCAGCACGAACCGGGGCTGCAACCCCGCGTCGAGGCTGATCACCGCCGAGCGGAACGGCTGGCTGCGGGCCAGGTCCACCATCGTGCGGAGCCGTGTTGTGGCGAGCAGGCCGCCGATCTCGGTGATGTCCGCGTCGGCAAGGTACTCCCGGTGCCAGGTGATGCCCGGCGCGTCGGCCAAGTCGCGCCGGCCGCCCTGCAGGTGCACGGTCCGCGGCCAGGGTCCGAGGATCGGCAACCCCCAGACCCGCGCCGCGGACAGGTGGGTCAGCACCGGGCGGGAGCGTCGGCCCAGCGCGGTGGCGTAGATCCGCATCAGGTAGCGCGCATCCCGGTCTGCCCGCAGCCAGACATCGGTAGAGAGGTCCGGGTGGCTGCCCGGTTCGAGTTCGGTGAGGAGCGCTTGGGTGGTTTCCATGCCCCGACAGTGACCGACTGCGGCGCCGATGCCGCCCGCGCGGGCACGGGTGTGCAGATCGGCACCACGGGACGGGGCTGTGGAGGAGGGGCTCAGTCTGGGAGGGTCAGGCCTCGCGCGCGGCCCACCAGGCCAGGAGCCGTCGGGTGGCTTCCTCGGTGCCGAGCGGGCCGTCGTCCAGGCGCTGCTCCAGTAGGTAACGGTAGGCCTCGCCGACCTCGCGTCCGGGCGTGAGAGCGAGCACCGCCATGATCTCCTCACCGTCGAGGTCGGGGCGCACCGCTTCCATCTCTTCCTGCGCGGCGAGCTCGCTGATGCGCTGCTCGAGGTCGTCGTAGGCGAAGCCCAGCCGGTCGGCCTTGCGGCGGTTACGGGTGGTCACGTCGGCGCGCGTGAGGATGTGCAGCCGTTCCAGCTGGTCCCCGGCGTCGCGCACGTACCGGCGCACCGCCGAGTCGGTCCAGGCGCCCTCGGTGTAGCCGAAGAACCGCAGATGCAGTTCGACCAGCCGGGAGACGGCCGAGATCGTGTCGTTGTCGAAGCGCAGCGCGCGCAGTCGCTTCTTAGCCAGCTTCGAACCGACCACATCGTGGTGGTAGAAGCTCACCACGCCGCCGGGCTCGAGGCGGCGGGTCGCCGGCTTGCCGATGTCGTGCAGCAGCGCAGCCAGCCGTACCACGAGGTCTGGCTCGGCAAGGTTCTTGCGCGATCTCTCGTATCCGATGGCCTGGTCGAGCACCGTGAGGGTGTGCTGATAGACATCCTTGTGATGGTGATGCTCATCCACCTCGAGGCGCAGGTCGGGGATCTCGGGCAACACGATCGCGGCCAGGCCCGACTCCACGAGCAGCTCGATGCCGGCCCGCGGATTGTGCGCCCGCAGCAGTTTGCCGAGCTCGTCGCCGACCCGTTCCGCCGAGATGATGTCGATGCTCGACGCCATGGCCGCCATGGCGACGGCCGTCTCCAGCTCCAGGGTGAAGCCGAGCTGCGCGGTGAACCGCGCGGCCCGCATCATCCGCAGCGGGTCGTCACCGAAGGAGATCTCGGGCGAAGTGGGCGTGCGCAGCACTGCGTTGAGGAGGTCATCGATCCCGTTGGACGGGTCGACGAGAACCACCTGCGGCAGCCGCAACGCCAGGGCGTTGACCGTGAAGTCGCGGCGCAACAGGTCGTCTTCGAGGCTGGAGCCGAACACCACGTCGGGGCGACGGGTCTGACCGTCGTAGCTGTCGGCGCGGTAAGTGGTGATCTCCACCTTCTCGCCGGCGATCTGGGCGCCGATGGTGCCGAAGGCCCGGCCGATGTCCCAGTGCGCCTCGGCGATCGGCTTCACGATCGCGAGGATCTGGTCCGGGGTGGCGTCAGTGGTGAAGTCGAGGTCGTTGGTGACCCTGTCCAGGAACGCGTCGCGCACGGGGCCGCCGACCAGGGCCAGCTCGAAGCCGGCGTCGGCGAACGCATCCGCCAGTCGGGAAATGGTGGGGGAGGCAGCCAGGTCGCCCAGTCTTGCGAGGGCTGCCGCGACGCTCTGCATGCCCCCATGGTACTGGCTCGCCCCGCGCCGCCGCGTGCCGCCCAGCCCACGCGGAGGGTTCTGCGCTGCGTACGCCGTAGAATCCCGTACATGGTGGCCGATCGGAATAACGCGCGTCGGCCCGCGCTCCCCAGAACACGGCGCCGTCTTCTCGCCCTGCTGCTCTCTGCCCCCCTGGTGTTGTTTCCCGCCCTGGCAGCGGGCCAGTCCGCTGTGGCCGCGCCGGCTCTGGTCGCCACGGCGGCAACGAATACGGTTCCCCTGGCGACGGAAGACGACTCCGTCACCCTGTCTCTCTCGCCGAGCGCCTCGTCGATCCTGCACATCAACGAGGATCTGCGCCTGACCGTCAGCGTCACCAACGATTCGGCCTCCCCGCTGTCCTCCGCAACGGTCGAGGTCTACCTGGCCGAGCGCGCCCTCACCACACGCACCGCCCTGAACGACTGGCTCGAGCCCGACGACGACCGCGACTCCGGCGAGCTGATGCTGAGCGTGCCGCTGACCGCGCCGGTGCAACCGCACAGCACAGTCAATCTCGACGTCACCGTGCCCAACGCATCGCTCGGGCTGTTCGAGTGGAGCCCGTGGGGACCACGCGGCATCGCCGCGACGCTGAGCACTGACGACACCGTGCGGGCGGCCGGCCAGTCCACCTTCGTCTGGTACCCGGACACGTCGACGACCCAGGTCCCCACGGTCACCCCGGTCAACCTCGCCGTGGCGATGCCCATCACCACACCGGCCGGAAGCACCGGCATCATCGGTTCGGACGACCTTGCCGCGTACACCGCATCCTCGGGGATCCTCACCCGGCAGCTCGACGGCGTCCTCAACAAGCCCGTCGCCATAGCCATCGACCCCATGATCATCGCGTCCATCCGCCTGCTGGGCAGCGCCGCGCCGCCCACCGCGGTCGACTGGCTGTCCCGCCTCGACCAGGCCGAGAACGATATATTCCCGCTCGGGTATGCGGATGCCGACCCGTCACTGGCCGTGCAAGCCGGCGCGTCGGGCGTGCCGGCGCCGATCTCGCTGGACTTCGCCCTCGACCCGAACCTGTTCGCCGCGACCGATCAGGTGACTCCGCCGGCTGGGCAGTCCGAGACCACGGATCCCGCCACCCCCGTGCCGACGGCCACCCCCGAGTCGCCGACGAGCACAGTACCCACCCTGGAGCAGCTGCTCGCCTGGGACTACACCTCCACGACGATCGCCTGGCCCGCCGACAACGTCGTCGCGCAGGGCGACCTGGCCGCCTTCGCCGCCGCGGGGCTGTCCACCACGATCCTCGCCGCCGGCAACGTCACGCAGTCCGACGAGGACGCCACGGCAAGCACCACCGCCGCTCTGGGCTCGGACGAGCTCGGCCTGGTCGCCGACGCCGGTATCTCGGCGGCGCTGCGCACCGCAGCGACCGCCACGACCGACGACGCCTGGCGCGCCGCGATGGCCGAGGTCTCCTCACAGATCGCCGTGGTCGCCGCCGCCAACCCCACCGCAGCGCGCACCCTCCTCGCCACCATGGACCGGGGCTGGCCGCCTACCGCCGCACGCCTCGCGCAGACCATCCAGGCCCTGAACGAGCTGCCCTGGTACACGCCCACCACCCTGACCACGGCCACCGCCACCCCCGTCTCGACAGGCGTCAGCTTCGCCGCGCAGGCCGAACCCACCGGAACCCTGGACCTGGCCGCCCGCCTCATCGACCGGGAGACCGAAATCAACGACTTCTCCACGGCCCTCGCCGACCCCGTCGCCGTCACGGCACCGAACCGGCTCGCTCTGCTCGCCCTCCTGGCGCCCGCCTGGCAGTCCGACACCACCGCGTGGCGCACCGCCGTTGGAGACAATCTGGCGGCCTCCCACGAGGTGCTGCGGTCGATCACGGTCACGACCACCGGGCCCATCAACGTCGTCGGCAGCAAGGTCGACATCCCCATCACCCTCAACAACGCCCTCGGCCAGGCCGTCACTGTGCGCGTGCAGGTGGTGCCGTCGAACGGCCGCCTGGTGGTGGGCAACGACGTCGAGGCCGTCCTCGACGCCAGCTCCGCCAAGACCGTCTCCATCCCGGTCACGGCCGCGGTCGGGAACGGTGCGGTGTCCCTGCGGGTCTCGCTCTTCACCCCGTCCGGCGCCGCGATAGACCAGCCGTCGCTGATCTCCGTGAACGTCCGCGCCGACTGGGAAGGCATCGGATCGCGGATCTTCGCCGCACTCGTGGTGCTGTTCTTCGGCTTCGGCGTCTGGCGCAACATCGTGCACCGTCGCCGCGACCGGGCCCTCACTGCCCGCACCGAGGCCGACCCGGATGCCGAGTCCGGCGCCGACGCCGCGCCCCTCGCCTCCGCTGAGCCGGCCACCGACTCGGCGCCCGCCGTCGACCCTGAGCCGACCACCGAGCCCGACGACCTGCCGACGGCTCCCCGTGGCTAATACGGGCGGCATTGGCCGCGCCAGCGCGATCCTGGCCTCCGGCACCATGGTCTCCCGGCTCCTCGGGTTCCTCAAGGTGATCGTGTTCGCCCGCGTGATCGGGCAGTTCGGCCAGAGCGCCGACGCCTTCGCCCTGGCCAACCAGCTGCCCAACACGGTCTACACGATCGTGGCCGGTGGCGTGCTCACCGCGGTGCTCGTTCCGCAGATCGTGCGCGCCAGCCTGCACGACGACGGCGGCACGGCCTATATCAACAAGCTCGTCACCCTCGCCCTGGGCATCCTGGCCATCACGACCCTGGTCGCCAGTCTGCTGGCGCCCGTCATCACCCGCTTCATCGGGCCGGGCTACTCCCCAGAACAGCTGTCCCTGGCCATCGCTTTCGCCTACTGGTGCCTGCCACAGATCTTCTTCTACGGCCTGTACACGGTGCTGGGCGAGGTGCTCAACGCCCGCAAGTCCTTCGGCCCGTTCACCTGGGTCCCGGTTCTCAACAACATCATCGCAATCGCCGGATTGCTCGTCTTCATGGCCCTGTTCGGCGCCGACCCGCTGGGCCAGCGACTGGCCACCGACTTCAGCCCCGGCATGATCGCCCTGCTGGCCGGCAGCGCCACGCTGGGCGTCGTGTTGCAGGCCGTGGTGCTCTACTACTTCTGGCACCGCATCGGCTTGCGTTACCGGCCCGACTTCACGTTCCGTGGCGTCGGCCTCGGCGCGGCCGGCAAGATGGCCAGTTGGACCTTCGGCATGCTGTTGCTCACCACCGCAGCCGGAATCGTCGAGACCCAGGTCGTGTCCGGCGCCTCCGGTGAGGACGCCTCGACGGCCGTGCTCAGCACCGCCTGGCTGATCTTCATGCTGCCGCACTCGATCATCACGGTCTCGGTCGCCACCGCATACTTCACCCGGATGAGCGAGCACGCCTCCCGCGGCGACACCGCCCGGCTCCGAACGGATGCGTCCTCCGCCATCCGCGGCACCACCCTGCTGATCGTGCTCGCCAGCGCCGTCATCATGGTGTGCGCGTACCCGTTCGCGGCCGTGTTCGTGCACCAGAGCTTCAGCCAGACCCAGGCCATCGGCAACGTCATCATCGCCTACCTGCTTGGCCTGGTGGCCTTCTGCGTGCTCTTCGTCGTGCAGCGCACCTTCTACGCCCTCGGCGACACCCGCACGCCGTTCTTCTTCACGCTCTTCCAGGTCGTCCTCGTCGTGGTCGGCGTGCTCGGCTGCCTTCTGCTCCCCCGGGAATGGACCGCGTTCGGGATCGCCCTCGTCGTGACGGTGTCCGGTACGCTGCAGGCCCTCCTGGCCGCCTGGCTGCTGCGTAAACGCCTCGGCGGTATCGACGGTCGCCGGATTCTCCGCAGCCTGGTGACGTACCTCGTCGCGGCCGTCGTGCCCGTGGCCGCGGGGCTTGCCCTCCTCGTGACGCTCGGCGGCACCCGCGCCGACGGTTTCGCCGTGTCGGGCATCGCCCCGGCGATCATCAGCATGGTCATCATCGGAATGGTCATGTCCGGTCTCTACTTCGGGCTGCTGCTGCTCATGCGCAGCAGCGAGCTGCATGGTTTCGTGGCCCCGTTGAAGGCCCGTTTCCGCCGCTGATGCGGTGACCGGTTTACTGAGCGCCTGCTGTGCGCTGGGGCTCCAGGCCGGACGGCGCGGAATAGCATCCGATTAGGATGTGTTGTACCCGAAAGTGAGGCGCCGAAGGGCGTCTCTCCCACTGATTTCAAGGAGTCTACGCGTGCGTCAGATCATCATCATCGGTTCGGGCCCTGCCGGGTTCACGGCCGCCATTTACGCTGCGCGGGCGAACATGAAGCCGCTCCTGATCGCTAGCTCAGTCGAGGCCGGCGGTGAACTGATGAACACCACCGACGTGGAGAACTTCCCCGGCTTCGCCGACGGCATCCAGGGTCCCGAGCTGATGGCCAAGATGCAGGAGCAGGCCGAGAAGTTCGGCACCGAGGTCATCTACGACGACGTCACCAAGCTGGAATTCGGCGACACCGTGAAGTCGGTGACCCTGGGCAACGGCGAGACGCACGAGGCCCTCTCGGTGATCTTCGCCACCGGCTCCGCCTACCGCAAGTTGGGCATCCACGATGAAGAGCGTCTGAGCGGCCGGGGTGTCTCCTGGTGCGCCACCTGCGACGGGTTCTTCTTCAAGGAGAAGGTCATCGCCGTCGTCGGCGGCGGCGACTCCGCCATGGAGGAGGCCACCTTCCTCACCCGCTTCGCCAGCAAGGTCTACATCATCCACCGCAAGGACACCCTGCGGGCGTCCAAGATCATGCAGGAGCGCGCCAAGTCGCACCCGAAGATCGAGTTCGTCTGGAACACCGAGGTCGTCGGCATCGATGGTGAAGACGCCGTGGAGGGCCTGCGCCTGCGCGACACCGTCACGGGCGCCGAAAGCAACCTCCCGATCGGCGGCCTGTTCGTGGCGATCGGCAACGACCCGCGTACCCACCTCGTGCACAACCTGCTCGACCTCACCAGCGACGGCACCATCGCGGTCGCCGGACGGTCCTCCAAGACCAGCCAGGCGGGCGTGTTCGCCGCGGGAGACGTCATTGACCCCACGTACCGCCAGGCCGTCACCGCGGCCGCCAGCGGCACCGTGGCGGCTCTGGACGCCGAACACTACCTGGCTACCCTTCCCGAGGATCTGCTGGCTCAGGCCGGCGACCCCGAATTTGCAAGCGTCACCAACTAAGGAGCACCACATGTCAGCACGCGCCGTTACCGACGCCACCTTCGAGTCGGAAGTCATCAACAACGAGAAGACCGTCCTGGTGGACTTCTGGGCCGAGTGGTGTGGCCCGTGTCGCGCCGTCAGCCCGATCCTCGACCAGATCGCCGCTGAGAACTCCGACAAGATCGACATCGTCAAGCTGAACGTCGACGACCACCCAGCCCTCGCCGCGAAGTACATGATCACCTCCATCCCCGCGATGAAGGTCTTCCAGAAGGGCGAGGTCGTCAAGACCGTCATCGGCGCCAAGCCGAAGCCCGCCCTCGAAGCCGACCTGGCCGCCTACCTCAAGTAGCCGCCGGACGGTTCCTCGCGAACCCCACCACCCGCCCGGCACACGCCGGGCGGGTGTTTTTGCGTATTCACGCGGGCATCCGTCGGCTTATGCGGACACCGCGCGTGGCACCCCATACGATTAAGGCCTCACCAGAACGGACATGACGTGACAGCGATAGGCACCCCCCAGGCCGGCAACAACCTCGACCCGTGGTACCACCACTACGCCGAGCGAGCCGCCGCCCTGCGCGCCTCCGAGGTGCGCGCCCTGTTCGCCGTCGCGTCCCGCCCCGAGGTCGTCTCCCTGGCCGGCGGCATGCCCTACGTTGCCGCACTGCCGCACGACCTCGTCATGAGCGCGCTCGAGAACGTTATGCGCAAACAAGGTCCCGTGGCCCTGCAATATGGCTCTGGTCAGGGATTTCCCTTGTTCCGTGAGCAGATTCTCGAGGTGATGGCCCTCGAGGGAATCCGGGCGAATGCCGACGATGTCGTGGTCACCACGGGGTCGCAGCACGCCCTCGAACTGGTCAGCAAGCTCTTCCTCGACCCGGGTGACGTCGTCATCTCGGAGGGGCCGAGCTACGTCACCGCGATGGTGATCTTCAAGTCATACCAGGCGGACGTGGACCACGTTCCGATGGACGACCAGGGCATGATCCCTGAGGCCCTGCGCGAGCACATCGCCCGACTGAAGGCCGCCGGCCGCACCATCAAGTTCCTCTACACGATTCCCAGCTTTCACAATCCTGCTGGTGTCACGCTCAGCTGGGCGCGTCGCCTGGAGATCCTCGAGATCGCCAGGGAGAACCAGATCCTGGTTCTCGAGGACAACCCCTACGGGCTGCTCTACTTCGACCAGAAGGCACCGGATGCGATGCGTTCGGTCGAACGGGACGGCGTCATCTATCTTGGCACCTTCTCCAAGACCCTGGCACCCGGGTTCCGGGTGGGCTGGGCCCTGGCGCCGCACGCCATCCGCGAGAAGCTGGTGCTGGCCAATGAAGCCGCCGTGCTCTCCCCCAGCTCGTTCAGCCAGCTCGTCATCTCCGAGTACCTGGCCACGGCAGACTGGAAAGGCCAGATCAACACCTTCCGCGGGGTCTACCGGGAACGCAAGAACGCCATGCTCTCCGCCCTCGCTGAATACCTGCCGGAGCTCACCTGGACCAACCCCAACGGTGGCTTCTACGTGTGGCTGAACCTGCCCGAGACCCTGGACTCCAAGGCAATGCTGCCCCGTGCGGTGAAGGAGCTGGTGGCTTACACCCCCGGCACCGCGTTCTTCGCCGACGGCCAGGGCCGCCAGAACATCCGGTTGTCGTTCTGCTATCCGACACCCGAACACATCCGTCTCGGCATCCGCCGCTTGGCCACCGTCGTGCGCGACGAACTGGAGCTGCTCGACACCTTCGCCGGCACCGGCTCTCTGTCGCCCGCCCACGACGGTCGCCGTTTCGGCGCCCCGCCGCCCGACATCAACTGACGCGACACACCTGACCCGCTGTCACCCAACCACAGTGATACCAACCACAGTGACATCACCCGCAGAGACCGGCCCAACAAAAGGAAAAACCCAGATCATGAGCGAATCCGAGTTCCTTGACGTAGTGGTTCTCGCGGGCGGCATCTCGCACGAGCGTGACGTCTCCATCCGCAGTGGCCGACGCGTCGCCGACGAGTTGACCAATCTGGGCCACCGGGTCACCCTGCTCGACCCGCAAGCCGGACTGCTCACCGAACTCGCCGAGCGCCGGCCGGACGTCATTTGGCCAGTGCTCCACGGTGCCACCGGCGAAGACGGCGCCCTGCTGTCTCTGCTGGAGACCACCGGGATCCCGCACGTGGGACCTCGGGGAACCGCGGCCGGCCTGGCCTGGTCCAAGCCCACCGCTAAGGAACTCGTGCGCCGGGCCGGGTACTCCACTCCGGCCTGGATCGCCCTCTCCCGCGAGACCTTCCGCGACCTGGGTGCGGCCAGCGTACTCGAACACCTCGTCACCGCGCTCGGCACCCCGCTGGTGGTCAAGCCGGCCCAGGGCGGCTCGGCCCAGGGTGTCACCATAGTCGAGACCGCCGCAGGTCTTCCCCGCGCCATGGTGGATGCCTACACGTACGCCGACACCGCGCTCGTGGAGGCCAAGATCGAAGGAACCGAGCTCGCGGTGACCGTCATCGATACCGGCGACGGCCCCCAGGCCCTTCCGGCGGTGGAGATCGTGCCCGTCAGCGGTGTTTTCAGCTTCGAGGCACGCTATAACGCCGGTGAGACGCTGTTTTTCACTCCCGCACGCATCGCGCCGGAGGTTGCCGCCACGGTCGCGGACACCGCGGTGGCGATCCACCGTCTGCTCGGCCTGGCCCAGCTGTCCCGTATCGACCTGATGGTGGATGCCGATGGTGTCGCTTGGTTCCTGGAAGCGAATGTTCTCCCCGGCCTCACCGAGACGTCGCTCGCACCCCAGTCGATCGAGGCATCCGGCGAGACACTCGGAGCCGTGTACGCCGCCCTGGCCCGAGCCGCCTCGGTCAGCCTGCGCTGAATGCATCCGTGTTTCACGTGAAACACTGAACCTGGCGTACGGACCGACCCCTCCCCCGCTCCTGAAGACCACGCCGGCCGTCGGGGTCGCCGGCCGCTGGCAGCTCTGGTCGATCCCAAGCCAGCACGCTCGTCAGCCCTTCAGAGATTGGTTGCGAGCGAAAAGATGATCACCCACCCGGACCTCGGACCGTTTCACGTGAAACATTGACCTCGGCGCGCTGGGCTGGTGCACGTCGTCTCGATCGGACGCTGGTTGAGCCTGTCGAAACCAGGCTCGTGCACATTCCCACGGTTAGACCTTAGGTGGAGTGAGACCTGGCTCGAGGTCACGGGCGATGCTTGCACCGCAAGTACCAGCTCCACTCAGATCACGTTCGACAGTTTCACGTGAAACATCGACGAACAACGCCAATCTCAGCTCCTCATCTGTGCCAGCGGCGAGGTCAACCCAACCGCATCGGCGGACTCAAGCGAAATGATCCACATGTTTCACGTGAAACGGTCAATTTCGACGCAGCGAGAGGCATTCTACGCTCGCGTTTTCGACAGGGTTCCGCTGCCGATCCGGCTATTTCGGTGCAGAGGCACGCCCAGAGCGTCCGAATTTCGACGAAGACAGTGGTCCATATGAGGATTTGGTTCGGAATTCGAGCGCGCCCTTGGTCCCGACGAGCTCGATCACCGGGTGAATACGTGTCTTGGCCGTCACGCGACGCGAGCAGTAGGTCAGAAAAGTCGTCATAATATCTGGCCCGTTTCACGTGAAACACACCTATATGCACGGGCGGGGTCTCTTCGGTGTCGAGTACTTCGACGAGTACGCAGGTGTTTGGCCGAAGTGGTCTCGACAGGCTCGACCAACGGATCTGGTTTTGACAGACTCGACCGACGGATCTGGTTTCGACGGGCTCGACCACCGTGTTGTTGCGGGTCTCCACTCGTCACGATCTGCACGGGATTTGCATGGAGGTGGCGCGCCTCGTCAGCCTGACCGAACGAGAACGTTTCACGTGAAACATTCACATTGCAACAGAATCCGAGCAGCTCGATAGGCTTTGACAGCAGGATTCAACTCGGCAGATGCGCTTGAAGCGCGGATGTTTCACGTGAAACGTCTGAAAATCAATTCGATCCGAAGCCGGGTTCACCGAGGACACCGAGGATGCGGTTCAGGTCACCAATTGTCGCAAAATCTACTGTGATCTGGCCTTTTCTTGCTCCCAGGCTGATCTTCACGCGGGTATCCAGGCGATCACCGAGGTGTTCGGCGATCTCATTGAGGTGTCCCTGGCGCTTTCCGGACGACGGCTTCACGACCACGGGCTTCGGACCCGCCGCCGCCGCGGCCTCAGCCGCTCGCACTGACAGGTCCTCGTTCACGATCTTGTCAGCCAAGCGCAGCATGCCGTCGTGGTCCCCCACCGACAGCACAGCACGTGCGTGACCGGCCGACAGAACGCCGGCCGCCACGCGCAGCTGAACCGCTTCGGGTAGCTTGAGCAGCCGGAGGGTGTTCGTGATCTGGGGGCGTGACCGTCCGATTCGGCTGGCCAGTTCTTCCTGAGTGATCTCGAAATCGGACAGCAGTTGCTGGTACGCCGACGCCTCTTCCAACGGGTTAAGCTGGGCTCGGTGCAGGTTCTCCAGCAGTGCATCGCGGAGCATGTCGATGTCGGCGGTGTCGCGCACGATGGCCGGAATACTGTCGAGACCGACCTCTTTGGTGGCACGCAGGCGGCGCTCACCCATGACGAGCTCGTATTTGCCGGGCTGTTCGGCCAGCGGACGCACCACGATCGGCTGAAGTACGCCGACCTCACGGATGCTGTGCACCAGCTCGGCCAGGTCATCTTCATCGAAGACGCTGCGTGGCTGCACCGCGTTCGGCACGATATCAGCCGGGTTGAGGTGCGCGAGGCGGGCACCGGGTACCGGGAGCAAATCGTTGTCCGAGTCATTCCCTGCTTCGACGCTCTCACTGGGCGACGTTGCGATGGCCACATCCACGGCCAGAGCCTGCGTAGATACGGTCACGGGGGAGGCACCGGCGGTTCCCTCGGCATGGGGATTCTCGTTGTACGGGAAGAAGACGTCGACCGGACGCACCTGGGACGGGTTGTCCTGTACGGGAATCAACGAACCGATGCCACGACCAAGCCCTGTGCGTTTTGCCATTACTGCTCATCTCCTGATGTTGGAACGCCCCGACGGGCCATTTCTGCCGCTGCTTCGAGGTAGGAGAGCGATCCTGCGGAGTTCAGATCGTAACTGATGACGCTCTGACCGTAGCTGGGCGCCTCAGAAACGCGCACAGAGCGCGGAATCAGGGTATCCAGCACCTGTTTCGGGAAATGATCGCGCACATCCTGGGCCACCTGATTGGCCAGATTGGTGCGGCTGTCGTACATCGTGAGCAGGATCGTGGACACAACGAGCTGCGGGTTGAGGTGCTTCTCAATCAGCTCGATGTTCTTGAGCAACTGACTCAACCCTTCGAGCGCGTAGTACTCGCACTGGATGGGGATGAGAACCTCGCGCGCGGCGACGAACGCGTTGATCGTGAGCAGACCGAGCGACGGGGGACAGTCGATGAAGACGTAATCGTACGGGTCCGTCATCTCCCTGATGTGCAGGTCGAGGGCGCGGCGAAGACGCTGCTCCCGAGCGACGAGCGAAACCAGTTCGATCTCGGCCCCGGCCAGGTGGATGGTGGCGGGAACACAGTAGAGAGCCCCGAACTCCGGACTCTTCTGCACGACGTCCACCATAGGCAGGTCGTTGATGATGACGTCGTAGACGCTGGGGGTCTCCGCGCGGTGTTCCACACCAAGAGCGGTCGACGCGTTACCCTGCGGATCCAGGTCGATCACGAGCACGCGGGCGCCTTGCCTGGCCAGTGCCGCGGCCAGGTTCACGGCCGTCGTGGTCTTCCCGACCCCACCCTTCTGGTTGGAGATCGTGATCACACGGGTGCTGGCCGGCTTCGGCAGCCGTTCGGCCGCGATCACCTGCCGCCGACGGGTCAGGTCCGAAATCTCCCGGGCCAAGGGGGTGCTGTTGTCGAGGCCGGGGCCGGGGGAGCCGGCCTGCTGGTCTTCGCCAGGATGTTTCACGTGAAACCTTTGCGTTCGACGGTTGATGAGCCACCCGAGAGTGAGCCACAGCGGATGCCCGTTCGCAAAGAACGGGCGCTGCCGGGACTAGTCCACTGTAGCCCTTATGACCCGGGTGACGTCCGGCAGCACGCCCTCACCGAGGGTGAGGACTTCGACATTTCGCAACCGGAAGCGGGCGATGACCTTGGCCGCGTTGGCGATCTCGCCCGCAGCACCGGCGCCCTTCATGACGACGAGCTCCCCGCCCGGTCGCAGCAGCGGCGCGGTCAGGGGAATCAACGTTTTCAGGGCACTCACGGCCCGTGCGGTGACCTGATCGAGCGGGGCATCCAGGCGGATGTCTTCTGCCCGGGCACGCAACACTGTCGCGTTGGTCAGGCCCAGTTCCTCGATCTGCCCGGTCAACCAGGCCACGCGACGTTCCATGGGCTCGATGAGCACGAAGGACACGTCGGGACGGGCGATCGCGAGCACCAGGCCGGGCAGTCCGGCGCCGGAGCCGACATCGCCGACCAGACCCGGACGCAGCAACGGAGCCACCAGGACACAGTTCACGATGTGTCGACTCCACAATCGGGGGAGTTCAAGCGGCCCGATCAGGCCGAGTTCCTCACCCTGCTCGGCAAGGTGGCGGGTGAAATCGCGCGCCACGTCGATGGGGTCGCCGAAAAGCTCGGCGGCAACGGCCGGCTCGGCCTCGAGATTAAGGGTCACTGTTTCACGTGAAACTACGCGGCGGTGATGACCGTGTGACGGTCACGGCCTTCGCCCAGCGACTCGGACACGAAGCCACGCTCCGACACGATGTCGTGCACGAGCTTGCGTTCGTACGACGACATTGGGGGGAGGGAAGCCTCCGTTGCGCCGCCCTCGATACGTTCGATCGCCCGGCCGACGAGGTCGGTGAGCTCAGCCTGGCGCGCCTCACGCGAACCGCCGACGTCCAGGATCAGACGCGAGAACGAGCCGGTCTTGTTCTGCACGGCCAAGCGGGTGAGCTCCTGCAGAGCGTTCACGGTGTCGGGCTTGGACAGCAGACGCAGGTTGGTCGCGTCCGACGAGTTCACCGAGAGGTAGGCACGTCCGTTGCGGGCATCGATATCGATGTCGCCGTCAAGGTCGCAGATATCCAGGAATTCCTCGATGTAGTCGGCGGCGATGTCGCCTTCCTGTTCCAACTGGCCGATGGTCGGCAGCGCGTCGGGAGCGTCGGCAGCAGCATCCGCGTTGATCACGTCGGTGTTCTCAGTCACGTTGTTGTCCATCCCTGTTACTTCTTGGGGCCGGTCTGCTTCTTGGCCCGGTTCTTGCCAACGGGCTGCTGACGCTGGGCCGGCTTCTTGGCCTCTTCTACGACGATGATGTCGCCGTCGGTGGCGATGAGCTTGCCCTTGCGGGCCATGCGCTCTTCGCGCGCCTTGGCGGCTTCACTGCCGGGGGTGGGCATGTTGCGGATGACCAGGAACTGCTGGGCCATGGTCCAGATGTTCGAGGTGAGCCAGTAGAACATGACGCCGAGCGGGAAGGCCACACCAGAGAAGGCGAACACCAGCGGCAGCAGGTACAACATGATCTTCTGCTGGCGGAACATCGGGCTCGCCTTGGTCTCCGGCGACATGTTCTTGGAGACGATCTGCAGCTGGGTGATGAACTGCGAGGCGGTCATGAGGATCACCATGGTGGCCGCGATGATCATGACGGAGAGGTTGAAGTCCGCGCCGCCGGTCATCAGGGTCCATTGCTGCGCGAACGTGTCGTGCAGCGGGGCCCGGCCGAAGAGGGTGGCGTTACCGAAGCTCGTCGCAAGCTCCTGGTTGAGCGGGCCGACCCCGGCGTTGGACTTCTGGGCGTCATTGAGCACCGAGAAGAGGGCGAAGAAGATCGGCATCTGCAGCAGCAGTGGCAGGCAGGAGGCCAGCGGGTTGGTGCCCGTGCGCTTGTACAGCTCCATGGTCTCGCGGGACATGGCCTCGCGGGAGAACTGGTCCTTCTTGCCCTTGTACTTGTCCTGGATCTTCTTGAGCTGCGGGGCAACCTCGAGCATCTTGCGCTGGCTCTTGATCTGCCGCACGAAGATGGGGATCAGTGCCGCACGCACCACGAGCACGAGGCCCACGATGGAGAGCACCCAGGTGAGGCCGTCGTTCGGGTCGAGCCCCACATTGGAGAACACCCAGTGCCAGGCGACGAGCAGAAGCTCAACGGCCCATTTCAGCGGCCAGAGAATAGTACCTAAGAGGTCCATGCGTGCGAGTCAGCCCTTTCCGTGGCTAAAGGAACTACAAATCCAAACGACGTCACGGTGTAGCGACGGTGTCGTTTCAGGGGAACATCATCGATTCCGCCCTCAGCCCAAGGATGACAACGCAAGACCCGGCGTGCGGCGAAGAAAGCGCCGACGATCAGGCCATATTCCTGAACGGCGCCAAGGGCATACGCCGAGCACGAGGGGTAATACCGGCAAACATCGCCGTACAACGGTGAGATTACCGCGCGATAGACACGCAGGAGCACCACCCCGACATTGCGGGGGAGCAGCACCAGCGTGAGGATCGCCCTGTTCATCGTCCGCGCTGGCCCTTGACCAAGGCGGTCGACAGCTCGGCCACGAGTTCGGGCCAGCTGGCGTCCACTGATGTGGGTAGTGCGCGAAAAACGACCTCCGTCCCGGCGGGAACGCCAGGAAGGAGATCGAAACTTACGGCCTTCATGCGACGACGGATGCGGTTACGCACCACCGCACCGCCAACGTTCTTGGCCACGATGAACCCGAACCGCACCGGAGTGGGTTCGGGGGTACGGCGAAGATACGTCACGGTGTGCGGGCCAACGACCCGCATACCTCGTCGAACGACAGCTTTGTAGTCGCTCCCGCTCGTAATGCGATTGGCGTGAGCGAGCACGGGATCGCTTACGCGGAGAGTTCGGTGCGACCCTTGCGACGACGAGCACCGAGGATGGCGCGTCCGGCGCGGGTGCGCATACGAAGACGGAAACCGTGCACCTTGGCGCGACGACGGTTGTTCGGCTGGAACGTTCTCTTGCTCATTGTTCAATCTCCACGTATTGGATCTCCGCAGGCCTAAACGAGCGGCCGGGAAAGAGTGAGGTAGCCCACGGGCTGGGGTCAACTGATTAAAACTACGGCTTCGCTCGCCCGCGGTCAAACTGACGAGGCCCAAACGTACGATTCTGCCCATTGATTTCCCATTTCTGGTACAGACACGCTGAGGTTCTTCGAGCTAATTTGGCCTGACCGCCGGTCATTGACTACCGTGAGGACAAGTTATCCACAGGTTGTGGGTAAAGCCTGAGAATCCAGTCGTTGTTTACCCACAGGCGGTGGATAACGTTGTGGATGAATCGTCCGATGAGACATTCTGTGTCGACTGACGGATGCCCGCCACGCGGCGGCTGAGCGTAAAGATCAAGATTGTGGGGAACCATGCCAGACGGGGAACAGCCCATCAGCGAAACATGGCGGTCGGTTCTGACCATTCTGGAGTCGGATGAGTCCATCACGCCGATGCTGTACGGCTTTCTGAATCTGGTCGAACCCAAGGGCATCGCCGCCGGCACCTTCTACCTCGAGGTGCCCAACGAGTTCACCGCGAGCATGCTCAACCAGCGCATGCGGGTGCCACTGCTCACCGCGATGGGACAGCTGAGTGAATCCGTCGCCGTCACGACCTTCTATGTGGTGGTCAACCCGGAACTGGAGCAGGAGTCCCTGCGCCCGGTGCAGGAGCCGATCGTGCACCAACCCGACATCGAAACTCCCGCGACACCGCAGTCGGTGTTCGAGAACACCTCGCCCGAACGGCCCCACGACACCCGGCTGAACTCCAAGTACAGCTTCGACAACTTCGTGATCGGCCAGTCCAACCGGTTCGCGCACGCCGCCGCCGTTGCCGTGGCCGAGGCGCCGGCCAAGGCCTACAACCCCCTCTTCATCTACGGTTCCTCCGGACTGGGCAAGACGCACCTCCTGCACGCCATCGGTCACTACGCGATGAGCCTGTATCCCGGCATCCGAGTTCGCTATGTGAGTTCGGAAGAGTTCACCAACGACTTCATCAACTCGATCGCGAACAACCGCGGCTCGGCGTTCCAGAACCGTTACCGCAACATCGACATCCTGATGATCGACGACATCCAGTTTCTGCAGGGCAAGGCGGAAACCCAGGAAGCGTTCTTCCACACCTTCAACACCCTGCACGACCACAACAAGCAGGTCGTGATCACCAGCGACCTGCCGCCCAAGGCCCTGACCGGCTTCGAAGACCGGATGCGCTCCCGGTTCGAGTGGGGCCTGATCACCGATGTGCAGGCCCCGACCTCGAAACCCGCATCGCGATCCTCCGCAAGAAGGCGCAGAGCGAAAAACTCCAGGTACCGCACGACATCCTCGAGTTCATGGCGTCGAAGGTGTCCTCCAACATCCGTGAACTCGAGGGCACCCTGATCCGGGTCACGGCGTTCGCGAGCCTGAACCGCACCCCGGTCGACATGAACCTGGTCCAGACCGTGCTCAAGGACGTCATCACCCTTGATGAGGACAACGTCATCGCGCCGGTGGACATCATCACCAACACCGCCGACTACTTCAAACTCACCGTCGACGATCTGTACGGATCTTCTCGCTCGCAGGCCGTCGCCACAGCGCGGCAGATCGCGATGTACCTGTGCCGGGAACTGACGAATCTGTCGCTTCCCAAGATCGGCCAGCTGTTCGGCAACCGCGACCACACCACGGTGATGTATGCGAACAAGAAGATCAGCGAACTCATGAAGGAGCGGCGGTCCATCTACAACCAGGTCACCGAGCTCACCAACCGCATCAAGCAGGATCACCGCTACAAGTAAAGAAAATTTTTTGTGTTTCATACCTGTGGATAACCCTGTGGAAACTGCCGGGACAACCGGGCACAACCTGTAGAAACGCATCGTCCGCTTGTGAAAACTGTGAATTACACAAAGTGATTCGTGTCATTCATTGGGCTTAACGCTCACAGGCGCTCCACAAGTTACAAGTTTGTAGTTCCCTGTCGTTCAGCACTATCCACCGAGTTATCCACAGTTTCCACAACGGTTAAGAAGATTAACGTTTAACTTCATTAGCTCCAGGTCCAACAACCTTTACTCGCCACGGCTCACAAGAAATGGGCCGTCGAGAAACCCGACTAGCATTGAGGCCGTATCCAGGTCTCCATCGACAGGAGTGACTTCGTGAGATTTCAGGCCAACCGGGACGTCTTCAGCGAAGCCGTATCTTTCGCTGTAAAACTCCTTCCCCAGCGCACCACCCTGCCCATCTTGAGCGGTGTGTTGATTGAGGCGACCGAAACCGGCCTGATCCTGTCGTCGTTCGACTACGAGGTGTCCGCCCAGACCGAAATCGCCGCCGATGTCGAAGAGACCGGCCGGGTTCTCGTCTCCGGTCGCCTCCTGGCCGAGATCGCGAGCCGGATGCCCAACGCACCCGTGCGCTTCTCCACCAACGAGTCCCGCATCAGTGTCAGCTGTGGGAGCGCTAACTTCACCCTGCTGTCTATGCCGGTAGAGGAATATCCAAGCATTCCCCAGGTCAGCGCCCAATCCGGGCTCGTACCTGCCGAAGAATTCGCCGCAGCCGTATCCCAGGTAGCCGTCGCCGCCTCGCGGGACGACGTCACCCCGGTGATCACCGGCGTGCAGCTGCAGATCACCGAGAACAGCATCAGCCTGGTCGCCACCGACCGCTACCGGGTCGCCGTACGCGAGATCGACTGGGACCCGGGGGCCAACCAGGCCCAGGAACCAATCACCGCCCTCGTACCCGCCCGCACCCTGCAGGAGGTCGGCAAGACCTTCGGCCACAGCGGGACCATCTCGGTGGCCATCACCAACACCGACGACCGGGAGCTCATCGCTTTCACGGCCGACAAGAAGACCGTCACATCGCTGCTGATCAAGGGCAACTACCCGCCCGTGCGCCGGCTCTTCCCCGACAACGTCGACAACTACGCCGTGATGAACACCGCCGAGCTCATCGAGGCCACCCGCCGGGTGCAGCTGGTACTCGAACGCGAAGCGGCCCTCCGGTTCAGCTTCACGGCCGACGGGCTCACCCTCGAGGCCATCGGCTCCGAGCAGGCCCAGGCCTCCGAGACCATCGATGCGATCCTCTCCGGCGGCGACACAGTGGTCTCGCTCAAGCCGCAGTTCCTGCTCGACGGTCTGGGCGCCGTGCACTCGGAGTTCGTGCGCATCTCGTTCACCAAGACCGAGAACCCCAACAAGCCCGGCCCGGTGCTGATCACCAGCCAGACGTCGCGGGAGCAGGCCGGAGCCGACAGCTACCGGTACCTGCTGCAGCCCAACCTGCTGCTCCGCTGACGAACGCCCCACCCGCACGACAAGAATCACCAGAACCACGAAGGACAGCCATGCACATCGGAATCGTCGGCCTCGGAAAAATGGGCGCGAATATGCGCGACAGGCTTCGCGCGGCGGACCTCACGGTCACCGGGTACGACCGTAACCCCGACGTCTCAGACGTGGCGTCGACCGCCGATTTGATCGCGGCTCTACCCACTCCCCGCCTGGTCTGGGTCATGGTTCCGGCCGGCGCCATCACCACCTCGGTGATCGCCGACCTCGCCACCAAGCTCTCCCCTGGCGACCTGGTCATCGACGGCGGCAACTCCCGGTTCACCGATGACTTCACCCACGCGGCCCTCCTGGCCGAGCAGGGCGTGCACTACGTCGATGCCGGCGTCTCCGGCGGCGTGTGGGGACTCCAGAACGGCTTCGGCCTGATGGTCGGCGGCGATGCGGCCGACATCGAGCGGGCCATGCCGGTCTTCGACGCGCTGCGCCCGGCCGGCCCCCGCGAAGAGGGCTTCGTGCACGCCGGCAAGGTCGGCGCGGGCCACTACGCCAAGATGGTGCACAACGGCATCGAATACGCGCTCATGCAGGCCTACGCCGAGGGTTTCGAATTGCTCGAGAAGCGCGACGACCTGGTGCACGACGTGCCCGGGATCTTCACCGCCTGGCAGCGCGGCACCGTCGTGCGCTCCTGGCTGCTCGAACTGCTGGTGCTCGCGCTCAAGGACGACCCGAAGCTGGCCGACATCGAAGGCTACGTCGAAGACTCCGGTGAAGGCCGCTGGACCATCGAAGAGGCCATCAACAACGCCGTGCCGGTGCCCGCGATCAGCGCGTCGATCTTCGCCCGGTTCACCTCCCGCCAGGAAGACTCACCGGCCATGAAGGCCGTCGCCGCGCTGCGCAACCAGTTCGGTGGCCATGCCATAAAGAAGGCAGACTGATCCGCTGTGCGGGTCACCCACCTTTCCCTGACCGACTTCCGCAATTATGCAGAAGCCGAGGTTCCGTTTCGGGCAGGCGCCAACCTCATCGTGGGGCGCAACGGCCAGGGTAAGACCAACCTGGTCGAAGCCCTCGGCTTCCTCAGCACACTGAGCTCGCACCGGGTCTCCCAGACCGGAGCCATGGTGCGCTCCGGCCAGGACGCCGCGATCATCCGGGCCCGGCTCGAGCACAACGGCCGGGACATCCTCGCCGAGGTGCAGATCAACCGGTCCGGGCTCAACCGGGCGCAGATCAACCGGTCGGTCATCAAGACCCGAGACCTGCCACGATATTTCTCCAGCGTGCTCTTCGCCCCCGAAGACCTGGCCCTCGTGCGCGGCGATCCGTCCGGTCGCCGCCGGTTCCTCGACCAGCTGCTGGTTCTCCGGAGCCCCCGGATGTCCGGGGTGCTCACCGACTACGACCGGGTGCTCAAGCAGCGCAACACCCTGCTCAAGTCCGCACGGGCCTCCGGGTTGAAGACCACCCAACTGGGCACCCTCGACATCTGGGACGAACGACTCGTCGCCCTCGGGTCCGAGATCATCGACGCGCGCGCCGATCTGGTGGCCGAATTGCTGCCGCCGCTGCACGACGCCTATAAAGCGGTGGCCGGCGCCGACCACGGCCCCACCCTTGTCGCGTCGCTGAGCATCCTCGGCGCCGACGAAGAGTCCGACGAGGCGGCCTCCCCCGCCGCCCAGGCCGGCACCGGGTCGGAGACCGCCGACACCTTCCGCACCGCCCTGGCCGGGCTCCGGCGCAAGGAACTGGACCGCGGGATGACCCTGGCCGGCCCACACCGGGATGACCTGGTCTTCGAACTCAACGCCCTGCCGGCCAAGGGGTACGCCAGCCACGGCGAATCCTGGTCGTTCGCGCTCGCCCTCAAGCTGGCCTCCGCGGAGTTGCTGCGCCGGGAATCCTCCAGTGGCGATCCGGTGCTGATCCTCGACGATGTGTTCGCCGAGCTGGACCAGTCCCGGCGCCGGCGCCTGGCCGAAGCGGTGACCGGGTTCGAGCAGGTGCTGATCACCGCCGCCGTGTACGAGGATGTGCCCGCCGTCCTCGCCGCGCACACCATCCACATCACCGCCGGAGCCGTCGTGGACGGGCCCACCGGACCGGACGGCGCCTCCGATGGCTGAGCAGAGCGAGGCCGCCAAGGTCTACCTGCGCTTCAAGGACGTCTTCGGCGACCCGAACGCCAAACGGATGCGCGCCCGCCGCAAGCCCAGCGCCCAGATCGGGTCCAGTGTTCCGTTCGGCGCCGGCCGGGACCCCAAGGGACTGGGCGAGACCATCAACTCCCTCACCGCCCAGCTGGGTGGAACTCGCCGATGGCCCAGTCCGACCTACTCGCCTCGTGGATCGAACTAGCCGGTGAGGAGACCGCCAAACACTCCACCCCGGCCGGGATCGACGAGGGCATTCTGACCGTGCATTGCGAGTCCACCGCCTGGGCGACGCAGCTGCGAATGATGCGCGTGGAAATCATGACTCAGATCATGCAGAAGTTCCCCGACGCCGGTATCGCCGCAATTCGTTTTCAAGGGCCCAACGCGCCCTCCTGGAAAAAGGGTCCCAGATCAATCCCAGGGCGGGGTCCACGCGATACCTATGGCTAGGTAGCCAAAACAGGTCAACCATGCGAAATAAACGCGTCAAACGGCCGATTTGGCCTCTGGGGTGCGGGGTGTTTGGTAGGCTGAAGGGTCGCCTGTGCGACGGTCAGGAGCCCAATTTCACATGACAATTGAACCGAAAACCGAGCCGGAGCAGCACGCTTACGGCGCGGAAGACATCCAGGTTCTCGAAGGCCTTGAAGCTGTTCGCAAGCGACCCGGAATGTACATCGGTTCGACCGGTCCACGCGGTCTGCACCACCTGGTCTACGAGATCGTCGACAACTCCGTCGACGAGGCCCTCGCCGGATATTGCGACACCATCGACATCCGCATTCTCGCCGACGGCGCCGTGCGCGTGCAGGACAACGGCCGCGGTATCCCCGTCGACATCCACAAGGCCGAGGGCAAGTCCACGGTCGAGGTCGTCCTCACCGTGCTGCACGCCGGCGGAAAGTTCGGCGGCGGCGGTTACGCGGTCTCCGGTGGTCTCCACGGCGTGGGCAGTTCTGTCGTGAACGCCCTCTCCAGCCGCCTCGAGGTCGAGGTACGCCGGCAGGGCTATGTGTGGCGGCAGAGCTTCCACAACGGTGTGCCCAACGAATCTCTGCACCAGGACGAGGTCTCGGACGAGACCGGCACCACAATCACCTTCTGGCCGAGCAGCGAGACGTTCGAGACGATCGAGTTCGACTACGAGACGCTGCGCGCCCGCTTCCAGCAGATGGCGTTCCTGAACAAGGGCCTGCGGCTCACGCTCACCGACGAACGTCCGGAGAGCCGCGACGCCGAGGACAAGCCGATCACCAACTCGTTCCTCTACGAGCAGGGCCTGATGGACTACGTGGCCTACCTCAACCGGGCCAAGAAGGCCGAACTGGTCAACGAGGAGATCATCTCGTTCGAGTTCGAGGACACCGAGAAGAAGATCGCCCTCGAAGTGGCCATGCAGTGGACAACCGCATACACCGAGAGCGTGCACACCTATGCGAACACCATCAACACCCACGAGGGTGGCACGCACGAAGAGGGCTTCCGCGCCGCACTGACCACACTGGTCAACAAGTACGCACGCGAAAAGGGCATCCTCAAGGAGAAGGACGACAACCTCTCCGGTGACGACGTGCGCGAGGGCCTGACCGCCGTCGTGTCGATCAAGCTCGCTGAGCCGCAGTTCGAGGGCCAGACCAAGACCAAGCTCGGTAACACCGAGGCCAAGGCGTTCGTGCAGCGCGTGGTCGGCGACCAGCTCTCCGACTGGTTCAACCGCAACCCGGTGCAGGCTCGCGAGATCATCCGGAAGTCGCTGCAGGCCGCCACGGCCCGCATGGCAGCCCGGAAGGCCAGGGAAACCGCCCGCCGCAAGGGCCTGCTCGAGGGCGGCGGCATGCCCGGCAAGCTCAAGGACTGCCAGAGCAAGGATCCCGCCGCATCCGAGATCTTCATCGTCGAGGGTGACTCGGCCGGCGGCTCCGCCGTTCAGGGCCGCAACCCCGAGACCCAGGCGATCCTGCCGCTGCGCGGCAAGATCCTCAACGTGGAGAAGGCCCGGCTCGACCGCGCCCTCGCCAACGCCGAGGTGCAGGCCATGATCACCGCGTTCGGTGCGGGCATCGGCGAGGACTTCAACCCGGACAAGGTGCGGTACCACAAGATCGTGCTGATGGCCGATGCCGACGTCGACGGCCAGCACATCACAACCCTGCTGCTCACCCTGCTGTTCCGCTACATGCGCCCGCTGATCGACCTCGGTTACGTGTACCTCGCCCAGCCGCCGCTGTACCGGCTCAAGTGGGCCAACTCGGCCCACGAGTACGTCTACTCCGACGCGGAGCGGGACGCCCTGCTCGCCGACGGCGCCGCCGCCGGCAAGCGGATCCCGAAGGACAACGGCATCCAGCGCTACAAGGGTCTGGGCGAGATGGACTACAAGGAGCTGTGGGAAACCACGATGGCCCCCGAGTCCCGCACCCTGCTCCAGGTGACCCTGGACGACGCGGCAGCCGCCGACGAAATTTTCTCCACCCTGATGGGCGAAGACGTCGAATCCCGACGCAACTTCATCCAGAAGAATGCGAAGGACGTGCGTTTCCTTGACATCTGACGACACCACCGGCGGCGTGCCCGTCGAACCGGGCAACACCGTGGAAGCGGCCGACGCCGCTGCGGCAGCCAAGCACCTCACGCAGCACGGCAAGATCGACCAGGTCGACCTGCAGCTGGAAATGCAGCGCTCCTACCTCGACTACGCGATGAGCGTCATCGTCGGACGTGCGCTGCCGGACGTGCGCGACGGCATGAAGCCCGTGCACCGCCGCGTGATCTACGCCATGTACGACGGCGGCTACCGCCCCGACAAGGCGTTCTCCAAGTGCGCCCGCGTCGTCGGCGACGTGATGGGCCAGTTCCACCCGCACGGTGACTCCTCCATCTACGACGCCCTCGTGCGCCTCGTCCAGCCGTGGAGCCTCCGCTACCCGCTGGCGCTGGGCCAGGGCAACTTCGGCTCCCCCGGCAACGACGGCGCCGCCGCCCCGCGATACACCGAAACGAAGATGGCCCCGCTGGCCCTCGAGATGGTGCGCGACATCGACGAGGACACCGTCGACTTCCAGGACAACTACGACGGCCGCACCCTCGAGCCCACCGTGCTGCCCAGCCGCTTCCCGAACCTGTTGGTGAACGGCTCCGTCGGCATCGCCGTGGGCATGGCCACCAACATCCCGCCGCACAACCTGCGCGAGGTGGCCGCCGGCGCCCTCTGGTACCTTCAGAACCCCGACGCCACCCGTGAAGAACTGCTCGAAGCGCTGATCCAGCGCATCAAGGGCCCGGACTTCCCGACCGGTGCGCAGATCCTGGGCATCAAGGGTATCCAGGACGCCTACCGCACCGGCCGCGGTTCGATCACGATGCGCGCCGTGGTGAGCATCGAAGAACTCCAGGGCCGCACCTGCCTGGTCATCACCGAGCTGCCGTACCAGGTGAACCCCGACAACCTGGCGATCAAGATCGCCGACCTGGTCAAGGACGCCAAGATCACCGGCATCGCCGACATCCGTGACGAGACCAGCGGCCGTACCGGCCAGCGCCTGGTCATCGTGCTCAAGCGCGACGCGGTGGCCAAGGTCGTGCTCAACAACCTCTACAAGCACACCCCGCTGCAGGAGAACTTCGGCGCGAACATGCTCGCGATCGTCGACGGTATCCCGCGCACCCTCGCCCTGGACGGCTTCATCAGCGCCTGGGTCGCCCACCAGATCGACGTCATCGTCCGCCGTACGCAGTTCCGGTTGAACAAGGCCGAGGCGGATGCCCACATCCTGCGCGGTTACCTCAAGGCGCTCGACGCGCTCGACGAGGTCATCGCCTTGATCCGCCGCTCCCCCACCGTGGACGACGCCCGCGAGGGCCTGATGGAGCTACTCACGGTCGACAAGCTCCAGGCCGACGCGATCCTCACCATGCAGCTGCGTCGCCTGGCCGCTCTCGAGCGCCAGAAGATCATCGACCAGGCCGCCGAACTCGAACTGCAGATCGTCGAATTCAAGTCGATCCTGGCCAGCCCCGAGCGCCAGCGCAGCATTGTCAGCGACGAACTGACCGAGATCACCGCGAAGTTCGGAGACGACCGTCGCACCGAAATCATGTTCGGTTTCGACGGCGACATGTCGGTCGAAGACCTCATCCCCGAAGAGGAGATGGTGGTCACCGTCACGCGCGGCGGCTACATCAAGCGCACCCGCAGCGACAACTACCGTAACCAGCACCGCGGCGGCAAGGGCGTCAAGGGCGCGCAGCTGCGCGCCGATGACGTGGTCGAACACTTCTTCGTCACCACCACCCACCACTGGCTGTTGTTCTTCACCAACACCGGTCGGGTCTACCGGGCGAAGGCGTATGAGGCTGTCGAAGCCGGCCGTGACGCCAAGGGCCAGCACGTCGCGAACCTGCTCGCGCTGCAGCCCGGCGAGGAGATCGCCCAGATCCTGGACATCCGGGACTACGGTGTGGCCCAGTACCTCACCCTGGCCACCCGCGAAGGCCTGATCAAGAAGACCGCGCTCAGCGAGTACGACACCAACCGCACCGGCGGCATCATCGCGATCAAGCTGCGCGAGGGTGACGAACTCGTCTCCGCACTGCTCGTCGACGAAGACTCCGACCTGCTGCTGGTGTCGAAGAAGGGCATGTCGATCCGGTTCACCGCGTCCGACGAGGCCCTGCGCCCCATGGGACGCAGCACCTCCGGTGTGATCGGCATGCACTTCCGCGGCCAGGACAGCCTGCTCGACGCCTCCGTGGTCGCCGATGACGGTTTCGTCTTCGTCGTCACCGAGGGTGGTTACGCCAAGCGCACCTCGGCCGATCAGTACCGTCTGCAGAACCGCGGCGGCCTGGGCATCAAGGTCGCCAAGCTCAACGACGACCGCGGCGACCTGGTCGGCGCGCTCATCGTCGACGAGGAAGACGAGGTGCTCGTGGTCCTTGCCAGCGGCAAGGTGGTACGCTCTGACGTCGCCGAAGTGCCGGCCAAGGGCCGGGACACCATGGGTGTCGTTTTTGCAAAATTCGCGGACGAAGACAGGATCATCGCCATCGCGAAGAACACCGAACGCAATCTGGTCGCCGAAATTGAGGCTGCGCCGGAGAGTGAACCGGGGAAAGTAGAATCAGCAGATGAGTAGTGTTGCCGAGAAACTGGCCAAGAAGTCGAGTCGAGGTGCAATGTCGTCCAAGCAGGTACGTCTGAAGCTCGTCTACATCGATTTCTGGTCCAGCGTGAAGCTGTCTTTCCTGATCGCTGTGTGCCTGGCCGTCGTGACCATTGTCGCGACGTTCCTGACCTTCACTGTGCTCAACGGCACGGGCATCTTCACCGAGATCGACGCGCTGTACACGGATATCGCCGGGAGCGCGTCTGAGCTCACGACCATCCTGTCGATCGGTAACGTCATGGGCTTCGCCGTGGTTGTGGCCGTCATCAACACCGTCGTGATCACCGCCCTGGGCGCGATCTTCGCGGTTCTGTACAACCTGAGCGTCAAGGTCACCGGTGGCCTGCTCGTCGGATTCACCAACAACTGACCGTCGGATGCCCGATCGGGGCCGGTAACGGCCTCGATTGGGACTTTTCGCCGGTTTCCGGTAGTCTCAAATCTGCCCAATAGGGGGATATAGCTCAGTTGGTTAGAGCGCTTCGCTGATAACGAAGAGGTCCCAGGTTCAAATCCCGGTATCCCCACGTAGTACTCACGTAGCCTTACATCTCCGCCAGTTCCCTCCTCGTGAGGAACCGGTTCGGGGCCATAGCTCAATTGGTAGAGCGCCTGCTTTGCAAGCAGGAGGTCCGGGGTTCGATTCCCCGTGGCTCCACAGTTCGATCTCCACTCGGAATTCGGTGGGTTGCTCACCACATATCGGGATCTACCCTGATCAAGAGCCATTTCCTGAACAGGAGATGGCTTTTTTGCTTGGCTAGAGCTTGTCAGAGGCAACACGCTCACTGGTAGCACTTCGGTGATTCTGGGTAGCAATGCGTGTGTTGTCGCGTGCGCCTCGTGTGCCCCGCAATCTCGCGGGACTCAATCGCCCAATTCTGCCGGTGCGCCCTGAGTGCGCCCCGTGGTGACTTTGGGCTCGGGCGCTGGTGGCGGTTGCACTCAAGTCCCGCTCAGCGTTGCTATAAGTGCCAGGAATATATGAAAACCTCCGCGCCGGCCCTGGGAGCGGTGAATTGAGTATTTGGGAGGGCCCAGGCGAAGGGGAGTCTTACGCTTTGCGCCGAGGTGCTCATCACTGATGGATTGCCGCGTCTGTCAGGTTAGAGATTGCTTCGGCCCTGCCATGGAGAGCCGCAGGTTCGCGGGGTCGGATGTCGCTGGGGTGGGGGTCCCAAATTATGGGTGTCCGACCCTGGGAATAGTCCACCATCACTCGTAGCCTTTCACTAGCGTTCGTAGCCAAACGGATCAACCACGGTGTGCACGCAGTGCCTGGCACACACGAACGACATTCTGAATCCGCCCTCGCCTCAGGAATGCAATCATGCGCGCACTCGGCGCCTGTCCTATCCTCGCCCTCGGGTCACCGAGCGTGATCTCGACGTTGTCGGGGATTGCTATGTGGCCGTCATGATCAGGAGAGGAGTTGCCGACGCAGGTCACGTCCCGATCTCCGCCAGTTTGACGTAGCTTCCAAAACCGCTCAGCGCCGCGTAGAGCGTCTGAAGGGACGCCCCGATCCTTGCGGGCCACTTTGGCCTTCGAGACCTCTACAGCAACCCTCTGGCTCGCCTCTGAGGCTTGGTCTGCCGTGAGCTCAGGCGTCCGGTCGTAGACGCCCTTGATTTTGGAGATGGCAATATCCTCGGCCTGACACCCCCGGATCGTCTTTCGTTCGAGCTCGGCAATCGCGACGATGACGGTCATCATGAACTCTCCCTGAGGCGTTTCGGTATTCCGGGCCGGGTTGTTGACGAACTCCAGCGTGACGCCCTTGACATGAGCGTCGCGACTAGTGCAAACAGATCTGTGTTCGATCGGGCGAGTCGGTCGAGGGGACTGCACGCGCACAGTGTCGCCATCGTGAACTGAGCATTTCGTGGAGCTAAGCACGATTGAGGGAACTCTTACCCAAGATCTTCACCGAGAGGAGGCAATCCACGTCGCCGAGGGCGATGAGTTGCCGGACTTCATTCTGTTCGTCGGCACTTTCACGGCGTAACCTGTGGAGTTTGGCGCAACCCGGCGGTGTTCTTTCATCGCTTTGTGTCGCTGGTTGCCGATGGCGATGACGCTGGCGCCCGCTTCGATGACGTAATAGAAGCCGGCCTGGTTCACGCGTCTAGGACCGAAGGATTCGTAGTGGTTCGAGATCCGACGAGTTACCCCCGTTACTTTCTTCGTAGCCCTTGATCGTGTAGTTATGTGAGGGTGTTGGCCTGTCAGGCCCGGCATGGTTCTTGCCCCCAGTCGCCCATGATCCGGGGGGTGTTGTCACCGGGCCTGACTGGTATCAGGTGATCGCTGATAGGGGCTGGACCGGGACATGTCCCAGGCCGTTCGTAACGTGGATGCCGAGACTTGATGCCGCGATTCAGGCCAACTTTGTCGAACCTGAGACGGAGGATTCATGATCGAGAACTACGACAGCGTCGACGTCTTCATCGGCGTGGACGTCGGCAAGGGAGAACACCACGCGGTCGCCCTCGACCGGGCCGGCCAGCAACTTTTCGACAAGGCGCTGCCCAACGATGAGACCAAGCTGCGCGAGCTGATCGGGCAGCTGAAACGACACGGCCAAGTCTTGTTCGTCGTCGATCAGCCCGCGACCATCGGCGCCTTACCGATCGCCGTCGCCCAGGCCGAAGACGTGCTCGTGGGCTACCTACCTGGCCTGGCCATGCGACGCATCGCGGACCTGCACGCCGGCGAAGCCAAGACCGACGCCCGCGATGCCGCGATCATCGCCCAGGCCGCCCGGAGCCTCCCGCACGCGCTCCGGTCGCTGCAGCTCGCCGACGAGCAGGTCGCGGAGCTCTCGATGCTCTGCGGCTTTGACGACGATGTAGTTGGCCAGATCACCGCCACGAGCAACCGCATCCGCGGTCTCCTCACCCAGATCCACCCAGCGTTGGAGCGGGTTCTCGGCCCGCACTTGGATCACCCAGCGGTTCTGGATCTGTTGCAGCGCTACCCGACGCCAGCGGCGATGAAAACGGCCGGCACGGCCCGCCTCGGCAACCGGCTAGTGAAGCTGGCGCCACGCATGGGCCGCCGCCTCGCAGACGAAATCACCCGGGCGCTCAGCGAGCAGACCGTCGTGGTCACTGGCACGAACGCCAGCAGCATCGTGCTGCCCAGACTCGCCGAACAGCTCGCAGCGCTCCGCCGGCAACGGGACGAGATCGCGGTCGAAGTAGAACGGCTCGTGGAGGCTCACCCTCTTCACCCCGTCCTGATCAGCATGCCCGGAGTCGGGATCAGGACCGCCGCCAGACTCCTCACCGAAGTCTCGGGCAAGGACTTCGCCACCGCCGGCCACCTCGCCGCCTACGCCGGCCTCGCACCGGTCACCCGCCGCTCCGGCAGCTCCATCCGCGGCGAGCACCCCTCCCGACGCGGGAACAAGATCCTCAAACGAGCCCTGTTCCTCTCCGCCTTCGCCGCGCTTCGCGACCCGCTCTCACGCGCCTACTACGACCGCAAAATCGCCCAAGGCAAACGCCACAACCAAGCCCTCATCGCCCTCGCCCGCAGACGCTGCGACGTTCTCTACGCCATGCTCCGAGACGGCACCCTCTACCAAGCCGACCATCAACTCGCCGCTTGACAAAAACATAGGGGCACCCCCCCGCCCGGGCGAAGACCCGCCCACCACGCATTACCTCATCGGTCCGGAGCTATTTGTCCACGCTGTTTCGGCATGCGCCAATGGATCGCCGAGGACGCCGAGGCCGACGTACCACGGCTGGCCGAATTCCGCAGTCCTCAAAAGGCCGACGTGCGCGTGCCAATGGGCATCCATAGGTTTTAAACCGCACGGAAAAGGGCGCTGGCGAGATAGAGGGATTGCGATCGCAGCATTCTGCGTACACGCCATGATCGTCTGTCCCGAGTCGTCGCCAGACTATCTGGGGCTGGTTCCGGGGGTGACCTTTTGGGGGCGCACGCCCACTGAGTACGTGGCTTCCGACGGTAAATATGCAATCGGATGAGTGAAAGATTCTGAATTGGGGGATTCGAATGATGAAAAAAGCGATAAGCGCATTCTCGATTGGTGCATGCGTGACCGTTGTACTCGGGGTGGTGTTTTGACTGCCCCAGCGTACGGAGCAGAGCCCCGCGGTAGTGATATTCCAGACGCGACATCGGCTCTAGACGGCACGTTTCAGACCCAGGATGGTGCTGCGGTCGAGATCGTGTCAGACGACCTGGACCAAGGCGAACGCGTTGTCCAGGGGCTAACAAGCAACGGCGTTGCAGTGCGCTTCCTGGTCCAATCGACAAGCGTTTCAGATGCCGATCGAGACGCTATCAAACAAGACCTGGCCGGTCCAACGGACCCTCAAACAGCTACTGACTTTGGCGAAACGACCAAGGGTGTCGAAACGTTCAATGTCACCGCGGAGCCACTGTCGCCGGACTTGATATGGGAACCAGTTAGCGTGATCGCCAGTACGCCATCGGCTGCGTCAATCGCATGGACAGCAGGCGAATTCACCGCCAAGGTGCCAGAAGTCGGCAGCGAGCAGAGCCGCGGGGGCGAAGTAATTCTGGAGGAGCTTGAGCCCGGAAGCCCCTACTCGGCGGAGCTCGAGTCATCGGAGACCGAGCTCGTCGACGAGCAACTTGCGACACGAACTCGCACTGTCGAGTTCCAGACTCTGCCAGAACAAGCCACACGCGACGACATGTCTCTATTCACATATCAAAACTGGACAACGGCGTACATCCACAAGACGTTTATTCCGGACGCCACAGTCGATGCGATTTATTGTGGACAACCTTCTAATACCTTCGGCGGCGACAATCGCTCTTACAGAACCCCCTCCTTTGATGCCCCGAACGAAGATCCGGACTATCGAACGATGATGTTTGGGAATGTTAACTGGGACAACCCAGCTCCCTACGACTTCATCTGGACACGTGGAATCGGCGCGTCGAAGATCTACAATTCCGGCGGTGGGCTAGTAACCACACTCTATGCAGGCGCAGATGACATGGTGGTGAAGGAAATTTCGGTGGGTTCTTCGTATGCCAAGGCCTACTTTGATCACTCGTCTTCAAACCCTCACTGCTCGTTTTTCGACGTGAACTACGGTGGAGTTATTCGCTACGCCGAGTGGGTAGAGTTCTACCGAAGCGGGACTGTTGCCGTAGACGGGTACCGGTTTAAAGCTCCGGCTCACGAAATGTACGCTCGATTCAATACAGCTTCCGGTTCTGATGTCTGGCGTACCATTTCTCACCGTCCGAACGAAGGCTTCCAGTGCTTGCTTGGCAATGGCGCTTGCGGGATGGATTTCTACCAAGCGAGCGCATCCTATTAACGATTTGACTGCATCTTCTCCTCGATATGCCAGCGTCGTCTCGGCGGCGCTGGCATTTCACTTCGGCGCGTTCCTGATTTTCCTCATCTGGATTCCCGCAGTCGGGGTGGGAGCCGTGTACCGGACGATTACTTCTACACCGACTCTGCACATGCGCTTGCGTTTCTCGCGTTTGGAGCGGTCTGCAGAATCCTGAGCAGCTCGGTTCTTCGTACCCGCACTTCGGCCTCCCGAGTCGTCCTCGGCGACCTCTGCGTCCTGCTGCTCGCCGTCGTGGTAATCGCCGCAATTGTCCTTCCCCTCGATAGTGCCAAGGTTGGGGTATTTGCAATCATGGTAATTCTCCTGTGGGGCATCCCCTTCACAGCCATAGTCAGTGGACTATCGCTCCTCGTCGAGCAGTATGCCTGGGTGCGGATTGTACTTATCGTTGTGTTAGTCGTGCACGTCGCTTCGTATGTCGTGGGACTGGCTTTCAAGATGACGAGTTGAGTGAATTCCTCAACTGACACGCTGAACGGCGGGCATACCGATGGAGCCCTGTCTGCGATTTTCTCTGCCCTGTACGTCTATTTGGGGTTCACCCCAATTGACACAGGACAATCAACGTTCTATTCGTGATCGAACGCAAAACTCTCGATCCATCGGACGAATACCCTGCAAGTATGGAACGTGCTGATCGCCTACCTCGACGAGTCCTACAACAAGGACTTCTACTACATTGCCGCTGCGGTCGCTCCCGTCGAGGCTTGGGAAGAGCTTGAAATATCCTTCGCTGAGATCAAGCGGAAGACATCGGACGCTCATGGCACTCCGATTGATGCCGAGCTTCACGGTCACGAAATTATGGGTGGCGAAGGCGAGTGGGCCCCTCTCCGGGGGAAGCATCGTGAAGCAGCCGGCATTTATATAGCCGCTCTGCGCCAAGCACGCGCGGCTGGCATTTCTTACCTCTTCAGAGGTGTGGACATCAACAGGCTCAATGCTCGCTACAAGTATCCAGAGCAGCCACACAGCGTCGTACTTGGACACCTGCTGGAACGAATTGACGACCATGCGCACAAGTGTAGGGAAACCGATCAAGTGATCGTCGTCGCGGACCAAGTTGCAACACAGGACGTCCACAAGAAGCAATTTGAGGGCTATCAGCTGACGGGGACGCCCGGCTATCGTTCGAACAAGCTTGCTCGCATATCGACGCCGATCAACTTTGCATCTTCACGTCATAGCGCCGGCCTACAGGCCGCGGATCTGGCGGCATACCTGCACCATCGCCGCAACACGGTTGTCGAAAATCACCCTGCTGCGCGATCAGCGATGCGCCGGCTGGTCAAAGAAGTTCTTCCCTCGACCGTTCATGATTGGACGTGGATCCCTTAAAAAACGAAGACCCCGCAATGCGAGGTCTTCGGCTGGCAACGTCCCGGTAGCCGGTCCGTTGTAAGACCCAATATAACGCCATATGGCTCAAGTTGGGACATTTGCCCACGGCGATCCTATCTACGCGCGCTGAGCCCCAAGCACCAACTCCAAACTGCCTATCGGTAGTTTGCCGCAAGATGTCTGGGTGGGCTTTCTGAGGGCACTGCGGCCGGAAAGAGGGGTGATTTAGCACCCATACTTGACACTATTCCGACTGAATCGAGGACAACCATGGGTAAGGCTAGCCGCAGGAAGCACGAGCAGAGGGCCGATGCTAGCTCTGCTGTTAACGCCGACCCAAAACAGGGCCAATAGTGCCGTTTGAAAACAGGACCACTATGTGTGTTTCTACTATGCCGTACCGGGCGCGGGCTGGTGGCTTTTGAGCCGGTAGCTGGTGCCTTTGAGGCTGATGACGTCGGCGTGGTGCACGATGCGGTCGATCATCGCGGAGGCGACGGTCGGGTCGCCGAACACTTCGCCCCAGAGCCCGAAAGACAGGTTGCTCGTCATGATCAGCGACGCGTGTTCGTATCGGCTCGCGACGAGCTGGAAGAACAAGTTCGCCGCGTCCTGATCGAACGGAATGTAGCCGACTTCGTCGCAGATTAGGACGCTGTAGCGGCGCAGCCGGGTCAGTTCCGCGGCGAGCTTGCCGCGGGAGTGGGCCTCTTGCAGGCGGGCGACCCAGCCCGTTGCGGTGTCGAAGAGGACCCGGTGGCCGTGCTTGGCGGCTTGAACGCCCAGTGCGACGGCGAGGTGGGTCTTGCCGGTGCCGGGCGGGCCGAGCAGGACCACGTTCTTCGCTTCGGTCACGAACGTGCTCGTGCCCAGGTGCGCGATCAGGTTCCGGTCCGCCGACGGTTGGTGATCAAAGTTGAAGTCCTCCAACGTCTTGTGGCCCGGGAACCGGGCGGCCTTGATCCGCAGGGCGGCGCCGGAGGCTTCGCGTTCGGAGACCTCGCGGGAGAGGACCGCGGCGAGGTATTCCTCGTGCGACCAGCCGGCGTCGCGGGCCTGGTCGCCGAGTCGCCGGAACGCGTCGCCGATCCTGGGTGCGCGCAGCGCGCGGGCGTAGTACTCGATCTGAGATGCCGTGGCGCTCATGCGATCAGGCCCAGATCACTCAGGCCGCGACCGGTATCAACACCGAACACGTCGTCGTAGGACGAGAGGCTGGCCGTCTCGACGAACGCGACGTGAGCTTGTGGGCGTTGATGGCGGTGCAGCGTCTGGAACTGGCGCCGCAGCACGGCCGCTTGGGCGACGTGGTCGGGGTCGGTGACGGTCAGCTGCCGGGCCCAGGCCCGCTCGTGAGTGGTCACGGTGACGCCGTTGTGAGAGACGTGGATGTGCTCGAGGTCAGCGGTCACGTCCACGAGCCGGCCGATTAACGCCGGTGCGACGGAGTAGTCGTTCGAGTGCACCCGAACGTAGTAATCCCGGGGCAACCTCACCGTGTTGCGGAACAAAACGTCCGGGACCACGGGCGAGAGCGGCCGCATCGCAGCCCGGTCCTGGCCGATCAGGTCGATCGGCCGCGCCCGCCTCGACCGGGAATGCCGCGAATTCGCGATCGGCAGCCAGGCTGTCATCTGCTCGTTGAAGTCCTGCGGTGACGCGAAGTCGCGGCCGGGCATGAACGACGACCGGAAGAACCGGTTTCGCCGCTCGACCATGCCCTTGGACTCCGGATCCCGTGCCTTGAGTAGCTTGACCTCCGTGCCCAGCGTCCCCGCGAACGCTGCCGTCGGCTCGGTCAGCTTGCCGCGGCCGATGCCCGTCTCGTTGTCCCAAACGAGCCGCTTCGGCACCGCCTGCGCAGCCTGCAACAGAGACCACATCCCGCCGAGCAGATCCGGTGTTTTCCGCGACGGCAACATCAACGCTTGGAAGAACCCCGAGAACGTCGACGTCATCACCAGCACCGGCGGCGTGCCCTCCTGCCCGTGGCCCAACGGCAGCGGCTCGTGCGGGAACCACAAGTCGCACTGGACCTGCTCCCCGGGCTCGTGAACGAGACGGTCCGCGGGATCCGGCGGCAGGTACTCGGGTCGGATCCCAGCGACCTTGTCGCGGAACACCGACGCCGAACCGGGCCAACCGACGCGCTCGGCCAACGTCGACGCGGGCATCGTCGGCGTGACAGCCAACAACGCCCGAACCCGCGGCGCGAACGCGTCGAAACTCGACCTGATTGCGGGCCGCTGGTACTTCGGCAGCCGGTCTGTCTCCAGCGCCCGCTCCACCGTTCCCCGCGAGACGCCGACGAGCCGGCCGATCTCCCGCTTCGAGTGCTCGCCCGTTGAAAACAGTTGGCGTATCGTCGCCCAATCGTCCATATTGATCACCTTCCATACTGGTCGGTGGCCCTGTTTTCAATCGGCGTTAATGGTCCTGTTTTCGGTCGGCGTTAACATCTGCACCTGCAGGCCAGCACGTCGCGGTAGCGATCACTGACGAGGACCAGGACGAGTGCATCGAGGTCACAATCTACGATGTTCGCCATTACTTACACACGACAACTGCCGAAGCGCTTCGCACTATCCTGCGTGGTTGTCTTGCGGAGTGGAGTGGCACACCTCGTACTGTCGGCACTGCACTGGGACGCGACCTCGGAATTTGTCAAGGTGAATGAGGCCAGCTTGAGTTTAGGCGGCTAGTTTCCGTTCGGCCTCCGCGACGGCGGGTTCGGCGGGTTGGTTGATCCAGGCTGGCCCGGGCAAAGCGAGGATCTTCGGGGCAGTGTTGCTGCTGAAGCGTTCCGGGTTTTGTGCGCGGGCTGCGGCGAGGACTTTGCCGCGTTCGATGGCGCGGCCGGCGGCGAGTCCGTAGTGGACGTCTGCGGGCGTGTTCAAGCCGATGCCGGTGTGGTGGTGGGTGTGGTTGTAGTCCTCGACGAATCGGTTCATGAAGAGGCGTGCTTCGCCGAGAGTGCCGAAGCGTTCCGGGAACACCGGCGCGAACTTGAGCGTCTTGAACCACGCCTCGGAGTACGGGTTGTCGTTGCTGACCCGAGGCCGCGAATGCGACTTCGTGACCTCCAGGTCGGAGAGCAGCGCGGCCACGGTTTTCGAGGTCATCGAGGTGCCGCGGTCGGCGTGAACGACGTGGGGAACGCCGTGGATGCCGAAGGTTTCCTTCATCATCTCGACCGCGAGCTGGCCGGATTCTGAGGCGTGAACGTAGGCGCCGACGATGTAGCGGGAGTAGATATCGATCATGACGTAGCAGTCGAAGTAGCGGCCTTTGACGGGCCCGGCGAGCTTGGTGATGTCCCACGAGTAGACCTGGCCGGGCCCGGTCGCGACCAGTTCCGGGATCGCCCGGGCAGGGTGGCGGGCCAGGCGGCGGCGTTCCTTGACGAGCTTGTTCGCCGCCAGAACCCGGTAAATCGTGGAGATCGATGCCAGATACACGCCCTGATCCAACAGCCGGGCATAGATCTGAATCGGCGCCAGATCCACCAGCGGCGGCGAGGTCACCAGGGTCAGGATCCGCGCCCGCTCAGCCTGACTGAGTTTGTTCACCGGCACCACTGCGGCCCGCAGTATCGGGGTTTGGACCGGTGTTCGCGTCGCGGTGGCCCGAGACACTCCGGCCAGCCGGGCCGCAGCACGGGTGGGGACATTTGCGGCGGTGAGGTCGCGGTAGACATTCATCAGGATCTCGTGTGCGGGGGTTCGTCCCGCGAGCTCTTGGACAACTGCTCCAAGAGCTCGTGTGCTTTTCCCATGATCGTCAGCGCTACTTCCGTGGTCGCTAACCGCTGCTCCGACTTCGCCAACTGCCGGCGCAACTTCGCGATCTCGGCTTGCTCAGCGCTGAGCCGGCCGATCTTCTCACCGGGCTGTTTACCCTCAAGAACGCCCGCGTCGCGAAGCTTTCGCCACTCGGTGATCTGCGACGAGTAGATGCCCTGCTCCCGCAAATACGCGCCGCCCTCGTTACGGGTGATGGCGTCGTCATACGCGGCTAAATGCTCAAGCTTTTGCGCGGGCGTGTAGGACCGGCGGGGTGTGGGACCACCGGACCTGGGGCCGGGACTTCGGTTACTCATGGAACTATCGTCGCGCACGACGATCAACGATGGGCTGGACATGATCGGGGACTTCCTGGTTCTCGCCCTACATCAAACGGCGGACTTGCTCTGAGCTACTGGCCTCACCCAACCCTGACACGTAGGGGCGGGCCTATGGGAATGGCGTTTTCCTACAACTCCCTTAAGCCTTCCAACGCGGGCCTTCGGGGGGAGTACTTTGATGCGGTGTCGCCCGGAGCGACCACGGCGACGTTCGACTTTGACAACAAGCCCACACGTTTGGTGAGGACCGACGCGAATATCCAATTCAACTGGGACCAGGGCTCGCCTGGGCCCGGTGTCAACGTAGATCATTTCTTGGCCCGCTGGACCGGCTATATCAAGGCCCCCGTAGGACAATCCGGTAACTATCAGTTCGGCTACGTCCGTGACAACGGAATCAGGGCATGGGTAGGTACAACCCAAGTCATAAACAATGCCTGGGACAATGCTGCACCACCCCTGACCTGGGCAGGTTCCACGGCGTTGACCGAAACTCCCCAACCAATCAAGGTCGAGTACTTCGACGACGCCGATGTGGCACAAATCCAGCTCTGGGCCCGCAAAGACGGAACCGGCGCGGGGTTCGTCGTCCCCGCAAGTTGGTTCAGCCGCTCTACGGACACGCTGCCAGCCGGCTGGTCGAGCTCCACACCGCTTGCAGGATCAGCCAGCTACTACTCCAGCGTCCAGAAAAACGAGAATTCGCTCGTTTTCACCGACACAACCGGCGGAGTGCACACGTACACACGGAAGGCGGCGGGCAGCTACGCTGCACCAGCCGGTGAAGCTGGCGTCGTTGCGGTCGACACGACAGGTCAAGTCTCTCTGACTGATGACGCGGGGACCACAACGATCTTCAATGCCCTGGGCAAAGTGGCAGCTGCAACCAGCCCCGCAGAAGCGCTCAAGCCCGCCGCACCCGTCGTGTCGTACCGGTCGGACACCGGAACGGTGGACCGGATCTCAGATCGGCTATCCGTTGTATCTGGTTCTTCTCCGGCGTCATACTCGCGCGAAGTGCGCTTCGTGTACTCCGGTGACGACGCCAACCAGACCGGGCTCGCAGGGGCTGACCTCGCGAACGGTGTTTGCAACGTCACCAGTCCGTTCTCCGCCCCACCGGCTGGGATGCTCTGCCGCATCGTCTACCCCGGGCACGTTGCGGGCTCCAACGATCTGACGACGTTGTTGTACAACGCCAATGGCCAGTTGGCGCGCATCGTGGATCCGGGTAACGAGATCAGCACGTTCTCCTATGGTGCCAATGGTCTGCTCGCCACCATTCAGGACAGCCTTGCCAGCGACTGGTTACTTAATGATTCCTCCCGCGTGTCAGGGGAGGCGAACCGCACGAACATCGCATACGACGCCTCCAATCGGGCCATCTCCGTCGCGCTGCCCGCACCAGACGGCGTCACCCTCGGTACCCAACCAATGAGGAACTACGCCTACGCCGGAGGAACAACCTACGTCGACTCTGCGGGACTCATCGTCCCGGCCACAGCTCCCTCTAATGGCCACGCCCTGACCGTGACCTATGACAGCGCATACCGGACACTATCTTCCACCTCTGCGTTGGGACTAACAGCCCGGACCGAGTGGAATACCAATGACCAACAGCTGTCGACCACGGATGCCCAGGGACTCAAGTCCACCGTGCTCTATGACGTTCGGAATCGTGTTACTGACAGCTACGGTCCAGCGCCGGCGAGCTGTTACAACGCTGATCGAACCGTCACCGCGGCGTGCTCCAGCACCACGGCCCACACCACAACGAGCTATGACCAATTCATGCAGAGTCTCAACGTGGCCTACTACGAGAACGCCACGCTCACCGGGGCGCCCAAGAGGTACGGCTTGGGTATCGGATCTGCAGATGGCACCATCGCGGCGAATTGGGGGAGCGGATACCCGGCCTTCATCTCCACTGACGCCTTCTCGGCCCGCCTCACAGGCACCATAACTTTCCCCGCCGCAGGACAATACGATTTCGAGACGTTCGCTGATGACGGCACCCGGGTCTGGGTTGACAACCTGCTAGTCGTTGATAACTTCGTAAACCAACCCGAACATTGGTCCACAGCTGGTACGTTCACGGCCACAGCGGGCCAAACCGTGCCCATACGCGTCGACTATACCGACCAAGGCGACCTCGCTCGACTTGAGCTCTACTGGAAAGCCCCTGGGCAGTCCAGGTCCCTCATCCCAGCCTCGGCACTCAAACCCGATTATGGCCTCGCCACCAGCACCACGACTGAAGACGGAGCACCAGCATCGGACGCCACCGTCACCTCTGCCCAGGCTCCCGACCTCACGGTCAGAACCGAGTTCGGAGACTCTCCCTGGCTCAGCCTGCAGACTGCCACAACGGTGGATCCCACCGGCGAGGGACTAACGACACAAACCACCTATGAAGACGGGACTGCCCCCGGTTTAGTTGACTCCTAACCTGTGGAGATTCGTCTTCGCTGGAAAGATGTCAACATGCCCAAGCCCTACCCACCCGAGTTCCGCCGTGACGTCGTTGCGGTCGCCCGGAAGAACGAAGCACCGCTGAAACAGATCGCGAAGGACTTCGGAATCTCCGAATCCTGCCTGGCGAACTGGCTGAAGAAAGCCGACGTCGAAGAAGGCGTCAAGCCGGGCGTGACCGAGAAGGAATCCGCCGAGCTGCGAGAAGCGAAGAAACGCATTCGACTGCTCGAGCAGGAAGCCGAGGTCATGCGCCGCGCTGTGGCCTACCTGTCCCGGGACGTCAACCCAAAATGATGTACCCGCTGGTCCTCGAACTGGCCGTCGACGGTGTTCCCGTCACGGTGACCTGCCGGGTCTTGCGCTTCTCTAAACAAGCGTTCTACCAATGGAAGCGCAACCCCGTCTCGCAGCGCGATTGGGACGACGCCCACCTCACCAACGCTGCCTGGGACGCCCACCACGATGACCCCGCGTTCGGCTACCGCTTCATCGCCGACGAACTCCACCAAGCCGGCCTCACCGCGGGCGAGAACCGGGTCTGGCGGATCTGCTCCCAGCAGCGGCTCTGGAGCGTGTTTGCGAAGAAACGTGGCCTCACGCGCAAGGCGGGCCCGCCCGTGCACGACGATCTCGTCGAGCGGAAATTCACCGCGACACGCCCGAACCAGCTTTGGCTGACCGACATCACCGAGCACCGCACGGACGAGGGCAAGCTCTACCTCTGCGCGATCAAGGACGTCTACTCGAACAAGATCGTCGGCTACTCCATCGACTCCAGAATGAAAGCCTCTCTGGCCGTCGCCGCTGCCCGCAATGCGATCGGCCAGCGCACCATCGCAGGCACGATCCTGCACTCCGATCGTGGCTCTCAATTCCGCTCGAACGCCTTCGTGCGGGTGCTGAAGAACAACGGCATCACCGGCTCGATGGGCCGCGTCGGCGCATGCGGTGACAACGCCGCGATGGAGTCATTCTTCGCGCTGCTACAGAAGAACGTCCTCGATCGGCAGCGATGGGCGACGAGGGATGAACTACGCCTCGCGATCGTTGTCTGGATCGAGCGGACCTACCACCGCAAGCGCCGGCAACGCCGCCTTGGCAAGCTCACCCCCATCGAGTTTGAGACAATAAACGTGGCCCTCAAAGCCGCGTGAAACCACTAACCCATTGAGTCAACTGAACTCGGGGCAGTCCCGACCCAGGAACGGGGTACCTTCGCAGAACTTCAAAAAAGCTCCCCGCAGCAGTCGCCGGTTCCAAACAGTTCGCCACGACCGGATACAACTACTCGTACTATGGCCCAGCACAGGGCTATAACGATTCAGGGTTTGAAGCCGGAATTGCGATCTGTGGGCTGCCCCTGAACTCACCCCAGTCGGGACTGCTGCGGAAAATCGACACTCCTTCGTCCTCAGCCACAAACGCACCGATAAGCACCTGGTTCGTCTACGACATCATGGGCCGCACCGTGGCAACGAAACGAACCGGCGATTCCGGTTGGTCTTGCATGGCCTATGACCTACGAGGCAGGATCACCTCCACCGCACTCCCCTCCAACGACACCTACGCAGCACGCAACACCATCGCCAAATACACCTCGGACGGCACCGCAACTGGTAACCCACTCGTCTCCTCGACCACGGATGGCGCCGTAAACGGATCACCCAACGGCAGCACCATCACCACGACCATTAACCTGCTCGGTCAGGTCGTGAGCTACCGCGACGTCTGGGACACCGTGACAACAGCTACCTACAACCGAATTCAGCAAGTCACCAAGTCGGAAACAGCCTCCGCGGGGACCACCAACAATCAAACGTTCGCTTACAACCTTGACGGCCAAGTTAACAAGGTGTCCGACAACAGCAACGTCCTTGCTGTCCCGGTCTATACGAACGGGTTGCTCTCCTCCGTCTCTTACCCGTCGGGAACAGGCAACGCCGGAAACGGTTCAGCCCTCACCGCCATCAACCGCAACAGCGCTGGCGCCACCACCGGCCTGAGCTGGTCCTTCCCCGGCCAGAACACCGTCACAGATTCTGTCACTCGATCACAGGCCGGCCGAGTGCTCCGCAACGTAGTCGGAGACGGAACCGCACAGAATGCGTCCGCGTACTCGTACGATGGCGCCGGACGACTAGTCAGCGCCGTTATACCCGGGCACACACTGCACTACACGTTTGATTCCCTGGCAGGCTGCGCCGCCGCCCCTTACGCCGCGATGGACGGAAACCGGACCTCAACGACAGATACCTATAGTTCCGTCACCACGACCACACAATATTGCTACGACCAGGCAGACCGGCTCCTTTCCACCACCGTCGCGAATCCAGTCGTGGGTGCAAACCCAGTCGCTGACGGTATCCCTGCAACAGGGATCGCATACGACGCCCACGGAAACACGACCAAGCTCGAGGACCAAACTCTGTCCTACGACGTGGCGGACAGACACCGCCGCACCGTACTAACCGACGGCACTGCGATCTCCTACATCAGGGACGCGACCGGTCGCGTCGCGTCCCGCACCACCACCCCACCAGCTGGCGCCGCCGTCACGATCTACTACCTATACGCCGGTGGGGGAGACACTCCCACCATCGTGCGAGAAGCATCCAACGGAGCAGGGCAGCGGATGTTGAACCTGCCTGGCGGCGTCTCTTTGGTGATGCCCGCAACCGGCGATCAGGTTTGGTCTTACCCAAACATCCACGGCGACATCGTCGTCACCGCAAACCAAGCTGCGATCAGGTCCGGCCAGTTCACATATGACCCGTTTGGCCAAGCCGTCGCGGGATCGACCGGCACTTCGACCAGCGATGACGCCGTGCCGAATGATCTTCCTGGAGACGCCGATTTCGGCTGGCTGGGAAGCAACGCCCGACTTTACGAACACCAAGGCACTGTTGCCACTATTGAAATGGGAGCTCGGCAGTTTGTATCCGCCTTGGGACGGTTCCTTTCTGTTGACCCTGTTGAAGGTGGTGTCAGCAATGCATACGACTACCCCGCTGACCCAGTCAACAATATGGATCTGAGCGGACAACGCCAAGACTGTGGGACGACAGCCTGCAACAACGCGTTCTACTCATCGCCTAAGAATCCGGCTCGGGGGCAACTGAAGGTTCCTCGTAGCGTTCCGCAAGGAAACGGCGTCCCGTCAAGCTACCGAACCGGTGCGCAATCGAGGTGGGATGACGCTGCTCACCGGCTTGACGGAGCATCGTTGGGTTGGGCTGGGGCATCCTTTGCACTGAGGGCCCTCCCTCCCATTTCTCTGACACTCGCCATTGGATCAGCCGCTACTGGCGCAGTGGCAACTGGGATCTACTGCATAGACGGAAACGGCACTGGGTGTGCTTTCGGTGTCATTTCCCTGGCGATCCCCGCCGCCGGAGTCGGCGTGACATCTGGCCTGCGTTACGCGGGCCGCGAAGCATGGACTATTGCGGCGGCCCAAGGGGCATTCAATGCTCTCGACAAATCCTGGCTAGGCTTCTCGGGTGCCTCGTATCAGTGGTGACCGCCGTGACGACCGTTCGACGACGCGCACGGAGATAGCATGAGAAGCCCGAAAGTACCCAGCGCTGCGTTCCCGCGACAGCGGCTCCGTTGGGGACGAGTCCTTGCCGCGGCCGCATTCCCGGCGGCGATCGCTATTCGTTCTTTGCTGATTCCGAGCTCTGACTTACTTGGCAATTTCATTGGTCCGATGCTTGGGGCGTTCACCTTTGCAATGGCCCTTGGAGCCATCGGTTACGGCTGGAACTTGATTGCCAAACGCAAGATGTTGAAGTCCATCGAGGAGCAAACAAGCAGTGGCGCAGAAGTTTTTGTCGTTCGAAAGTCTCGCGAGTTAGCCGGCCATCTTTCAGAGGTGGATGAATTCGCGGGAGCCCAGATAAAACAGCGATTTTGTAACTATGCGGCACTCACCGTCGAAGAAGATGGAATGGCGCTCTGGGACTGCCAGAGCGATGCCACATTGCTACTGTTTTGGGACTGGGCCGACGTTTCGAGTGTGGCACCAGTTCTTTCCGAGACCACCTTCGAATTCACCCGCGCCATGCAGATAACTCTGGCAAACGGGCTGAGTTTTCCACTAGTACTTCTGGACGGCGCGTTCCTGAACCTGAACCGACCGCTCAACGACGCTGCGTACGACGACTTGCTTCATCGACTTGAGGCCAAGACAGAGGGCACGAGCGAACGGAGTGGCGAGCGTGATGACCGTTAGGTTGCTCTCCCCTGGCTGTCACTGACGACCCAACTGCTCTGGCAGTCGCACGCCCGGCAGACGATCCCCAATTGGGCAATGGCAATTGCAACCGAGCCATCTCGAACCCCATCGTCGTGGACGGCTAACGTTAGCGCTTGTCAATGGCCATTGAGAACTGCCCGTAGGCGGCCAGCAGAATTGCCCGCTGGTGGCCAGGGAAACTGCCCACTCATGGCCAACAGATCTGCCCACCTGGGTGTTGGTGGCGTTGGCCATGAGCGGTCGGTTTTGATCTAACTCATCGTCGTGACGCCCTTTCCGGCGAGGGCCTGGGTGAGGCGGATGGAGTCGCCCGAGGTTCGGCAGACGTGGGCGTGGTGCAGGAGCCGGTCAACGGTCACCGTGGCGAGGGTCTTGGGCATGAGCTCGTCAAAGCCCGCGGGGTGCAGGTTCGACGAGATCGCGATGGACCGTTTCTCGTAGGCGGCATCGACGAGTCGATAGAGGCCCTCGGCGGCGTCAGCACCGACTTCGAGCAGACCGATGTCGTCGATCACGATCAGGTCTGAGCGCAGGATCCGGGCCACGACCCGGCCGACGGAGTCGTCGGCGCGGTGCGCCCTGACGAGGGCGCCGAGGTCTTCGAGGCGGAACCACGCGACTCGCATGCCGGCCTCGACGACTTGCTGGCCGAGGGCTTCGAGGAAGAACGTCTTCCCGGTCCCGGACGGCCCGCAAACGACGACGTTCTCCTTCCGCCCGATCCACTCCAACGTGCGCAGGGCCTGCTGGGTGGGCACCGGGATCGAGGACGCCGACTCGTCCCAGGTGTCGAACGTCTTCCCCGTCGGGAACCCTGCCGCCTTGCGCCGGGTCGCGAGCATTGACCGGGACCGGCCGGTGACCTCCTCAACGAACAGTGCCTTGATGATCTCGGTCGGCTCCCATCGTTGCACCCGGGCGGTCGCGATGAGCTCGGGGGCCAGGGCGCGGGCGTAGGGCATCTTCAACTGCCGCATCAATGCCTCCAGCTCAGCCGGCAGCGCGGGCGCGGCGGCCTGGGTGACGCTCATGCGCTTTGCTCCAGCTCGTCGCCGGCGGTCTGCCCGATCGCAGCCCACCCGGCGGTGCCCTGCGCGAGGGAACTGGTCTCCGTCGCTGTCCGGGCCGGCGGTCGGGCGCCGCCAGCGTTCAGGAGAGAGGCGAGGTCACCGGTCGCGAAACGACCGTAAGTGGCCGCTTGGCCCAGGGCCGTGTCGACTCGGGTGGTGCCGCTGATCTTGGCCAGCGCGACGGCTTCGGCCATCTTCACGTTCATCCGGGCGGTGCCGGCAGCGGCGGCTTCGAGTAGCCAGGCGTGCGCGCCGGCGCCGATGGCCAGGAACTCGGTTTCCGCGCTGCTGCGCGGGGTGATCGTGTAGTCGCCCGGGATCTTCTCCCGGTGGTCCGGGAAGTGGGCGTCGTCGAGGCGTGGGCTGCCGGGCCGGGCCCGGTGGTGCCGGGCGACTTCGACGGGTCCGTCAGTGCCGACGTGGACGATGACGACCTGCTCGTCGGCGCCAACGCCGTGGCTGCGAACGAACACGCGGGCGCCGAGCAGGTGCGCCGGGACGGAGTACTGGCCGGTCTCGAACGTGACCATCGGCGTGTTCTCCGGAACGGCCCTGGTCAGACCGAGCGCGACGGTGTGCGCAGTGTCGGGGACCCGGTGCAAGCGGGGACGTTCCTCCTCGAGCATCGCCGAGGGCTTGCGCTTGGTAGCTCGGTGCTCCCGGTTGTTGACCAGGGCCATGAACGCGTCGCAGGCCGCTTCAACCTCGGCGAACGAGGCGTATTCGGGCGCAGGTTGGTGTCTTTGGGCACGATGTCAGCCTTGGCGAGCTTCACCGACGACTCCACCCCGCCCTTGGAAGCCGGGTCTGCGGGCTGGCAGGTAAGCACCGTCACGCCATAGTGCCGGGCGAAGTCGACCGTCTGCGGGTTGCGCACCGGAACGCCGGCAACATGCGAGACGGTGACGGTCTTCTCGTTGTCGGTCAGGACGTAAGTTGGGGCTCCGCCGAGAAGCCGGAACGAGCGATCCAACGCGGCGAACACGCTTGGCGCCGTCCGATCGCGCAGCGCGATCACGATGCGGAACCTGGCCCAGGCCAGCCAGGCGACGAACAACACGGTCTTCTTGCCGTCGATGACGGGGCCGTCGCCGAAGTCATACTGCAACCACATGCCCGGCTCGGTGATCCAGGGCCGGTGCACTCGCACCTGGCCCAGCCGGAACGCGGCGCGGACCTGCGCGACCGCCCGCCGAGTCGAGCGCTCCGACCCGTCATAGCCCAGTGCGCCGAGCTTCTCGTGGGCTTTGTCGGCGCGGATCTTGCCCTGGGACTTCTCAACCCACTCCTCGATCTTGGGCATAAACGGGTCCGTGACCCGGCCCCGGAACGCGGGCTCGGCGATCGGCCGGCCCGCGTCGCGGGCCGCGACGTGCCGGGCAACGGTGTGGTGCGAGCAGCCGGTGATCTCGGCTGTGGCGCGCAACGACCCGGTCAGGTCGTAGGCAGCGAGTATTTCCATGATTTCTCCGTCAAACTTCATTCAGGGCCTCTTCCTGGGCGACTTTGATGCGACTAGACACCGTCATCAAAACCCAGGAAGGGGCTCCCGCCGTGTAACCGGGCGGGGGTTCAGAAATAGAAGTGGGCAGATCTCATGGCCACCAGCGGGCAGTTCTACTGGCCGTCAGTGGGCACTTCCGTGGCCGCCTATGGGCAGTTTGTCATGGCCGCTAACATGGTGCGTCCAGGTTGTGGACACGCGGGTGGGCCGTGACGAATCCGCACGTCAGCGACCAGGAACCTCTGGAGTGGTTCTGGCCGCCCACGGCTCCGATCCTTTATGGCGGAGTACCGGCCCCGATCGATGAAGAAACCCGGCAGCGCCCGCACATGCTCATCCCGGTGCAGACGCCATGGAAGAAGCCCACCCGGATCACCAGGACCGGTACGACCTGGACCGTGCGTTACGGTACGGCGCCGGCCCAGAAACCCGCTCGCGTCCGAAAGTATCCGGACGACGCTGCGTTGATGAATGATCTCGAGCGTCTCGAGTGCTGGCCGATGACGATCGAAGAGACCAGACAGATTCGTGCGGTTCGGGTTATCCAGGTACTCAACGCGAACGCGCAGGATGACTTCTACCCAGCGATGTTCGTGACGGAACCGTACGCGAGTCGAATGAATGCCCTTCAGGCTCACCAGACCTCTGAAGCCACGCGTGCGCCCCTGCCTGCCGCAGACACCTGGCGGCCCCCACGGGCGCCGGGCGATCTCAGGTCACAGCTGATTCTCCTGGAAGCCGAAGCATGGGCATCCGCGGTGCGTACCGTGCGTGCCGGTGGCACGGGATGGAACATGGACGGGCCCGTCGTCTCGTGAGGTCGGCGGCCTGAGCTCTGCAGCCTCGACGCCGATGACATCGAGCCCCACACGCAACAAGACCCCCGTCAGAGACGAGGGTCTTGTGTGCGAAACGAGCGAACTAGACGTCCGTGGACTTCTCGATCGGCGAGTCCAGGAGCGACTCGTCTTCGGAGACCCACAGCTCGTCGTCGGCGCGGAACGTCTGCCAGATGGCGTACGCGACACCGGCTGCGGCAGCGATGCCCACGCCGATGGCGATGTACGTGCCGGCGCCCGGGCCCTGCTTCTGAACGACGACCGGCTTCTGGAAACGAATCCGGTCCAGCGTGGCGGAGCGGGCCTCCTTGGCGATGTCGCCGACCGACATGACTGCGCCCAAGGCAGTGCCGATGCCCGGCAGAACCTTGTCAACGACCTGGTGGCGTACGCCACCGGCTAAATCCTGGGTGGCGTGCACGCCGGGGAGCAGGTAGTGCTCGTATCCCTGGCGAACGCGCGGGACTACTTCTTCACGAGTGAGCACACCAGCCTGGCGGCCGGCTTCGCGTGCAATCTCGTTTGCGCGGTCGAGAACTTCCTGCTGGTGACTCCACAGTTCGTCCGCGCTCTTGCGCAGACGCGTGAGTTCCTTTCGGCGCTTGCGTGACAGGCTCATCTGGACCCTCCATCGATTCTTGTGGTGATTAGTGACCATCTTGCCACTGAATAGCCTGTGAGCGCTCTGGGTGCCTAGCACCCAGTCGGATTCGCTCAATGCTGCTGTGCAAGAATTATGCCTATGTCTAAGCACACTGCCGTCGCAACGCTCAATACAACCCTCGGACCGATCAAGGTCAACCTCTTCGGTAACCACGCCCCGAAGACCGTCAAGAACTTCGTCGGTCTCGCAACCGGCGAAATCGAGTGGAAGCACCCGGCCACGGGCAAGACCTCCAACGACCCGCTGTACAACGGCACCGTCTTCCACCGCATCATCAAGGACTTCATGATCCAGGCCGGCGACCCGCTGGGCCAGGGCACCGGCGGACCCGGCTTCCAGTTCGACGATGAGATCAGCCCCGAGCTGGACTTCACCCAGCCGTACGTCCTCGCCATGGCGAACGCCGGCATCCAGGGTGGCCGCGGCACCAACGGGTCGCAGTTCTTCATCACCGTCGTGCCGACCACCTGGCTGCAGGGCAAGCACAGCATCTTCGGCGCCGTCGAAGACGAGGCGTCCCGTGCGATCGTCGACCAGCTCGCCGTGGTGCCCACCGACGGTCGCGACCGTCCGCTCACCGATGTCGTCATCGAGAGCATCACCGTCGAGCAGGTCTAGGACCTCCAGCTATGACCAGCCTGCCCGGAACCGCCGCCAACTTCTGTTACCGGCATCCGGGCAGGCAGAGTTTCATCCTCTGTCAGCGGTGCGGGCGCACGATCTGCCCCGAATGCCAGACCCAGGCCGCGGTCGGCGTCATCTGCCCCGAGTGCATGCGCGAGCAGCGCCAGAGCGCGCCGCGCACCAAGTCCGCCGCCCGCACCCGACTGGGCCGCATGACCGCCCCCGGCGAACCCGTGGTCACGTACTCGATCATCGCGCTGACCCTGGTGATCTTCGTGCTCCAGCTCATCCCCGGACTGGGCGTGACCGACCGGCTGCTGTACGCCGGCGTGTATTCCTACCCCGGCGCCTTCGAACCATGGCGCATGCTGACCAGCGTCTTCGTGCACTCCACCGGGTTCATCTTCCATGTGCTGCTGAACATGTACACACTGTGGATCTTCGGTCAGATCCTCGAGCGGATGCTCGGCCGCAGCCGGTTCCTCACCCTCTACCTGATGAGTGGGCTCGCCGGGTCTCTCGGCGTTCTGTTCCTGGCGGACCCGCGGGTCGCCGTCGTCGGCGCATCCGGAGCCATCTTCGGTCTCATGGGCGCGTTCCTGGTGATCCAGCGGAAGCTCGGCGGCAACGCCACCCAACTTCTCGTCCTGGTGGGCATCAACCTGGTGATCGGGTTCCTGCCCGGACTCAACGTGGCCTGGCAGGCACACGTGGGCGGCCTTATCGGCGGCGCCGTCATCGGCCTGATCTTCGTACAGACCCGCCAGCGCAGCAAGCGCACGCTGCAGTTCGTGCTGCTCGGCGCCTTCGGCCTGCTGCTGGTGGCGCTGAGCCTCAGCAAGTTCTTCGTCTGAGCCCGGCCACGGTCGGCCGCGACGGGCAATGACCGGCGGACTTCGGGTGTGTCCGGGCGTTTGGCGACTTTCCACAGGACTTATCCACACCCGGTGGGAAAGTTATCCACAGGAGTTTCCACACTGGGGATAATTACACGGCTGTAATTGACTACCCGAACGGGTGGTTATCGCAGGCGGAACAGTCCGTGAATTATGGGTGCGTCAGCGCCAGCGGGTGGTCATCAGGAAGCCGATGAACGCGATCCCGAATCCGACCAGGATGTTCCACGAACCCAACGACGCAACCGGGAATGCGCCCTGGCTGACGTAGAAAACGATGATCCAGGCGAGCCCGATCAGCATGAATCCGAACATCACCGGCTTGAACCAGACGGCGTTGGGGGCGTCCTCGCCCGAGCGGGCCTCGGGGCGGGCGGGCTTGGTGCGGGGATTTGTGCGTGCCATGCCTGAGATTCTAGCGTCCCCGCCTGCGCGGGCCTGCCGGAGTACGGCAGATGCGCATTCAGGGCCGATTAGAATCGACTGCATGACCGAGCCTGCCCCGTCCGCAGTACCGGCCCAACGCGGGCGGCGAGCCCAGCGCGCCGCATCAACGCCGGCCCGCCGACGCGTGAGTGTGATCGGTGTGCTCGGCGAAGTGCTCATCACCGGCGGGGTGCTCGTGCTGCTCTTCCTCGCCTGGCAGCTCTGGTGGAACGACGCCGTCATGGCGGCGTCCCAGTCCCGTGCCGCCGAGTCGATCAGCAAGGGCTGGATCGAGAACGCTGGGCCGGACCCGAAGCCGGCGCCCGTGACCGAGGAGGGCTACGGCGACCCTGTGGTGGCCGCCGCGCCCGACAACGCCACCGCGTTCGCGGTGCTCTACGTGCCGCGCTTCGGCGCGACCTACCAACGCACCGTCGCACAGGGCACCGGAACGGATGTGCTCAACAGCCCGGACCTGGGCATCGGGCACTACCCGGGCACCCAGATGCCCGGCGAGGTGGGCAACTTCGCCATCGCGTCGCATCGCAGCGCGAACGGCGGCGGGATGCACGTCATCAACGAGCTGCAGCTGAACGACGCGATCTACGTGCAGACCGCCGACGGCTACTACACCTACCGGTTCCGCGACTTCGAGTACGTGCCGCCGAGCGCGATCGACGCCATCGCCCCGGTGCCGCACGACCCCTCGGCCACCGCGGTCGACCGGCTGATCACCCTCACCACGTGCAACCCGCTCTTCTCGACAGCCGAGCGGATCATCGCCTACGGTGTATTCGAATCCTGGCAACCGATCTCGGCCGGTCCGCCCGCCGAGCTGGCGGCCATGATCCCCGCGGCCTGACCTGCCGGCCGCCCCACCCATCCAGCAACACGAAGATCGAGGACCAACCCATGTATGCAGCCTTCTGGCGGATCCTGCCCGGACCGGTGTGGGTGCGCATCCTGCTCGTGCTGGTGCTCGTCGGCGCCGTGCTTTACAGCCTCGCCACCTGGGTGTACCCCTGGGTGAACACGTTCGTTGACAACCAGGAAGTGACGGTGGGCGCCCCATGACCCGCATTCTCGTGATCGACAACTACGACAGCTTCGTCTATACGCTCAACGGCTACCTGCGCGAGCTCGGCGCTGAGACCGAGGTGGTGCGGAACGACGCGTTCGCCGCCAGCGAGGTCGCGGAGCGCATCGCGGAGTTCGACGGGGTGCTTGTCTCGCCCGGGCCGGGCAAGCCTTCAGACGCCGGCATCTCGATCGCCGCTGTGGAGGCCGCTGTGGCCACCAACCTGCCGCTGTTCGGGGTCTGCCTGGGCCACCAGGCCATCGCCGAGGCGTTCGGTGCCACTGTGACCAATGCCGAGGAACTCATGCACGGCAAGACTTCGCAGATCAGCCACGACGGCAGCGAGCTCTACGAGGGGGTGCCGCAGCCGTTCACGGCCACCCGGTACCACTCGTTGGCCGTCGTGAACGGCACGGTGCCCAGCGACCTCGTGGTGACCTCCCGCACTCAGGGCGGAGTCATCATGGGCCTGCGGCACGTCTCGGCGCCAATCCTCGGGGTGCAGTTCCACCCGGAGTCGGTTCTGACCGAGGGCGGTTACCTGATGGTGGGCAACTGGCTGGCCCTGGCCGGGCTGCCGGAGGCTCGCGAGACCGCAAAGCACCTCACGCCCATGCTCAAGCTCGGCTGACGCGGGTAGTCCGGGCGCCGTGGCGCCCGGTGGTCGAGCCTGTCGAGCTGTGGGGGCGCTTCGCGCCCGGGTGGTCGGCGGAAGCGCACTTCCTTAGGAGACCTGGAGGCATGGTTACCAGGTCTCGACAAGCTCGACCAACGACGCGGGCTCGACCGACGACGCGGGCTCGACCGACGACGCGGGCTCGACCGACGACGCGGGCTCGACCCACGAGGCGGGGCGGGCGACGAGGCGGCGTCAGCCGGCGCAGTAGGTGAGCGTGATCTCGGACTCCTGGGGCGCGTCGCCCGGCGGCAGTGACTGTTTGGTGATCGGCGACCCGGCGACGATGTCGCAGGCGTAGTCGGGCTTCAGCTTGGGCACCAGCTGCAGGTCTGAGGCCTGCAGCAGGGAGTTCGCGGCAGTGAGCGCCTGCCCGAGCACATCGGGCACGGTGACCTGTCCGGTGGAGACCGTGAAGTCCACGGTGGTTCCCACCGGTGTCATCTCGCGCGGCTCCGGGCTGGTGGCGATGACCACGCCCTCCGGCACATCCGCGGAGTTCTCCGTCGTCACCGAACCGGACACGAAGCCGCGGTCGACCAGGAACGGTTCGGCAGCCGAGAAGGGCTGCTTGGTGGTGTCCGGCATCTCGACGAGTTCCTTGCCGGTGGACACGTACACCTTGATCACCGTGGCAGGCTGGGCGATGGTGCCCGACGGCGGATCGGTGCGGATGACCTCATCCTTGGCGACGGTGTCGCTGCTCTCCTCCGCCATGGTCGCGGCGAGGTCCAGCTCGAGAAGCGCATCCTGGGCGTCGGTATAGCTGAAGCCCACCAGAACCGGAACTCGGCGGGAGGAGTCGGGCAGTTCGTTGTTGGGGGTCAGACTCAGGGCCCAGAACATTACCGCGATCACGATGACGACGACGCTGACGATGCCGGCCCAGATCCAGATCACCGGTGGGCGCCGCTGGGTGCGGGCCATGGTCTGGTCCTCGGCGAGCTGCTTGAGGGCGAGCTCGGAGGTGGATTCCACCTCGGGCGGTGCACCGAACAGACCGGCCGCGACGTCGTCGACCGGGCGGTGCACCGGGATGTGCCCGGCGCCGGCGGTCTCGACGTCGTTGCGGAACTCGACCGCGCTCTGGTACCGGTCGAACCGGTCCTTCGCCAGGGCGTGCAGCACCACGATGTCCAGGGCCGGGGAGACCTTGGGGTTGACCGAGCTGGGCTTCACCGGGGCTTCGCTGACGTGCTGGTACGCCACGGCCACCGGGGTGTCGCCCCGGAACGGCGGGCGTCCGGTGAGCATTTCGAAGAGTACGACGCCGCTGGAGTACAGGTCGGTACGGGCATCCACCGACTCACCCTTGGCCTGCTCGGGCGAGAAATAGGAGGCGGTGCCGAGGATCGCGGTAGTCTGCGCGACCGTGGTGGCTGAGTCTGAGATCGCTCGGGCGATGCCGAAGTCCATGACCTTGACCTGACCGGCCTTGGTGATCATGATGTTGCCCGGCTTGATGTCGCGGTGCACGACGCCGGCGCGGTGCGAGTACTCGAGGGCGGTCAGCACCCCGTCGATGATGCGGACGGCCTCGACCGAGTCGATCGGACCTTCCTTGATGATGTCCTTGAGCAGGCGCCCGTCGACGAACTCCATGATGATGAAGGGGATCTGGGCTTCGGTGCCGTCGTCTTCGGTGATGGTCTCTTCACCGGCGTCGAACACCCGCACGATCGTGGGGTGCGCCATGCGGGCGGCTGCCTGGGCTTCCTGCCGGAACCGGGTGCGGAAGGCCGGGTCGACGGCGAGCGAGGACTTGAGCAGCTTGATGGCCACGGTGCGGCCGAGTCTGGAGTCGGTGCCGATGTGGACATCGGACATTCCGCCTCGGCCGATCGACGCGCCGACGCGGTAGCGACCTGCTAGCAGACGGCCCTCATCAGTCAATGCAAAACTCCCTGCTCGCGACACTGTTGGTCATTTTAGTCAAGATCCGTCGCGCGGCCCCCGGGACGCGCGACGGGTGACACCCCTAGCCGACGGGTGCGGTGGGTGCCGTGGTCGGTGGCGTGGTGGCGGGTGCGGTCACGGTGACGGAAGTCGCCGCGGAGTAGTCGGACTCGACCTGGCCGCAGAAGTACCGGAACTTCACCGTGAAGTTGTTCGCGCCGGCCGTGACCGTTGCGGTGGTGGTGTCCGCGCCGGTCGGGCTCGGTGACGTCGCACCCTCGGCGAGCAGTTCATAGCCGGAGAGCTCCTGGCCCGTTGGGCAGGACTGGGCGGGCCAGGTGACCGTCACGGTGCCGCCCGGGGCCACCGTGGAGGGGGTGGCGGTCGGCGTGCCGGACGGAGCCGACGGGGTGGCCACGTCGCCGTACACACTCACCGTGATGGTGGTGCCGAGCGTGACCTTGCCGGTGGGGTTGATGCCGTAGACGGTGTCGACCTGCTCCGCCGTGGTGGCGGGCTTGTCGGGCACCACGTTGGCGCTGAGGCCCATCTCGCTGAGCATGTCCCGGGCCTCGGAGCTGGTCTTGCCCAGGAAGTCCGCCTGGGTAACCTGCACCGTGGTGGCTGACGGGGTGGGGGTGGACGTGGGGGTCGGCTTGGGCGCCGGCGGGGTGCTCGACGTCACGGTGGGTGCCGGGGCGGGCGTTTCGGCGGCCGTGGTGTTGAACAGGGTCACCAGGGTGCCGATGAGAACCAGGCCCAGGATGGAGATGAGCGCGACGAGCGGCCAGGTCCAGGGGCTGCGCTTCTTCTTCTTTTTCTGGGGATCGTTGGCCGCCGCGGCCGCGGCCGCTTCGGCGCGCGTGCCCGGTTGCACCGGTCCGCCGGAGGCCGGCATCAGCTGGGTGGTCTGGTCGTTGCCGGCACCGGGCATGAGCATGGTGGCGGCCGTGGGCGTGATGCCCGACATAACGGCGGGTACGGATGCCGCCGCGGCCGCGACATCGCCGCGGCGCAGGGCGATGGCGGCACGCGCGAGGTGTGCAGCGGAGGCGGGACGGTCGGCCGGGTTCTTGGCCAGGCAGGAGATCACCAGGTTGCGGACCGGCTCCGAGATGGTGTCGGGGAGGTCCGGCGGCTGCTCGTTGATCTGCGCCATGGCGATGGCCACCTGCGACTCGCCCGTGAACGGGCGACGGCCGGCGAGGCTCTCGTAGGCGACGATGCCCAGGGAGTAGATGTCGGTGGTGGGTGAGGCGGAGCGTCCGCTGGCCTGTTCCGGCGAGAGGTACTGCACCGTGCCCATCACCTGGCCGGTTGCGGTGAGCGGAACCTGGTCGGCGATGCGGGCGATGCCGAAGTCGGTGATCTTGACGCGGCCTTCGGGCGTGATCAGTAGGTTGCCCGGCTTGATGTCCCGGTGCACGAGACCTGCGGCGTGCGCGGCATGCAGCGCGGCGGCGGTCTGGGCCACGATGTCGAGGACCTTGTCGGCGGGCAGGGTGTGCTCGCGTTCGAGGATCGTGGACAGCGCCTCTCCTGGCACCAGCTCCATGACGAGGAAGGCGCTGCCGTCTTCTTCGCCGTAGTCGAACACGTTGGCGATGCCTTCGTGGTTGACGAGCGCGGCGTGCCGGGCCTCAGCGCGGAAGCGCTCGAGGAAACCGGGGTCGCCGAGGTATTCGTCCTTGAGGATCTTGATTGCGACGGTGCGCCCGATCACCAGGTCGACGGACTGCCAAACCTCGCCCATACCGCCGATGGCGATGCGCGACTGCAGTTCGTATCGTCCCCCGAAGGTGAGCCCTGCTGTGGGTCTCATTTATTCAGCACCGCCTCTAGTACCTGTTTCGCTATCGGTGCGGCAAGCAAGTTGCCGTACCCCGTCTGACCGAGTCCCCCGCCATCTTCGATGAGAACGGTGATCGCGTATTGCGGGTCTGCCGCGGGGGCGAATCCGGTGAACCACAGGGTGTATGGATCATCAGCGCCGTTCTCCGCAGTCCCCGTTTTTCCCGCCACGTCGACTCCGTCTATTCTTGCATTGCTCGCGGCCCCGTCCTGGACCCCGTTGACCATCATCTGCGTCATCGTGGCCGCGGTCGCGGCGCTGATCACACGGTCCGCCGCGACGGGTTGGAACGTCTGCAGGGGGCTGAGGTCTGGCGCCAGAATCTGGTCGACGAGGTTGGGTTTCATTTCGATCCCTCCGTTGGCGATGGTGGCCGAGACCAGGGCCATCTGCAGCGGGGTCGCCCGAACGCTGGTCTGGCCGAATGCCGACAGGGCGGTCTGCGCGTCGTCGGGATCGTCGGGGTACGTGCTGGCCGTGACCGACAGCGGGATGCTGAATTCCGAGTTGAAGCCGAACTTCTCGGCCATCGCACGGATGGCGTCGTCGCCCAGCTGCAGGCCCAGCTCGGCCATCGGGATGTTGCAGGAGAGCCGCAGTGCGGTGGCGATGGTGACGGTGTCGCCGGAACCGCAGGTGCCGCCGCCGGAGTTGATGACCACCGAGCTCGAGCTCGGCAGGGTGAACGTGGGCGGGTTGGGGAAGGTGCTGTCGGGGGTGTACTGGCCCGATTCGAGAGCTGCGGCCACCACGACGAGCTTGAAGACCGACCCGGGCGGGTTGAGCGAGTTGATGGCGCGGTTGATCAGCGGGTCGCCGGGGGCGTTGACCAGGGAGTCGTAGGTGTCGTTCACCGCTGCGCTGTCGTGAACGGCGAGGGTGTTCGGGTCGTAGCTGGGCTTGGAAACCATGGCCAACACCCGGCCGGTCTTGGGCTCGGTGACGACCACGGACCCCTGGAGGTCCCCGAGCGCATCCCAGGCAGCCTGCTGCGCGACCGGGTCGACGGTGGTCTCCACGGCGGCGCCCTTGGGGTCCTGACCGGTGACGAGGCTGGAGATCTGGTCGAAGAACTGCGAGTTGGAGGTGCCGCTGAGTTCGCCGTTGAGCGCCTGCTCGAGCCCGGTAGGGGCGCCGTTGACCGGGATGAAGCCGGTGATCGGTGCGTAGAGCAGGCCGTTGCTGTAGGTGCGCTGGAACTTGTAGTTGTCGTCGACAGGCAGTGACTGGGCGATGGGCTCGCCGCCGGCGAGGATGGCGCCGCGCTCGACCGAGTAGCTGTCCAGCAGGGTGCGGGTGTTGCGGTCGTCGGCCGACAGGTTGTCCGACTGGAAGACCTGCACGATGGACGTGGAGGTCAGCAGGGCGGCGAACATGAGCATCACGACGATGCTCACGCGCTTGAGTTCACGATTCATTCAGACCACCAGCCGAGGTTGGTTGCGCACTGTGTCACTCAATCGCAGCAGGAGGGCGACGATGATCCAGTTGGCGACAAGGGAGGAGCCACCGGCGGCCAGGAAGGGGGTGGTGAGGCCGGTCAGCGGGATGACGCGGGTGACACCGCCGATCACGATGAAGCACTGCAGCGCGATGACGAAGGAGAGACCGACACCGAGGAGCTTGCCGAAGTCGTCCTGACCGGCGAAGCCGATGCGGAAGCCACGGGCGACCAGGAGCAGGTAGAGGGCCAGGATGGCGAAGATGCCGGCCAGGCCGAGCTCCTCGCCGAGGCTGGCGATGATGTAGTCGCTCTGCGGGACCGGGGTCAGTTCGGGGCGCCCCTGGCCGAGACCCGTGCCGATCAGCCCGCCCTTGGCAAGGCCGAACAGTCCCTGCACCAGCTGGTAGCTGCCGCCGTCGGCGTCGTAGACGGCCGGGTTGAGCGCATCCAGCCAGTTGGTGAACCGGCCGTTGACGTAGTCGAGGGTCTGGCTGGCGATGACGGCGCCGCCGAGGAACAGCGACATGCCCAGCAGCACCCAGCTGAGCCGTCCGGTGGCGAGGTAGAGCATCACCAGGAAGAGGCCGAAGTAGAGCAGCGCGGTGCCGAGGTCGCGCTGGAAGATGATGACCGACATCGACAGGGCCCAGACTACGAGGATCGGGCCCAGGTCGCGCAGGCGCGGGAACCGCAGCCCGAGGAACTTCTTGCCCACCATGGAGAGGCTGTCGCGGTTGCGCACGAGGTATCCGGCGAAGAACACGGCCAGGGCGATCTTCGCGATCTCGCCGGGCTGGAAGGTGGCGAAGTCGCCGAAACCGATCCACACCCGGGCGCCGCTGACCTCGCGGCCGAGGCCGGGGACCAGGGGCAGCAGCAGCAGGGCCACACCGACGAAACCGGCCACATAGGTGTACCGGAACAGCACCCGGTGGTTGCGGATCACCAGGATCACGGTGATCGCGCAGGCGATGGCCAAGCCGCTCCACACGGTCTGCCGCACGGCGGCACTGGCCCAGCCGGCCTCGTTGTTGGCGATATCGATGCGGTAGATCATGGCGATGCCGATGCCGTTGAGCAGAGTGGCGATCGGCAGGATGAACGGGTCGGCTTCGCGGGCCACGAAGCGCAGCATGATGTGCAGGGCGAAGACCAGGCCGGACAGGCTGGCGCCGAGCAGCACCAGGGTGGTGTCGATCTGGCCGAGCGCGCCCAACTGCACGAGCACGACGGCGCCGAGGTTGATGCCGCAGGCGATGATCAGCAGGAACAGTTCGAGGTTGCGCAGCTTCTGCGGCAGGTGCAGGCGCCGGATCTTGCCGGTCTGCGGTGCCGACTCGCGGGCATCCGTGGCCGGGTTACTCTGCCGGGGCATTGCTCAACCGTTCCACGATGAGTTGGGCGTCCTCCAGGGACGACGCGCTGATGGTGCGCTCCACCTGCTGGCGGTCGTACACGCGCAGCTGGTTCAGCTCCAGGTCGGTGTCTTCGAAGACGCTGGAGAGCTTGAGGGGGCCCAGATCCTGCTGGATGCCCTGGTAGATGGCGACGGTGCTGCCCTCAACGCCCACGTAGTAGCGGCTCTGCGTCCACTGGTAGCCGAGCAGGGCGGCGCCGGCGATGGCCACGATGAGCAGCACGATGCCAGCCAGCCAGGTGACCTTGCGGCGGAGCGCCCGGCGGGCGTCTTCCTCGATGAGCTCGGAGAGGTAGTCCTGCGAGTCGGGCTCGAAGTGGGTCTCGCGCACCGGGTGCAGTCGCAGTGACGGGATGCGCGGGGCGCGGGTGCGTACCGGCTCTTCCCCGAAAGCGAGCGGGGCGGAGGCGGAGCCAACCACGACGGGGTCGCCCTGGCGTTCACCGCCGTCGCTGATGTCGACGACCACGATCGTGACGTTGTCGGGGGCGCCGCCGTCCAGGCTCTCCTTGACGAGGCGGTCGGCGACGGCCTGGGCATCCAGCGGGCTCGTGAGGGCGTTTCCGATGCCGGTGTTGGACACCACTCCGCTCAGCCCGTCTGAGCAGATCAGCCAGCGGTCGCCCGCGCGGGTGGCCAGGATCGACGTGTCGATCTCCGGGGAGGACTCGACGTCGCCGAGCACCCGCATCAGGACCGAGCGGCGCGGGTGCACCATGGCCTCGGCCTCGGTGATGCGGCCGCTGTCGACCAGGCGCTGCACGAAGGTGTGGTCGGTGGTGATCTGGGACAGTTCGCCGTCGCGGAACAGGTAGATGCGGGAGTCGCCGATGTGCGCGATCGCGACCTGGTCGTCGAGCACCACGAGGGCGCTCACGGTGGTGCCCATGCCGGTGAGTTCAGCGTGCTCGAAGACGGTTTCGGCCAACTGGGAGTTCGCCGCGATGAGCGCGGCCTGCAGCGCGAACTCGGCGTCCTGCGCCGAGTGGTAGGCCTTGTCGGCCTCCATGATGCGCTTGGTGGCGATGGCGGATGCCACGTCGCCGCCCGCGTGTCCGCCCATACCGTCGGCGACGACGAACAGGGTGTGCCCGGCGTAGCCGGAGTCCTGGTTGTTGGCCCGAATCTTGCCAACGTTGGACACGGCGGCGCTGTGACTAACCGATGCCATGCACTACCGCCGAAGCTCGAAGCTGGTCGCGCCGATCTTGACGGTGGTGTTCAGCGGCACCGAAGTGGGCACCGCCACGCGTTTTCCGTCGAGGAAGGTGCCGTTGGTGGAGTCGAGGTCCTGCACCATCCAGTCGTCGTGCCAGAGCATCAGGCGCGCGTGGTGGGTGGAGGTGTAGTCGTCACGGATGACGAGACTCGAGTCGCTGGACCGGCCGATGGTGATGGGCTCGGAGCCGAGCGGGAACTCGGTGCCGGCCTTGGGCCCTGAGGTGATCACCAGGCTGGTCGCGGTCTGGGTGGTCGCCTTGTCCGGCCCGGCGGCGGGCTGGGCCGGCTTGGGCCGGGAGAGCTGCTCGGTGGGGGCCGACGCGGAAGCGGCGGGTGCCTGCGCGAACGCTCCGGCGGGAACCGGGGCGGGCGGCGGGGTGGCGAAGGGCACCGCGGCCGCGGCCGGCGTGTCGGTGGAGAGCTTGCGCACCCGTTGGCCGAACAGGTCGCTGCGCAGCGCATAGACGATGCCGAAGATGAACAGCCAGAGCACCAGCAGGAACGCCAGGCGCAGGACAAGCAGGGTCAGTTCACTGGGATTCATGTGTTCGGCCCCCAGAATCCGCCCATGTCGTGCCGCTGGGTGGCATCGTCGGTGCGCCGGGGCGCCGGATCGGAGCCGGCCTGGGCGACGACCCGGAAGACGATGCGGGTGCGGCCGATGGTGATCACCGAGTCGGGTTCGAGGATTGCCTGTTTGACGGGGGCGCCATTCAGCTGAGAGCCATTGGTGGAGCCGAGGTCGCGCACCTGGGCGCGGGCGCCGTCCCAGATGATCTCGACGTGTCGGCGGGAGGTACCGGTGTCGTCGATGGTGATGTCGGCATCCGACCCGCGGCCGATCACAGTGCGGGACTTGACCAGGGCGTGCCGGTGGCCGTTGATGTCAAGAACCGGGGTCCAGGCGACGGTGCCCTTGACGCTGGTGGAATCCACCTGCACCATGCCCTCACTCAGTCCCGGGTCGTTTTCGAAGTCGATCGTCACGGCGCCGGTGAACTGATACCCCTGCGAGGCGGCGTGCTGTTGCACCAACTGGATGAGTTCGTCGACCAGAGCCGGGCCCAGATCGGTGATGCGGCGGAAATCGGCCTGGGCCAGTCGCACGGTGAAGCGGTTGGGCGCCAGGATGCGGTCGCGGGCCACGACGGCGGCTTTGGTGTCGAGCTCACGACGCAGCGCTGAGGTGATCTCCACCGGCTGCACGCCCGACTTGAAGGTCTTGGCGAAGGCACCGTTTACGGCGCGCTCAAGACCTTTCTCAAAGCTATCCAGTATGCCCACAGGTCTCCCGATCCGGTCCGTTTGGCTATCAGCATGTTACTTGCCTCACGTGTTAACTCGCCCAACGGGCGGGTCAGGGCACGGGAAGTCATCCTACGGGGGTAGACGGGCTGAACCACTAATAGGGGGTATTGCGACACCAGTTTGCGCACTGCGCACGGGCCTGCGGGCGCACAAATGTGCCGAATGGTGTTTGAGCCCTCGGGAATGCTAGGATTTCAAAGTTCGCGCGAGTGGCGGAATTGGCAGACGCGCTGGCTTCAGGTGCCAGTATTCGAAAGGATGTGGGGGTTCAAGTCCCCCCTCGCGCACACTCGTAAGAAGTGCACGAAGGATGAAAATCCGCGCGAACGGAAAGGCCCCCGGGAAACCGGGGGCCTTTCCTCATGTCCGGGGACGACAACCCGCCGATCGACCGGGTCGGCGATTCAGCGCTCACAGCTCTCAGTGGCATCGGCGTTAGTTGTTTTACATGTGTCTTGCGGCTCCTTACGGTGGAGAGACCGTCTCGAAAGGACCACTTGTGAAGACATTCACCATGCCCGGAACCGACATCGTCGCGCCCAACGTGCTGCTCGGCCTGATGCGCATCGCCGACAAGACCGACGACGAGGTGCGGGAGCTCGTACGCACAGCTCGGGACTCCGGTATCGATTTCCTCGACCACGCCGACGTGTACGGGAACGAGCTGCACGGCTGTGAGCGCCGGTTCGCCGAGGCGATGAAGCTGACGCCGTCCCAGCGTGACGAGCTCACCATCCAGACCAAGACCGGGATCGTGGGAGAGAACGGGCCGTATTTCGACTTCTCCTATGAGCACATCATCGAGTCGGTGCACGGCTCCCTGGCGGCGCTGGACACCGACCACATCGACATCCTGCTTCTGCACCGGCCCGACGCGCTGGTGGAGCCGGAGGAAGTCGCCCGAGCCTTCGACGAGCTCGAAGCCGCCGGCAAGGTGCGCGCGTTCGGGGTCTCCAACCACACCCCGCGCCAGATCGACCTGCTGCGGAAGTACGTGCGCCAGCCGATCGTGGCCAACCAGCTGCAGCTCTCGATCACCCACTCGCCGATCATCGCGCAGGGGGTGTCGGCGAATATGGCCGACGAGGAGCAGTCGGTGACCCTCGACGGCGGCGGGATCCTGGACTACTGCCGGCTGAACGACATCACCGTGCAGGCCTGGTCGCCGTTCCAGGCGGGCTTCTTCAACGGGGTCTTCCTCGGAAACGAGAAGTACCCGGAGCTCAACGCGGTCATCGACCGCCTCGCCGCCGCCTATGCAGTGCCGCCGATCGCCATCGCCACGGCGTGGATCACCCGGCACCCCGCCCAGATGCAGGTGGTGCTCGGCACCACCAGCCCCGAGCGGGTCTCGGGCGCCGCGCAGGGCTCCGACCTGCGGCTGAGCCGGGCCGAGTGGTACGAGCTCTTCCGGGCCGCCGGCAAGATCGTTCCCTAAGCGACTCGGTCTGAGACGTCGAGTCGAGGCGGCCCGGAGGAGTGGGTGACTACTGCTCGGGACTGCCCGACGCGACGTCTTCTTCGGTTTCGGAGTCGCCGTCGGTCTGCGAACCGTCGGGCAGCGCGTCGAGCCTGGCCTTCTCCGCCTCGCTGATGTTTGTGGAGCCGTCCGGGGTGTTCTGGTCGTTCGTCTGGTCGGAATTCATGCCATCAACTATAGGAGAAGACATGGTGCGGTGACCATGATCGAGATCCCCTCGGCGGTTCCGCGGATCGACAGGGTGTCCAGGCTGCCATCCGGCACCGACCAGAAGTCCCGGCCCATGGCGCGGTCCGACCGGATGTAGCCCTCGACCTCCCACTCGGTCGTGATCGCGTCGAAGGCCTCGTCCGCGCTGTCGGCGATCTCGAAGATCGGGATGACGACCGTGCCTTGCACCTGTTGGTCTTCGCCGGCCTCGCAGGTCTCGGTGGTCACGGATGTCGGGCCGCGGATTCCCGCGGCGTCACCGGCGGCATCCAGCAGGGCAGTCACGAGCGCCCGGTCGAGCTCGAGCCGGGCTGCTGCGGCGGCCGGGTCAACGGCGGCCGGGGGAACGGCGCCGGGGAGTCCGGTCATCCGGTCGTCGGGCTCGGCCGAGCCGAGGGGAAGCCCGAGATAGCCGCGGAGGTCCTGGGAGGCGTCGGCACCGCCGGTCGAGGCAGTGAAGGAAGCTCGCGGCAGGCCGTTTGACGGCACGTCAGACTCGTTCAGCCCCGTGAGTCGTGCCGCGACAAGGCCACGGGCACTCCGGGTGTCGACAGCGACCCGGAGGGACGGCCGCCAGGCGGAGAATTCCCTCCTCGTGTCGACGCCGTCGAACGCCACCGATGTCACTCCCGTGGCTGCGGCGAGCTCGCTGAGTACGGGGACCAGCTCGGCGGCCGGCGACCGGGGGTCGAACGTCAGCGTCGATGATTCGCCGGTGTCGTGCTGGGTGACCAGGGTGACGGCGGACAGGGCACCGCTGCCGAAGCCGGGGATGGCGCGGATCGTCGGCGTCAGATCGGTCCAGAGCGCGGGCGATTCCACGGTGACGGACACCGGGTCCCCGTGCTGCGACACCGATACGGAGCTGATGCCGGGCAGGTCGCGCAGCGCCAGGGCGGCGTCGGCCATCTCCTCGGGTTCAACGCTCGTGAGGACGCCGTTCGGAAGGGGTGAGAACTGCAGGTGCACGTCCGCGGTGCCCGGCTCGCCGGGAATCTGCAGGACGGTGGTCAGTGAGACATAGCCGTCCTGACCGTCGGCGGCCACGGATGCGGCGAGGGAACGCGGGTCCAGGCCCGACGCATCGGCTTGCACAGTGAGGAGGGCAGACCACGCAGCCACCTCGGACAACGGCCCGCCGTCCTTATAGTCACGCACCCTGATATCCGTCGTGACCGAAGCCACTCCCGGCGTGCTCCGGATCGTCGCTGCGGCGTCGTCAACCACCGCCGTGACCTCCGCAGGCGGGCGCGGAAACCCGGTGCACCCCGCCAAACCCAGTGCCAGCAGCAGGACCCCCGCTCCGGCCCACCCTCGAACGAACCCCCGTGTCTGCATCCGGCAAGTATCCCGCACATGGCTGACGGCATCCGTCGTGTGGTGACACTCTCGCGGCCCGTTCACGGCTTGCCTGTTACTGTCGATGGGTCATCCCGAACGGGCCGGCACCACAGTTTTCAGGGAGCACCAGTGAACCAGCCTCGTATGAACGTCGAGTCGTTCAACCTCGACCACCGCACCGTCGCCGCGCCCTACGTGCGCCTGGCCGACACCAAGGTCCTGCCGCAGGGCGACACCATCGTGAAGTACGACGTGCGCTTCACCCAGCCCAACGTCGCCCACCTGGACATGAAGGCGGTGCACTCGATCGAGCACCTCTTCGCCGAGCACTCCCGCAACCACTCGGCGCGGGTCATCGACTTCTCGCCGATGGGCTGCCAGACCGGTTTCTACCTGATTCTGCAGGGGCAGCCGGAGTACGCCGAGGTACTCGAGCTCATCGAGGCCACCATGACCGACATCCTCGGCGCCACCGAGGTACCCGCCGCGAACGAGGTGCAGTGCGGGTGGGGCGCGAACCACTCGCTCACCGCGGCGCAGGATGCGGTGACGGTATTCCTCGCCGCCCGCGCGGACTGGCCCACCGTCACCGCATGAGCATCGACGCGATCATCCTGGTGGCCATGGAGGAGGAGGCGGCCCCGTTCCTCGCCGCCGCCTCGGCCGCAGCCGACCCCCTGACCATCGGCAACGCCCGCCAGCACAGCCTCACGCTGGCCGGCCGCGAGGTGCTCCTGGTGCAGAGCGGCATCGGCCTGGTCAACGCGGCCGGCGCGGCGACCGCGGCGATCCTCTTCGCACGCGCCACGGCACCGGCCGCCGCGCCGCTCGTGATCAGCGCGGGCTCGGCCGGCGGGGTGGCCGTGCACGTGCGGGTAGGCGAGGTCGTCATCGGCAGCGACTACCTCAACAGCGGGGCGGATGCCCGGGCCTTCGGCTACCTGCTCGGCCAGGTGCCCGGCATGCCCGCCAGCTACCCTGGCACGGCGGCCGCACTCACCGCGGCCGAATCCCCGGTGCAGATGCCCGACGGGTCGGCCGTCGTGGTGCACCGGGGGACCATGGTCTCCAGCGACACCTTCGTCGGCGGCGACATCGTGGAGCGCATTCGCATCGAGTTCCCCGGGGTGCTGGCCACCGACATGGAATCCGTCGCGATCGCCCAGACCGCCCACGTGCACGGGGTGCCGTTCCTGGCCGTGCGGGGCATCTCCGACCTGTGCGGGCCCGTGGCCGGCTCCGACTTCCTCACCCACGTCGACGACGCGGCCGACCGCTCCGCCGTGGTGGTGCTGGAGATCCTGCGGCGGCTCACGGACTGACTCCGCCCGGTCGCCTCTGCCGCCCGGCGCCCGCGCAACTGTTGCCGCTCCGGACATCTGCACCCGGTGCGCCGGGTGCAATTGTCCGCAGGGGAGCAGTTGGGCGGGGCGGAGGGCGCCGTGGCGGCGCATCCGTTCTAGGGTGAGCACATGGACACTTTGATTGAGATTCTGCACATCGTTGCCGCCGTCTTCATCATCGGACCGATGGCCATCCTGCCGATGACGGGGCTGCGTGCCCTGCGCGCGCGGGAGGCCGGACAGATCACGGTGCTGGCGAAGTCGGTGAACATCTTCACGCTGCTGTCGTTGGTCGTGGCGCTATTCGGGTTCGGCGCCCTGGGCATGAGCGACCGGGCTTCCTTCGCCTCGACCTGGATCTGGCTCTCGATCGTGCTCTACGCGCTCGCGCTGGCGATCAACCTGTTCCTGGTGGTTCCGGCGCTGCGCGCCTCGGCCGAGGAGGTTACGGCAAACCCGTCGGGCACCGCCCGGGTGGCCGGCTACCCGCGCATCGCGGCCGGTTCCGGCATCGTGACCCTGCTGCTGGTCGCCGTGACCGTGCTCATGGTCTGGAAGCCGTAGGCCGACCCCTCGGGCCGCGTCGTGCGTCAGGCGCGCAGGCGGAGCCAACTGTTGCCGAAGCGGACTTTTGCGCCTGGCGCACTGGACGCAGAAGTCCGCACGGGGACCAGTTTTTGCTGGGCGCTGCGGGAGGCGGGGGAACGACGGAGGGCCGCGCATCCGCCCACTGCTGACGCAGTGGGGAAGGCGCGGCCCTGGCCGGTACGAACGCTAGTCGAGCTTGGGCATCTGCTCGGTGATGTGCGCGATCGTGGGGATCGACGATGTGATCACGGTGCCGTCGGCGCGACGGTTGCCCTCGATGAGCGCCACCGTGGGTGCACCGGGGTCGCGTGCGCCCTGGTGCGACAGCGGGATCGTCTCGGGAGTGCCGGCCGTGACGACGACCTGCAGGCCGCGCACGGTGAGCCGGGCCTCCGTGCCCTCCTCGATACTGAGGTGCACGCTGGTCTGTGAGACCGCGACGCGCAGGCGGGTGCCCTTGAGCGTGACCCGGAAGATCAGCTCGTCCCAGTCCTCGGGCAGGCGCGGGTCGAGGGTGATGCGCCCGCTGTGATCGCGGAGCCCTCCGAAACCCATCACCAACGCGCTCCACACGCCACCGGCGGATGCGACGTGCACGCCGTCGGCCGCATTGTGGTGCAGATCGGCGAGGTCGACGAACAGCCCGGAGGTGAAGTACTTGAGCGCGAGCTCGTGGTAGCCCACCTCGGCGGCGATGATCGACTGCACGACGTCCGACAGCGTGGAGTCACCCGTGGTCAGCGGGTCGTAGTAGTCGAAGTCGGCCCGTTTCTCCTCGGAGGTGAACTGGTCGCCCTGCAGGAGCAACGCCAGCACCACGTCGGCCTGCTTGAGAACCTGGAAACGGTAGATCACCAGCGGGTGGTAATGCAGCAGCAGCGGCCGGTTCTCCGGCGGCGTGGCGGCGAGGTCCCAGCGTTCCTTCTCCAGGAACTGGGCGTCCTGCGGGTGGATACCGAGGTTGCGGTCGAACGGGATGTGCATGGCCTCCGCGGCGAAGGACCATTCCATCACCTCGGCCTCGTCCAGCTTCAGCCGGGCGCACATGGAGTCGAATGCCGCCCGGTCGACCGAGTACAGCCGGCGCACGCTCTTCACCGCGGCGCGTAGGTTAGAGCGCGCCATGATGTTCGTGTACAGGTTGTCGTTGACGACGGTGGTGTACTCGTCGGGTCCGGTGACGCCGTGGATGTGGAACACGTCGTTGCCGTTGCCGCGCCAGAAGCCCAGGTCGGCCCACATCCGCGCGGTCTCCACCAGGATGTCGATGGCCTCGCGGGCGAGGAAGTCCTCGTCACCGGTGGCCGCCACGTACTGGCTGAGCGCATAGGAGATGTCGGCGTCGATGTGGTACTGCGCCGTGCCGGCCGCGTAGTACGCGCTGGACTCGAGACCATTGATGGTGCGCCACGGGAACAGCGCGCCGAGCTGGTTGAGCTCGGTGGCACGGGCGCGGGCGTGGTCGAGCAGGCCGTGCCGGAACCGCAGGGCGTTCCGGGCCGCGTTCGGCGACGTGTAGGTGAGGAACGGCAGAACGTAGATCTCGGTGTCCCAGAAGTAGTGGCCGCCGTAGCCGGAACCGGACACCCCCTTCGCCGAGACGCCCTGGCCGTCGGCGCGCATGGACGCCTGGGCCAGTTGGAAGAAGTTCCACCGGGTGGCCTGCTGCAGGGCCGGCTGACCGGGCAGTTCGACATCCGTGCGAGCCCAGAACGCGTCGAGCCAGTCGCGCTGTTCCTGGATGATCGCGGCGACGCCGGTCTCCTTGGCGCGGTCGAGAGTGCGGTCGCACCGGTCGGCGAGCTCGTGCGTGGGCACCCCGGCGGAGGTGTGGTAGCTGAGCAGCTTGGTGATGCGGATGGGGTTGCCCATCTTGGCCTTGACCTTGTACACGTGCTTGGCGAGGTCGTCACCGAGTTGTGAGGACTCGTCGAAGTCGTTGATGGTGTCGATCGAGTGGTCGGAAGCCGTGGCGACCGTCATACCCGAATTCGTGCAGCGGAAGCCGAGGATGTAGCGGCCGTTGTTGGCACGCTTGAACCGGGGCTGCAGCACCCGCTCGGTGAAGGACTCGGCGCGGCGGGGGTCCCAGTCATTGGCCGACCCGGACTTGGGCCGGTCGTACTCGCCGATGCCGTCCTGCCGGTTGAGTGTCTGGCTGGAGATGACGACCGACGCGTCGGCGTCGAGCATGGTCACCTCGTATTCGAGCACGGCCAGGTGGCGTTCGGTGAACGAGACCAGGCGGCGCGAGCGGATGAGCACCTGCTTGCCCGACGGCGTGCGCCAGACCAACGAGCGCGACAGGATGCCGTCGGCGAAGTCCAGTCGGCGCTCGTAGCTGAGCAGCTCGGCGAGGGTGAGCACGAGGGGTTCGTCGTCGACGTAGATGCGGATGATCTTCGCATCCGGGGCGTTGACGATGGTCTGGCCGACCCGGGCGAAGCCGAATGCCTCTTCGGCGTGCCGGATGGGCCAGGTCTCGTGGAACCCGTTGATGAATGTTCCGTGCACGTGGCCGTCGCGGCCCTCGTCGACGTTGCCGCGAAGTCCGAGGTAGCCGTTGCCGACGGCGAACAGCGTCTCGGTGCGGCCCATGTCGTCGCCGGAGAAGTCGGTCTCCACCAGTGCCCACTCGTCGAGCGGGAACCGGCTGCGGTCGAGCGGGTCGGTGAGTTCCTGGATGGCGGCATCGATGGTCATACGTGGACTCCGCTTCCGGTCGAGGGGATGGTGCTGCCGATCAGGGGCAGCAACTCGGACAGGTCGGCGACGACGGTGTCGGCTCCGGCCTCGAGCAGAACCTGAGGGCCGACGCCGCGGTCGACGCCGAGGACGAGACCGAAGTCGCCGGCTCGGCCGGACTGGATGCCGGATTCGGCATCTTCGACGACGACGCACTCGGCCGCCGTGAGGCCGAGCAGCCCGGCGGCGAACGCATAGGTGTCGTGCGCGGGCTTGCCGGCGAGGTTCTCGGCGCGGGCGCGCACCCCGTCCACGACGATCTCGAACCGGTCGCGGAGGCCCGCGGCCGTGAGCACCATCTCACCGTTCAGCGAACTGGTGACGACGGCGACCTCAAGGCCCGCCGCGACCACGGCGTCGAGGAACCGGAGCGAGCCGGGGTACGGGCTGACGCCGTCTTCGGCGAGGGTCTCGTTGAAGGCCTTGTTCTTGCGGTTGCCGAGCCCGCAGACGGTTTCCTGCTCCGGCGCATCCGTGGGCTGGCCGTCGGGCAGTGACAGTCCGCGCGACGCCAGAAGGGACCGGACGCCGTCGTACCGGGGTTTGCCGTCGATGTAGGCGAAGTAGTCGGCGTCGGTGTACGGCTTCACGTCGTGTCCGGCAAGGAACGGCGTGAACAACCGCGACCAGGCACTCATGTGCACCTCTGCCGTGGGAGTGAGCACGCCGTCGAGGTCGAACAAGACGCCGCGCGCGCTGAGAACCCGGTCGCGGGTCTCAGCGGGCGTAAGGGGGGAGTGGGGGGAAGTCAATATGGTGCCCTGCTTGGTAGTTGCTATAATAAGGTGGCTAAAACCGGGTAGTCGAGCTTGTCACTTGCCCCGCGGATCACGAAATTCTCCGCGGGCACACCAACGGCCGGATCGGCGGCCATCGTGGGTGCACATCGATCCTAGAACTTCGACCCGTCGCAGGTGTCGTCTCCGTGTTAACGTTCTGTTGCCATTGGGTGTGACGGCTCCCAGTTTTGCCGGCCCGGTCAGTGCGCCATCGGGGCGGGCGTGTGCGGGTCGCTGACGGAGACGGCCGGCTTGCGGATGAAGAAGGCCAGCGGAATCGCGAAGAGCGAGATGATCGCGCCGTAGAGGAACGCGCTCTGGGTGCCCGCCGCGGTGGCGGCGACCTCGCCGGCCCCGTTGGCGATCTGGGTTGCCGCCGTCGAGGACATCACCGTGACGAACAGGGCCGTTCCGGCCGCACCGGCCAACTGCTGGGCGGTACCGACGACGGCGCTGCCGTGTGAGTACAGCTTGGGCTTGAGCGAGGCCAGCCCGGAGGTGAACAGCGGGGTGAACAGGAACGCCAGGCCGAAGCTCAGCGCCACGTGGGCAACAAGTACGTACCAGAACGGGGTGCCCGCGGTGAGCATGGTGAGGAACCAGAACGCGCCGCTGACGATGATCGAGCCCGGGACCAGAAGAACGGTGGGGCCAAACCGGTCGTAGAACCGGCCGACGAAGGGGGCGAGCAGACCCATGGTGAGACCGCCAGGAAGCAGCAGCAGGCCGGTGGTGAGCGCATCCAGGCCCAGCACGGTCTGCATGTAGATGGGCAGCAGGATGAGCGTGCCGAACAGGGCCATCATGCTCACCGCGAGCATGACGATGGCGAAGGTGAAGGTGCGCGACGTGAAGGTGCGCAGGTCGAGCAGGGCCCGGTCGGTTCTCTGCAGGGCGACCTGGCGCCAGACGAACAGGGCGATCGCCACGAGACCGATGCCCAGCGGTACCAGGCCGGCTGCTGCACTGCCGGTGGCGGATTCGCCGAGGTTGCTCAGCCCGTAAACCAAGCCGCCGAAACCGAACGCGGAGAGGATCACCGAGACCACGTCGAGCGGCACCTTGGTGGGAGTGGTCACGTTCTTGATACGGGCGGCGCCGAGGGCGAGCGAGCCGAGCGCGATGGGCAGCACGAGGATGAACATCCAGCGCCAGTCGAGCACGCTGAGGATCAGGCCGGAGATGGTGGGGCCGATGGCCGGGGCGACCGAGATGACAATGGAGATGTTGCCCATGGTCTTGCCGCGGGCGGCGGGCGCCACCAGGGTCATCACGGTGGTCATCAGCAGCGGCATCATGATCGCGGTGCCCATGGCCTGCACCACGCGGCCCACGATGAGCACCTCGAAGCCCGGGGCGATCGCGGCGATGAGGGTGCCGGTGCTGAACAGGGTCATCGCGGCGAGGAACACCGGACGGGTGTTGAACCGCTGCAGCAGGAAGCCCGTGATGGGGATGACGACGGCCATGGTGAGCATGAACGCGGTGGTCAGCCACTGGGCGGCGCTGGCCGTGATGTTGAGGTCCTTCATGAGGTGCGGCAGCGCCACACCCATGATGGTTTCGTTGAGGATGACGACGAAGGCTGACACCAGCAGCAGCGAGATGACGAGCTTGGTGCCCGCGGCATCCGGGGCATTGCCGGTGCTGACGGGAGATGTGCTGGTGGGGGCGGTGCTGGTGGCGACACTGGAGTCGGTCATCGGGGTCCTAACGAAACGGGCACTGGTGCGACCTCAGTATGAGGTACCCATGTTTCAACCAGAATGCGCCGGTTATGTTCCCGAATCGGACAAATGCGCCCGGTGTGCCGGGGCCACTTGTCCGCAGCGGCCACAGATGGGGCCAGTGCCGGCGGATGGCCGTGTCGTCGCGTCTTTTAGACTGAGAGCATGGGGGACTGGCTGGCAAACAATTGGACCGAGGTGCTGGGATTCGCCACCGGGGCTGCCTGCGTGTTTTTGGCCGCGCGCCGCAACATGTGGACGTTTCCAGTCGGCATTGCCAACAATCTGGTCTTCATCGTGCTGTTCTTCGGCGCCGCGCTCTACGCCGACCTCGGTCTGCAGATCGTCTACCTGCTGCTCGGTGTGACGGGCTGGTACGGCTGGTCCCGGCACCGCGCGGCCGACGACCGCGCGCTGATCACGCGGATGCCGCGCCGCAGCATCCTTCCGCTGGTGCTGGTCGCGGTGGTCGGCACCGCGATCATCGCCCTCGTCCTGCACTCGTACACGGACTCCACCACCGAGATCGCGGACGCCGCGACCACGTCCGTGAGCCTGGTGGCGCAGTACATGCTCAACCGGCGTTGGCTGGAGAACTGGTTCGTCTGGATCGCTGTGGACGTGGCGTATGTCGGGCTGTTCCTCGTCAAGGGACTGAACATCACCGCGGCTCTGTACCTGTTGTTCATCGGCCTGTGCGCCTGGGGTCTGCGCGGCTGGCTGCGTGCCCGCGCAGAGCAGGCCCGGCCACCGGCGGCCGGCGTCGCTGACCGCCAGCCCGTTGCTGCCGGCACGACAAGTGTCTGACGTGGGGGCGGGCCCGGCTGACGCGACCCGGTTCCGCCACGGCCTCGTGCTCGGCAAGTTCTACCCGCTGCACGCCGGGCACTCGAGCCTGATTCGCACGGCGCTCACCCGCTGCAACCGGGTCACCGTGCAGCTTCTCGGGGCCAGCCAGGAGTCCATTCCGCTCAGCGTGCGCGAGGAATGGCTGCGCGAGGAACACCCCACCGCCCGCATCGTGAGCGCCATCGACGACGCCCCGGTCGACTTCGACTCCCCCGATGCCTGGGAGGAGCATATGGTGCCGATCCGGGCGCTGCTCGACTCCCCGGTCGACGCCGTGTTCTCCAGCGACCCGTACGGTGCCGAACTCGCCGCACGCCTGGACGCCCGGTGGGTGCAGGTCGACCCCGGCCGCCGGCACACCCCGGTCTCCGGCACCGCGATCCGGGCGGATGTGCCCGGGCACTGGTGGGCGCTGGCTCCAGCCGTGCGCGCCTGGCTGACCCCGCGGGTTGTGGTGCTCGGCGCCGAATCCACCGGCTCCACCACCCTCGCCGCGGCCCTTGCCGCGCACTACGACACCGCCTGGGTACCGGAGTACGGCCGCGAGCACAGCGGAACGCGGACCGGCGGCCTCGACACACCCTGGCGCAGCGACGAATTCGACCTCATCGTGGACCGGCAAATCGCACTCGAAGACGCCTCCAGGCGCCGGGTTCCGCGCCCGTTGCTGATCTGCGACACCGACGTGCTGGCCACCACGCTCTGGCACGAGCGCTACGTGGGGCCGATACCGGCCGCGCTTGCGGCGCGGGCCACGGCGCATCCGCCCGCGCTGTACATCCTCACGGGCGACGAGATCCCGTTCGTGCAAGACGGCATGCGCGACGGCGAGCACATCCGGCACGGCATGCAGCAGCGGTTTCGCGAGGCTCTGGCCGGGCAACCGGTGCCGTGGCTCGAGACCACCGGGTCGGTGTGCCACCGGGTCGCGCAGGCATCCGTCGCCATCGACCGGATGCTCGCTGGCGCGTTCATGTTCGCGCTGCCGCTCGAGCAGCAGGCCGCGCTCGACGCCGACGCCGCCCACGGTGTTGCCGAACCTGCCCGGTAGGCTGCCGTCATGGGGCAGGGGAATCGTTGGACCAAGGTATCCGCATCACCGACACGTACTGACGGTGCCGCTCTGGCGGAGGAGCTGACCGCAGAGGACCTGTTCACCGAGGCGCCGGCGGTGGCCGACACCGCGCTGGACGAGAAGCTGCGGCAGGCGTACTTCTGGCTGGTGAACAGCGCCGTGATCTCCCCGTTCTACGACGTCGAGTTCTCCACCGGCTCACCCGTGAGCTTCGCGCTCGGCGATGCCGGTGCCGAACTGCACCTGCCCACCGACCAGTCCTACTCCTCGAACGTGCTGCTGCCGCTGCTGACCTTCGCGGTGGGCGGCAAGTGCCTGCTCGTGGGCGGGCCGGGCCGCGGAAAGACCACCCTGGCGATCCTGATGGGTGTGCTCGCCGGGTCGAGCGCCCGTGACGTGCGCCGCAACGTGCAGCAGGGCCAGCCGCAGATCACAGTGACCGACCTGGTGGGCATGCCGCTGCCGCGCGACCTCGTCAGCGCCGGGAGCCTGGCCGAGATCGAGATCGCCTGGCGCGACTGGCTCACCCAGCCGGTGAAGATCATCGACGAGTACAACCGGATCCCCACCAGGACCCAGTCGGCGCTGCTCACCATGGTGGCGGAGGGCTACGTGGAGAGCCACGACCAGATGCGCTCCACATCGCCGCCCTCCGGGGTGGAGAGCTGGTTCTTCACTGCCAACGACGACGCCGGCGGCGGCACCTTCCCGGTGATCCAGGCGCTTCGCGACCGGATGGACGTGACCGTCGCCGCTTTGGGCTTCAACAACCGCTTCTTCGACGAACTAGTGGCCAGGGTCGAGGCCGGCGAGAGGCCAGAGGACCACCTGCCCGCCGAGCTCGTCTTCGACGCCGACGAACAGCGGCTGCTCGAGGCGGCCATCCGTGCCGTGCCGCTGCCCGGCGCTGTGCGCCGCCAGTTGGAGTTCTTCGCCAGCCACTTCGAGTTCGTGCAGCACGGCGGCCGCCGGTTCGAGTACCGCACCAAAGACACCGTGCGTACCGGCGGGGGTGAGGTGGCCGAGGTGATCGAGGCCAATTCCGGCGCCGACTTGCAGGTGGACCTGGGCTCGCAGACCAGCAACAGCCTGTCGGTGCGGTCGTTGCAGACCCTGATCCGCTACGCAAAGGCCATGGCCTACTTCCGAGGCCGGCCGGTGGTGGGCCTGGACGACGTGGCCGCGGTGCTGCCGTTCGCGCTGCGCGGCAAGCTGCTGCCGAATGAGCTGCACCCGCGCTTCGATGTGGGCGCCGACCGGGAGCTGGCCACGGACTCGATCAGCTGGCTCGCCGACCTCTTCGCCGAGTCCCGCCGGCAGTTCACCGCCCTCGGGCTGGCAGCCCACGACCCGATCAGCGACGCCCTCGACCTGTTCAACCAGGGGCTGGACGGCGTCACCTCCGCGCAGGCCGCCCAACGGCTCACCGCAATCGAGTCGTTGATCAGCGGAATCGCTAAGCAGGGCAAGCTGTACGGTCGGCACTTCGACGACCTTCTCGCCCTCAAGTACCTGCACCAGCGCTACACCAACTACGTCAGCTGGCTGGGGTTCGGCGGGTGACCCAGCGCCCCCACCACGTCGTGAACGACGACGTGGTCGTCACCGACCCGGCCCTGCCCGAGGTCATCGAGGTCGATCTCGCCCTCTCCTCCAGCCGGATCGAGTCGTTGCACGGCACGACGGCCGGAGCCCGATACCGGCACTTCGTCGCCGAGGCTCTCGCCGTCGACCCCGGCGCCGATCGAGACGGCGTGCTCACGCTTGCCGCCCTCGCCGCGTGGCGGTGCGGTGCACCCGCTTTTCGCACGGATGCGCTCCGCCGGCTCGACCTGGCCCTGGCCGCCGGCAGCCCCGCCCTGCCGGCCCTCGCCGCTGCACTCGGCCTCCCCGAGGGTGACGTCGCCCCGTTCACCGCCCTCCAGCAGCACTCCAGATTCGGCTGGCCCGAACTCCAGGCGCCCGGGGATCTCCTGGCGGTGATGGGCGGTTTCCGCGGCCTTTTCGGGCCCTGGCTGGCACCGCCAGTGGCCGTGTCGGCCACGGACCGGCCGGGCATCTTCCTGATCCGTACCAGCGCCGACGGATCCACCACGGAGGACTGGCAGCTCACCGTGGATGTCTTCGGCCACACGTTGGTCCGGCTCCCGGTCGACGAGCGCGAGCCGGGCGTCTCGGAACCGCACGAAACGGTCGAGTCCGGCGCCGCTGAGGTCTCGGCGACCGGCGCCGTGCTGCGCATCCGCGGCTACACGGTTCAGCTGCGGGTGCCGGAGACCATCGGATGAGGAAGGCACCCGCCCTCAGTCCCGACCAGCGGGCGGCCTGGCAGAGCGCCCAGGCACTGTGGGGTGTCGAGCTGCACGACCCGGAACTCAAGCCCGACGCCCAGGCCCCGTCGTTCGCCTGGTTCAGCTTCCCGCCCCAGGTGACCTTCGACCTTCCGCTGGCCGAACGGATGGGCGTCGGCTCGTTTCTGGAGAGTATCTTCGCGCACGAGATCGGCCACCACGCCCTCTCACCCTCGACCCGCCTGATCGGCCTGAAGATTCAGCACCAGCTGGCGCGTGCCTTCACGGCCACCGACGCCGCACGCATCCCGAACGTGCAGGACGAGGTGCATAACTTCTCGAATCTGTGGTCGGACATGCTCATCAACGTGCGCGTGGCCGAGTTGCAGCGCCGCCGAGACGGCCAGGCGACACCGCCGGAGATGGTGCGGATGTGGACGGTTCTGGGGCTCACGGGCACTGCCGACAGGATGTGGTGGGTGATTCTGCGCGCCTACGAGATCCTCTGGGTGCTCGCCGCCGGCTCGCTTTGTGCGGCCGAGCCGCCGCTGGCGCCTATCAACCCTGTGCAGGAGAAACTGCGCGCGAGGGCCCAGTACTCAACGGCCGTGCATCGCAAGATCGTGCTGGACAAGCTCAGGGCCACCGGGACAGCACACAATCTCGCCGAACAGGAACAGGAATTCCAGGCCCAGGACGCCGCCGACGACGTGCAACGCGAGTTCGACGCGTTGGCGCTCACCGACCCCCGGGTTGATGCCGGCCTGCTCGCCGAGACCGTGCGCACCTTCGGCGACGATCCCGTGAGCGGCGCGCTGCGATTCGGGATGCTGCTGGCACCGTACCTGGTGACGCCGAACCCGGGGGCACAGGGACGGGCGAAGCGGGGTTCGGTTCCGGTTCGGCGGGCCGGCCTCTGCGACGGCGAGTCCGGTGCGACCCCGGCGACCGCCGGAGAGCTCGTCGCCGTGCTGGGGGACGCTCGCCTCCGGGACATCCCGGAGCATCCGGCCGTGCTCAAGGCCCGCACCCTGGCCGCGAAGTCCACTGCGGCTGACGGGATCAGGCCGGCCGTGCCGGGCGCGACAGCGGGCGCATCCGTCGACTCGAACGATCAGGGCTACGGTCTGGCCCGCACTCTCGAGCTCTACCGCGACAGTGGGGCGAACGCCGTGATCGCCGCCTGGTACCAGACCCGGGCGCGCAGTTACGTGCGCCCGCTGCTGCAGAGGTCCCCGGCCGCGCCTCCGGCCGGCACCGAGATTCCCGGGGCGCTGGAATCGTGGCAGCTCGGCGACGACCTGGCCGACCTCGACTGGGCGGCGTCGATGGCGCAGAACCCCACCATCGTGCCCGGGGTCACCACCGTGCACCGGGAGTACCTTCCCGATCTACCCCCGGTCGCCACGGTGAGCCTCGACCTCGACCTGTACATCGACTCGTCGGGCTCGATGCGGAGCCCGCTGCTCGAGTCCCCGGCCGTCCTGGCCGGCAGCATCCTCATCCTCTCGGTGCTGCGCGGCGGCGGCCGGGTGCGGGTGACATCGTTCTCGGCGGCCGGTCAGGTGGCAGGCGGCGCGAGGTTCACGCGCGAGCGTCTGGAGGCGCTACGGGATCTCACCACCTACTTCGGCGGCGGCACAGTGTTTCCGCTCGACCTCTATCGGGACCGTTACCGTGGCCTCGGCCGCACCAGTGCGACGGTGCGGCGACACGTGGTGGTGCTCTCCGACGAGGGCCTGCTCTCGATGTTCGGCACCGGCCAGCCTGAGTTCGCCGATGTGGCGGCACGGGTGCGGAGGGGGCTGGACACCGCCACGCTGATCCTGCAGGACTCGCGCCGGTTGGTGGCCGCGCCGGCCGCCGCGGCCGGCTACGACGTTGAATACATCGAGCGGATGGACGACGCCCCGGACGCCTGCGCCCGCCTGGCGCGGAGACTGGCGACCAGCGCACCGCGCAGCCCCAACGCCGTTCGAGGAGGATTCCGTGGCTGACCAACCTGTCCCGTTCTGGCGGAGGCTCGCGGAGGCGGTCGGGCTGACCGAACCTGGCCTGCCGGTGCCGATCCCACAGACCGGATCGAGCACGCCTGCCCCGACGCCCGCAGTTCCGGCTGCCACTCCTGCTGCCGTGACTCCCGCAGCGCCCTCTGTTGCCACGGCTCGCCCCTCTCGCGCCCCCGCCCCCTCCCGCGCCCCCGGCACGGGCACGGATACTGCCGGAGAGACGGATGGGGTCGGTGCGCGGCGATTCCCCACCGCAGCCGATGCCGAGGCGCTGCTCGACCTATGGTTTGCGCGTGCCGAAGACGACCTCGTCGCTTGGCGGCACTGTGTCCCCGGGCCCAGTGCCGCCGAAATCGGCACGCGGCTCTCGCTGGTTCCGGCGGCGTTCCTCAGCGACGGGGTGGCGATCCTGCCCCTTGCCGAGTACATTCTGGAAGCGGAATATAGCGGATCGCGAGCCGATGCCGCTTCCCGGCGGGCGCAGGACGTGCTGGCCGTCGTCGAACAGGTGCGTGCCACCGGATCGAGCGCCGCCCGCCGCGGCGCAGCCCTGGTGCTCTGGCTCTGGGCGAGCGACGAACTGCACGGCCCGTCGTCGGTGCCGCTGACGGTGTTGCACCACGACCGGGCACTGGCCGCACTGGCCTTCCGGCTGGCATCGGTGGTCGACCCGGCGGAGTGGGTCGGCGACGCCGACCGGCGCGACGAGGCGGCCCGCCAGTTCCTGTTCTGGTCCGGGCATCTCCCGGCCGGTGAAGACGAAGCCACCGCTCGGTCGATCCTCAGCACGCGTGACTCGCTGCAGCAGAACGCCGCCCTCGCCCAGTCCCTCGTCGAGCACGAACACCGCCTCGAGGTGACCCGTCGCCTCCAGGCGGCGCGGGCTCGGGAAGCCGCCGCCCGGTACTCGAATGAGTAGCAGCGCACGCCCCGGCGCTCCGGCCGCCGACCCGGACGACCCCCTGGCGCTGGCCGAATACGCCCCCGGCCTCGCGGTCGCGCTCACCGACGCGGAACGTTGGCCCACCCTCGACGCGGCCGGCGCCGCGCGTCTCGACGCCGTGCAGCGGCATCCGCTCGCGCCGGTCTGGGTGCACCGCACCGGCGACAGGCTCACCGCCCAAGGCGTGCAGCGGGCGCAGACACCCGTGCCCGTGGAGGGCTGGCTGGACGAGCACCTCAGCACGGCCCGGCGCTTGCCCGCCTACCGTCGGGTTGCCGACAGCCTCGGCGATTTGGACACCTGGCCCACCGTGACCCGCGACGACCTGCTCGAGGACGTCTCCGCGTTCGTGCCGCTGGACGCCGACCTCGATCGCATGATCGAGGGCTCCAGCTCGGGCACCACCGGCCGGGCACTGCAGATCCCCGACGACATCGAGGAGGTCGCCCGCACCTTCCACCTACTCGTGGCACTCGTGGCCGCCCGGGGCATCGAGTGGCGGCCTGATCCGGAACGGATGGCCCTGGCCTACGTGGTGCACCAGCGGCAGGCGTTCACCTACGCCTCGGCGATCAGCAGCTTCGGCCAGTCCACGATGGCCAGGCTCAACCTGCATCCCTCACAGTGGCCGGCCGCCGGCCAGCGCACCGGGTTCCTGCTGGCGCAGCAGCCCCAGGTGATCACCGGCAATCCCACCAGCCTGGCCGAACTGCTGCACCCCGACCTGATGGCCAGTTTGCGGCCGCTCGCGCTTTTCAGCGGGGCGATGGCGTTGAGCCTGGGCCTCCGCCATGACCTTGAGCGGGCCTACGGCTGCCCGGTGATCGACGTCTACGGGCTGCACGAGACGCGGCCGATCGCCGCCAGTGCCGACGGCGGACCCTTCGTGGTGCTGGACCGTCGAGTGCACGTGGAGGTCCTCGACGTGGACGGTCGGCCGGCGCCGACGGGGCAACGCGGTGAGATCGTGGTGACGGCGGGGGAGAACCCGCTGCTTCCCCTGGTGCGCTACCGCACCGGCGATTTCGGCCGACTGGTCGAGGTGGGCGGGCGACCCGCGCTGGCCGACCTCGAGGGCCGGGAGGCCACCCGGTTCCTGGCCGGCGACGGCACCCTGGTCCCCAGTGTGGACCTCACCCAACAGTTGCAGGCCGGCGGGGCGCGCGGATGGGCCGTGCGCCAGGCCGTCGACGGCACGGTGACCGCCACGGTCGTGGGCGGCGATCCCGGCCGGATCGGCACGGCGCTCGGGCTGCTGCTGCACCGCCCGGTGACGGTGACCGCGGCCGCGACCCTGCTCGAACTCGGCGAGGGCAAGCCCCGGCGCTACGAGTCCGCGGCCACCTGAACGCAACTGGTCCCGAAGCGGACAACTGGTCCCGGTGTGCCGGGGCCACTTGTCCGGATCGGTAATAGTTGCGCCTTGTGTGAGCGGCCGGGGCGCCGGGGATGGCAGGAGATACCCGAGTATTGGCAGTCGTCGGCACGCCCGGGCGGCGCGGGCATCCCTACGCTGGAGGCATGCCGATCACACCCGACACCAAAGACTGGACCTGGGTGCTCGAGCGCCCCTGCCCCGAGTGCGGATTCTCCTCCGCCGAGGTGGACTATGACGATGTTCCCGGCCTCATCCGGGCGAACGCGGCGGCCTGGGCGCCCGTTCTGCAGCGCCCTAATGTGGCGGTACGGCCCGACGACACGACCTGGTCGGCGCTGGAGTACGCCGCTCACGTGCGCGACGTGTTCCGCATCTTCGCCTTGCGCCTACGCCTGATGCTCACCGAGGACGACCCGCTGTTCGCGAATTGGGATCAGGACGTCACGGCCGTGGCGGAGAGGTACAACGAGCAGGACCCACACACCGTGGCGGCGGAGCTGGCCGCCGCCGCGGCATCCGTTGCTGACGCCTTCGCCGCGGTGCCGGCCGCCGACCGCGACCGCACCGGGCGGCGCAGCGACGGCGCCCGGTTCACCGTGACCACGCTGGCCCAGTACTTCGTCCACGACCCCACCCACCACCTGCACGACGTCGTCGCCTGATCCGCGCCGGCCCGACACGGCCGGCCGGGCCGGTGATGGTGCCGCGCCGCGGGGGCGGACGTGGCGTCTGTTCCCGGATCGGACTTCTGCACCCGGTGCGCCGGGACCTTGTGTCCGTCTGGGGAACAGTCGCAGGCGGTACAGGGCGCGGGACGCGCGAGCATCATGGATATCGGCGCCAGCCTCACGCGCTAGCGTCGAAGGATACGTCTACACCCTTGGGTGGTCTCCGGGATGCTGTTGGCCTGGAGACCACCTCGTTTGGAGCTCCACATGATTTCTCCCCGCATCGCGTTTCTCGACGTCGACGGCACCCTCATCGACTCGGGTGAGGTGATCGCAGACTCCACCATCGAGGCGGTGCAGACCGCCAGGGCGAACGGGCACCTGGTGTACCTCTGCACCGGCCGGGCGAGCGTGGAGATCTACGCCAAGATCCGCGACATCGGCTTCGACGGTGCGATCAGCGCCGGCGGCGGGTTCGCCGAGATCGGCGACGAACTCGTGATCAGCCGCACCATGCCCGAAGAGGCCGTGGCGCGGATGGTCGCCTTCTACGAGGAGTCCGGCTACGACTTCTACCTGCAGGCATTCGCCGAGCTGTACCCGAGCCCCGGCGTGCGGAGCCGTTTCGCCAGCTACCTCCAGGACGACCAGGACCGCAGGGGCGAAACCCGCACCGACCTCGAATCGGTCACAGGCGAGCACGAACACCCGGCCCTCAAGGCGTTTGCCGATGTGCGCCCGCTCAGCTTCACCGGCATCGCGAAGTCGGTCTTCCTGGCCGGCGACCTGTCGGCGTTCGACCGGGTCACCGCGGCGCTCAGCGGCGATTTCCACGTGATCACCGGCACCATCCCGCACATGGGCAAGGGCAGCGGAGAGGTCACCCTCGGCGGGGTCAACAAGGGCTCGACGATTCTGCAGCTGCTCGACAAGCTCGGCCTGGATGCTTCACGCGCCATCGGTGTGGGCGACAGCAACAACGACATCGAGATGCTGCAGGTCTGCGGTGTGGGCATCGCCATGGGCAACGCCACGGATGCCGTGAAGGCGCACGCCGACGAGGTCACCACGAGCGTTCTCGACGATGGAGTCTGGAATGCGTTCCGCCGCCACGGCCTGATCTGACGGACGTTTCCAACTCGACCCCGTCAGTCGAGCGTGTCGAGACCCGGTGAGCAGACCAGCGGGGTCTACTTCGACAAGCTCAGGACGGCGTCGACAAGCTCGACCAGCGTTCGGGCGCGATCCGCAGACCGCCTCGATCGGCGATCGGGGCGTTTCCGAGGCTGGTCAGAGGGCCTCGAGCACGCTGACGTAGTTGGCCACGCCGACGCCACCCATGTTCTGCACCAGGGCGCGCCGGGCGCCGGGCAGCTGCATCTCGCCGGCCGTGCCGGTGAGCTGCATGGCCGAGACCACGTGCTGCGACACTCCGGTGGCGCCCACCGGGTGCCCCTTGGCCTTGAGGCCACCGGACAGGTTCACCGGCAGGCGTCCGCCCGGCTGCACCCAGCCCTCCTCGATCGCGCGGCGGCCCTGGCCGGCCGTGGTGAGGCCCATGGCCTCGTAAAGCACGAGTTCGGCGATGGTGAAGCAGTCGTGCAACTCGGCGAAGTCCACGTCGGCCAGGCCCACTCCGGCCATGCCCAGGGCGCGTTCGAACGAGACCCGGGTGGCCGCGAACGCCGTGGGGTCGCGCCGGGACGCCGGCAGGAAGTCGTTGGCCTGGCCGAACCCGGTCAGGCGCACCGGGTCGGTGGCCGCGCCGGCGCTGCGGCGGGCATCCGTGCTGAGGATCACCGCGGCCGCGCCGTCGGAGACCGGAGAGCAGTCGGTGCGGCGCAGTTGCCCGGCCACGATCGGGTTCTTCTCCGACACCGTGCGACAGAACTCCTCGCCGAGGTCTCGGCGCAGCTGTGCGTACGGGTTGGCGACGCCGTTGCGGTGGTTCTTCGCGGCGATCGAACCGAGCACGTCGCCGATCGCGCCGTAGCGCTGGGCATAGGCATCGGCCACGACGGCGAACAGGCCGGCAAACCCGGTGCTCGATGGGGTGCCGGCCAGGTCGTAGTCGGCGCCGAGTAGCGCCGCGCCCACCTGGTCGGCGCTGGCGTGGGTCATCTTCTCCGCGCCGATCACCAGCACGGTCTTCGCTGTGCCGGCCAGCAGCGATTTCACGCCCTGTTGGATCGCGGCGGACCCTGACGCGCAGGCGTTCTCCACCCGGGTGGCCGGCACGTTCGCCAGCACCGGGTCGGCCTGCAGCACGAGCGACGACGGGAACGCCAGCGGCACCAGGGCCGAGTTGAACTGGCCCAGGAAGACCTCGTCGATCTCGGCGGCATCGATGCCTGCACCCGCGATGGCCTCCCGGGTGACCTGCACGATGAGGGACTCGAGAGTGTCGTCGGTGAGCTTGCCGAACCGGCTGTGTCCCCAGCCGGTGAGCAAGACGTTGAGGCCGTTGCGGGTGGCGAGGCTCATGCGACCACCTCAGCCCGAGCATCCGTGAACTCGGCGTCGGTGCAGTCACGCAGCCGGTCCACGGTGACGCCGGGGGCGAGGCGCACAAGCTGCAGGCCGACATCCGTGATGTCGAACACGGCGAGATCGGAGATGATGCGGTCGACCACGGCCACCCCGGTGAGCGGCAGGGTGCACTCGGTGACGATCTTGGGCGAGCCGTCGCGGGCAACGTGCTCGGTGAGCACCACCACGCGGGGGGTGCCGGCGACGAGGTCCATGGCGCCGCCCATGCCCTTGACCATCTTGCCGGGGATGGTCCAGTTGGCCAGGTCGCCGCGGCCGGAGACTTGCATGGCGCCGAGGATGGCGACCTTGACGTGGCCGCCGCGGATCATGCCGAACGAGGTGGCGGAGTCGAACACCGACCCGCCCGGCAGCACCGTGACGGTCTGCTTGCCGGCGTTGATGAGGTCGGCGTCCTCGTCGCCCTCGAACGGGAACGGGCCCATGCCCAGCAGCCCGTTCTCGCTCTGCAGCGTCACGCTCACCCCGGCCGGGAGGTTGTTGGCCACCAGGGTGGGGATGCCGATGCCGAGGTTGACGTAGTCACCGTCTTCCAGTTCGGCGGCCGCGATGGCGGCCATCTCGTCGCGGGTCCAGGTCATCGGAATGCTCCTTCGGGGCTGACTGTGGCGCGGGCGGTGTCGCGCCGGCGCACCGTGCGCTGTTCGATCGGCTTCTCGCGGGCCGTGGCCGGCACCAGGCGTTGCACGTAGACGCCGGGGGTGACGACGTTGTCTGGATCGAGTTCCCCGGCCAGCACGATGTGCTCGGCCTCCGCGATGGTGACCCGGCCGGCGGTGGCGACCACCGGGTTGAAGTTGCGGGCGGTGTAGCGGTAGGTGAGATTGCCCGCGGTGTCGGCCCGGTGGGCGCGCACGAGCGAGACGTCGGCGACGATGGCGCGTTCCTGCACGTAGCGTTCGCCGTCGAAGTCGGCGTGCGGCTTACCGTCGGCGACCAGGGTGCCGACCCCGGTCTTGGTAAAGAACGCAGGGATGCCAGAGCCCCCGGCCCGCAGCCGCTCGGCGAGGGTGCCCTGGGGGCTGAACTCGACCTCCAGACGTCCGTCGAGGAACTGCTCGGCGAAGAGCCTGTTCTCGCCCACGTAGGAAGCGATGACCTTTCGCACCTGGCCGGCTTCGAGCAGCAGGCCGAGGCCCAGGCCATCGACGCCCATGTTGTTCGAGACCACGGTGAGACCTCCCACACCGGAGTCGCGCACGGCTTCGATCAGGTCGGCGGGGATTCCGCTGAGGCCGAATCCCCCAACCGCGAGCACGCAGCCGTCGGTGAGGGTGCCGGCGAGGGCCTCGGCGGCGCTGAGGTGCAGTGTTGTCATCGGGTTCTCCTCGTGATCACGGTGCGGGGTGGATGCGCCGGGCCGCTCACGCGGTCCAGCCGCCGTCCATCAGGTACGACGAGCCGGTGACCATGGCCGCCTCGCGGGAGGCGAGGAACACGACCAGGGCCGCCACCTCCTCGGGTTCGACGAGCCGTTTGATGGCGTTCTTGGCCAGGATCACCTCGTGCATCACCTCTTCGGCGGGGATGCCGTGCGCGTCGGCCTGTGCCGAGATCTGGCTCTCGAGCAGGGGCGTGCGCACATATCCGGGGTTCACGCAGTTGCTCGTGACACCGTGTTCGCCCCCTTCGAGCGCGGTCACCTTGGACAGGCCCTCGAGACCGTGTTTGGCGGTGACGTACGCCGACTTGAAGGCGGAGGCACGCAGCCCGTGCACCGACGAGACGTTGATGATCCGCCCGTGCCCGTTCTTGTACATGTTCGGCAGGGCGGCCCGGATGAGCAGGAACGGCACCTCGACCATGAGCGTCTGCATCCGGCGGAACTCCGCCGGGTCGAAACTCTCCAGGGGGCTGATGGTCTGGTAACCGGCGTTGTTGACCAGGATGTCGGCGGACAGCGTGAGCGTTTCGAGTGCCGCGGTGTCGAGCAGGTCGACGGCCCAGGCCTCGCCGCGCACCTGGCCGGCCACTCGTTCGGCGGCCTCGGCGTCCCGGTCGGCGACGATCACGTGGGCGCCCTGGGCGGCCAGGGCCGCCGCACACGCAGCCCCGATGCCGCCGGCGCCGCCGGTGATGAGGGCGCTCTGGCCGGAGAGGTCGCTGACCATCAGAGGCTGCCGACGGGGGTCAGACCGTGCTTCTCGGCATCCACCTTGTCGACCTCGCGCAGGGAGATGCCGCGGGTCTCCTTGAGGGTCACCACGGCCACCAGCGTGACGGCGCAGGCCGCGGCCACGTAGAAGGCCACCGGCAGCCAGGAGTCGTACTTCTGCAGCAGGGCCGTGGCGATGATCGGGGCCATCGACCCGGCCAGGATCGAGGTGACCTGGTAACCGAGCGAGACGCCGGAGTAGCGCATCCGGGTGGGGAACATCTCGGCCATGATGGCGGGCTGGCCGGCGTACATCAGCGAGTGGAAGCAGAGCCCGATGGTGATGGCGAGCACGATCAGCGCAGGGTTCTGGGTGTCGAACATCGGGAAGGCGAAGAACGCCCAGGTGGAGCCGAGGACGGCGCCGGCGAGGTAGACGGGCTTGCGACCGATGCGGTCGGAGAGTCGGCCGACCTGCGGGATCACCAGGAAGTGCACGACGTGGGCGATCAGCAGAGCGAGCAGCAGGCTGCTGGTGTTGTACTGGTGCACGGTGACCAGGTACACGATCGAGAAGCTCACGATGATGTAATACAGGATGTTCTCGGCGAAGCGCAGGCCCATGGCGCCGAGGATGCCCTTCGGGTACTTGCGCACCACCTCGAGCACACCGTAGTTGGCGGCCTTGTCGGCCTCCACCTGGGCGCGGGCCTCGAGGAAGATCGGCGCCTCGCTGACGTGGGTGCGGATGTAGTACCCGACGACGACGATGATCGCGGAGAGCCAGAACGCCACGCGCCAACCCCAGCTGAGGAACTGGTCGGCGGGCAGGGTCCAGGACATGGTCAGCAGCACCAGGGTGGCGAGCAGGTTGCCCACCGGCACGGCGGACTGCGGCCAGCTGGACCAGAACCCGCGCGACTGGTTCGGGCTGTGCTCGGCCACGAGCAGCACGGCGCCGCCCCACTCCCCGCCTACCGCGAAGCCCTGGATGAATCGCAGGGCCACCAGCAGGGCGGGCGCCCAGTAGCCGATGGTGTCGAAGCCGGGCAGGCAGCCCATCAGGAAGGTCGCGACACCGACCAGCACGATGGTGAGCTGCAGGGTGTGCTTTCGACCGAGCCGGTCGCCGATCTGGCCGAAGACGATGCCGCCGAGCGGCCGGGCGATGAAGCCCACCGCATAGGTGAGGAACGCGGCGATGATGCCGTCGAGCTGGCTGCCCGCGTTGGGGAAGAAGACCGTGGCGAAGACCAGGCTCGCCGCCGTGGCGTAGAGGAAGAATTCATACCACTCGACGACGGTGCCGACCATGGAGGCGGCGACGACCTTCTTCAGGCCGGAGGTTTCGCTGGTGGAGGGTAGGCCGCTCGTGGCGGCGGTGACACGCGAATTCGCGCTCATGGGGATCTCCTTGAGTATCGGCATTGACACTGGGTGGGGGAAAGGCTCGTCGTTCTGCGCCGGGGGCGGTGAACGACTCCCCTGAGTATTCCCGCTCGCCGATGCTGCGACAATGACCACTTCACCACTCCCGATGTGCATAATTGCAGATATGAGTGAATCGCCCGTCACCGGTTCGGCGAACCCCGACGACCTGCTGGTGCTGCTTGCCGTCGCGAGGACCGGCCGCTTCACCACCGCCGCCGAATCCCTCGGCCTCAACCACACCACAATCTCCCGGCGCATCGCGGCCCTGGAGACGGCGCTGGCCGGCCGGGTGCTCTCGCGCACGGCGGGCGGCTGGGAGCTCACCGACCTCGGCACCCGCGCGGTGCGCGCGGCCGAGAACGTGGAAGCGGCCCTGGACCTGTTGGGCGGGCAGGCGGACGGCCGGGAGCTCTCCGGGGTGGTGCGGCTGAGCGCGACGGATGGCTTCAGCGCCTTCATCGCGGCCCCGGCGGTGGCCGAGTTGCAGCAGACGCATCCGCTGCTGCGGGTGGAGATCGTCACGGTGACCCGGCAGGCGCTGCAGCACCGCTCGGGCCTTGACATCGAGGTGGTGGTGGGCCGGCCGACGGCGCACCGGGCGGAGGCGTTCGAGCTGGGCCGCTACACGCTGGGCATGTACGCGTCGCGGGAGTACCTGGACCGAAACGGTACGCCGGGCAGTGTGGCCGCGCTGGTGGAACATCCGCTGGTCTACTTCGTGGACTCGATGCTGCAGGTGGACGACCTGGACGCCCCGCGCCGACTGGTGCCGACCATGCGGGGCTCGCTGAGTTCGACGAACGTGTTCGTGCAGATCGAGGCCACCCGGGTGGGCGGCGGCATCGGGCTGCTGCCCTGCTTCATGGCCGACCGGCACGACGACCTCGTGCGGGTGCTGCCGGCCGAGTTCGCCGAGGAGCTTCCCTATTGGATGGTGCTGCGCCCGGAGGCCAGACGCCAACCGGTCATCGCGGCGGTGGTGGAGGCCCTCCGCGCCCAAATGCTGACGCTGGCCGCGGCCCTACGCGGCTAACGCCCCGCGTCCCTCCCGCGAACCGTGAGTTAAGCCCCAAAACCCCGGGTTTTTCGGCTCTTCTGACATATCCGTGGGTGGTTTCCGCGTGGCTTAACGAGCGCACGCCGCTTTCTGTCTAGGTTTCTGACTGTCAAAGGTTGGAAACTGAAGAACGGAAAACGGCGTGCGTACTGCAAGGATATGGCGGACTCTGCTCGGTGTCGAAAAGACCATCGTTGACGACGTCGATTACGACGACGATGCGGGCGTTTTGGTCGTCGCGGTCCGGCCGATGAAAGCGGCCCGGAACCGGTGTGGGCTGTGCCACCGGCGCAGCCCAGGCTACGACCGTGGTGAGGGTCGACGACGCTGGCGGAGCCTGGATGCTGGCATCATCCAGGTCGTTCTCGAGGCAGACGCCCGCCGGGTGGCGTGCCGTGAGCATGGCGTCACGGTCGCGTCGGTGCCGTGGGCTCGGCACCAGGCCGGACATACCTACCTCTTCGACGACCACGTCGCGTGGCTGGCTACGCAGTCTTCCAAGACCGCGGTTACCGCGTTGATGCGCATCGCTTGGCGCACCGTCGGCGCGATCGTCACCCGGGTCTGGGACGACGCCGCGACCCTGCACGACCCGTTCGATGGCCTCACCCGCATCGGGATCGATGAGATCTCCTACAAGCGTGGCCACAAGTTCCTCACCATCGTCGTGGACCACGACACCGGCCGTCTCGTCTGGGCTGCACCGGGCCAAGACAAAGCCACCCTCGGCACGTTCTTCGACGCCCTCGGCCCCGAGCGTTCCGCACAGATCACGCATGTTTCCGCGGACGGTGCGGCCTGGATCGCCAACGTTGTCGCGGCCCGCTGCCCGAACGCGGTGCGCTGCGCGGACCCGTTCCACGTCGTCAAATGGGCCACCGAAGCCCTCGACGAAGTCCGCCGCGCAGCCTGGAACGACGCCCGCAAAGCCGCCCGCATCAATGACGCCGCGCGGGGCCGCGGCCGACCCCGGAACGGAGCCCCCGAACGCCCCGACAGCGCTCGCGCGGCCGGCATCAGAAACAGCCGTTATGCGCTCTGGAAAAACCCCGAGAACCTCACCGAGAAACAACAAACCAAGCTGGCCTGGATCGTCCAAACCGACCCCCGACTGGCCCGCGCCTACTACCTCAAAGAAGGCCTCAGAGTCATCTTCAAACTCCCGCTCGACCAGGCCAAGGAAGCCCTCGACAAATGGGTCGCCTGGGCTCGCCGCTGCCGCATCCCCGCGTTCGTGAAGCTGCAACGAAGCATCGTGAAGCACCGCGTCGCGATCCTCGCCTCGATAGAACACAACCTCTCCAACGGCCGCATCGAATCCATGAACACCAAAATCAGACTCCTCACCAGAATCGCGTTCGGCTTCGCCTCACCTGACGCCCTCATCAGCCTCGCCATGCTCAGCCTCGGCGGCCACCGACCAGCCCTCCCGGGCCGGAAATGACCCACGGAAGAGTCAGGAGAGCCGGTTTTTCGGGGCTTTTCTCACAGTTCGCGGGCGGGAGGAGAATGGGATGCGCTGTACCAGTGCACCAACCGAGAGGCACAACCCGTCATGCCCCAGCGCACAGCCCCCGACGCATGAGCGCCCGGATCCACTTCGTCCGCCACGCCGAAACCCTCTTCAACGTCAACGGCATGCTGCAGGGCTGGTGCGACGCCCCGCTGACCGAACGCGGCGAAGGCCAGGTCGCCGCCCTCGGTGAGCGGATGCGCGACGTGCCGTTGGCCGCCGCGTTCATGAGCGATCTCACCCGCACCCGCACCACCATGGCGGGCGCCCTCGCCGGGCATCCACACCTCGTGCCCACCCCGATGCGGGACCTGCGCGAATGGCACTTCGGCGGCTGGGAGGGCCAGCCCACCGCGTCGCTCTGGAACCCGGTGTTCGCCGAACACGACGCCACCTACGCGCCGGGGACTTTCGCCACGATCACCGCGAACGGATTCGACAGCGTGATCGACGCCATCCACCGCAACGACCCGAGCGGCCGCGCCGACTCGGCAGCGGATGTGCGCACCCGCGTCGACGCGGCGCTGGAGACCGTGGTGGCCGCCGCCGAACTGGCGGCACTGGAGGACACAGGGGATGTGCTCGTCGTGACCCACGGGTCCGTCCTCGGCAGCATCCTGCACACCCTCGTTCCCGCGACGCGACCGCGCACGGGCTTCCCGAACTGCGGAATCGTCACCGTGACCTGGACCGAGGGGCAGGCGATCGCCGGCAAGATCGACGCATCCTGCGCCTGACGCACGCGACCGGGGCGGCTCGGGAAAAGTCCGGTCGAATTTCCAGCATCGGAGCGTAGTCTCGGGGTACGTAGTGCGACACTGGAGGTTGCTCGTCATGTCCCGTACCTGGCTGAAGTGGATGCCCGCCGCGGTAGTGCCCGCCGTCATCGCCGTGGGAGTGCTGGCTGTTCCGCTGCAGGCCGGCGCCGCCGTGGACCTGCCGGACAAGACGCCGCAGGAGGTTCTGCAACTGGCGGCCGGCAGCACTGTCGACACGTTCTCCGGAACCATCGAGCAAACCTCCGACCTGGGGCTGCCCGAGGTACCCAGCAGCGGAGATTCCGCCGCCGGTGATCTCTCCGATGCCCTCGACCTGCTCACCGGGGACCACACCGTACGGGTGTACCAGTCCGGCGCCGACCAGAGCCGCGTGCAGGTGCAGGACACCATGTCGGAGCGCAACCTGATCCGCAACGGCACCGACCTCTGGGTCTACGACTCGGCCGACAACACCGCAACGCACGCCACCCTGCCCGCCCACACGGATGCCGCCGGTGAGACCCCCGGCGCCAGGTACACGCCCGCGGAGATGGCCGACACATTCCTCGCCGAGGTGACCCCGAGCACCGGGGTGAGCCTGTCCGAGAACACCCAGGTCGCCGGCCGCGACGCCTACGAGCTGGTGCTGACGCCCAACACCGAGACCACCCTCGTTGGCTCAGTGTCCATCGCGGTGGACGCCGAGACCGGCCTGCCACTGCGGGTGCAGGTCGAAGCCACGGGCGCCAGCGAGCCCGCCCTCAGCCTGGCCTTCACCTCGCTCAGCCTCGACACCCCGTCGGCTGACCTCTTCACCTTCAGCCCGCCGGCCGGGGCCGACGTGTCCGAGCAGGCGCTGCCCGCGAAGGGCGACGCCGAGCACCCCGAGGGCGACGGAAGCGGCGCCACCGTGATCGGCACCGGCTGGGATGCCGTGGTGGCCGTGCCGGCCGGAGCGGATGCCCAGGCGATGGCCGACCTCACCGCCTCACCGCTGTACACCCAGGTGACCGACGCCGTGGACGGCGGGCGGGCCCTGAGCACGACGCTCGTGAGCGTGCTGATCACCGACGACGGCCGGATCTTCGCCGGTTCGGTGCCCGTGGAGCGGCTGCAGGCCGCCGCCGCCCAGGAGTGACACCGCCCACCTGGGCCGCCGGCGACCTCGCCATCGAGACCCGGGCACTCACCAAACGATTCGGCCAGCAGACCGCCGTCGACGCCATCGACCTGGCGGTGCCGATGGGCTCCGTGTTCGGGTTCCTCGGCCCGAACGGCTCGGGCAAGACCACGAGCATCCGGGTGATGCTGGGACTGGCCGCCGCGACGAGCGGCGAGGTCAGCCTGCTCGGCGAGTCGATGCCGGGCCGGCTCGCCCGGGTGTTGCCCCAGGTGGGCGCGCTGGTGGAGGGGCCGGCGTTCTATCCGTTCCTATCGGGGCGGCGAACCTGCGCCGCCTCGACACCGCCGACCGGGCCGCCCCCGGCCGCACCCGCCGCGCAAGGGTGGACCGCGCGCTCGACCGGGTCGGGCTGTCGAACGCGGCCGGCAAGAAGGTGTCGGCGTACTCGCTGGGCATGAAGCAGCGCCTCGGCATCGCCAACGCCCTGCTGATGCCGCGCCGCCTGCTGGTGCTCGACGAACCCACCAACGGGCTCGACCCGCAGGGCACCCGCGAGGTGCGCGCCCTGGTGCGTTCCCTCGCCGGTGAGGGCACCACGGTCTTCGTCTCAAGCCACCTGCTCGCCGAGGTGGAACACATGTGCACCCACGCGGCCATCATGAGCGCCGGACGCCTGCTGGTGCAGGGCACCCTCGACGAGCTGCGCGCCGGCGAGTCCCGGGTGCGGGTGCGCACCCCGGATGCCGATGCCGCGATCCGCGTGCTGGCCGTCGCCGGTCTCACGGCCGGCCTGGAGACGCCCGAGGTGCCCGCCGGGCCGGGCGCCGACCCGTGGGTGAGCGCGCCCCTGGACGCGGATCCCCAACCGGCCGAGTCCCTCGTGGCCGCGCTCGTGGCCGCCGGAGTGCGGGTGCGCGGCTTCCAGATCGACGACACCAGCCTCGAAGAACGGTTCGTGGCGCTCACCGGGGAGGGTTTTGATGTCGTCCGCTGAACCGGTACTGCCGGCCGCCGAATCCAAGTCGGCTGACACCCCTCCCGCCGAGGCTCGGGCCGGCGGCGCCTGGGCACTGCTCGTTTCTGAGCTCACGGTGCTCTTCCGCCGCCGGCGCACCTGGGCCTTGCTGCTCGCGCTGGCCGCGATCCCCGTGCTCATCGCCGTGGCCGTGCGGCTCTCTTCGCAGGAACCGACTCCCGGCCGGGGACCGCCGTTCCTCGACCAGGTCACCCAGAACGGCCTCTTCGTGGCCTTCACGGGCCTGATCGTGTCGATCCCCCTATTCCTGCCGCTCACGGTGGGGGTCGTGGCGGGTGACACCATCGCCGGCGAGGCCAGCCTGGGCACCCTGCGCTACCTTCTCGTCGCCCCGGCCGGCCGGGTGTGGCTACTCGTGGTCAAGTACGTCGGCGCCGCCGTGTTCGCTCTGGCGGCCACCCTCACGGTGGTCACCGCTGGCGTGCTCTCCGGGCTGGCCCTGTTCCCCGTCGGCCCGCTCACCCTGCTCTCGGGCGACACGATCAGCCTCGGCGAATCGTTTCTGCGCGCCCTGCTCATCGCCGGGTATGTCACGGTGTCGCTGCTCGGCCTCTCGATGATCGGCCTCTTCTTCTCCACCCTCACCGTGGTGCCCGTCGGGGCCATGGCCGCCACGATCGTGCTGTCGGTGGTGGCGCAGGTGCTGGACTCGCTGCCGCAACTGGATTGGCTGCATCCGTGGCTGTTCAGCCACTACTGGCTGGACTTCGCCGACCTGCTGCGCCAGCCGGTCGACCTGAGCTCCTTCGGCGCGAACGCCCTACTGCAGGGCGGCTACCTGCTCGTCTTCGGGGCACTCGCCTACGGGCGTTTCGTGACCAAGGACATCCTGAGCTGACGCCGCGGGCCGGGAATCGCCGGTTTATATGACCTTGATATGAGAATGCCATTTCAGGCATGTATCCCAGGGTCCCTTGATGCCCAGCCGCTTACCGTTATATTGTGCCCTCACTTGGGGGTCATATCCGGAGGCAGCTGTTTTGGCGATCGAGAGTACCCCACCCGTCGTACGACCTGACACCCTGCCGCGGGTGCGCCTGGAGGCGGTCGCCGAGAGGGCTGAGGCCTGGTGCGATCCTGCTGACGCTGCCACGGTCGTGACGGGCATCGCCCTGTCGACGCAGTCGGTGCAGCCCGGGGATCTGTTCGTTGCCTTGCCCGGCAAGAACGGCCACGGCGCCCAGTACGCGGCACAGGCTGTGCAGGCGGGGGCCGCCGCGGTGCTCACCGACGCGGCCGGTGAGGCGGAGGCGCGGTCCGCCGGGGTGCCCTGCATCATCAGCGACAACCTGCGTGACCGGCTCGGCGAGCTGAGCGCGTTCATCTACGACACCGCCGACAGCGACCTCGTGATCTTCGGCATCACCGGAACGAACGGTAAAACCACCACCGCCCATGTGCTCGAGGCGGTGCTCGGCCAGATGGGACTGGTCACGGGCCTGTCGACCACGGCCGAGCGGCACATCGCCGGCGAGGTCTTCGTCTCCAAGCTCACCACGCCAGAGGCCACCGATGTGCACGCGCTCCTGGCCCGGATGAAGGAGCAGAGCGTGCAGGCCGTGGTGCTCGAGGTGAGCGCCCAGGGTCTCACGCACGGCCGGGTGGACGGCATCGTTTTCGACTGCGCGGGCTTCACCAACCTCTCGATCGACCACCTCGACGACTACGGCACGATGGAGAACTACTTCCAGGCCAAGGAGATCCTGTTCCGCCCGGAGCGGGCGCGCACCGGTGTGGTGAGCATGGAGACCCCGTGGGGCCTCCGGTTGCTCAGTGAGCCCACGATCCCGGTGTCGTCGATCTCAGCGGATGCCGACGCCGACCCGGACTGGCGACTGGAGATTCTCGAGTCCCTGCCCCAGTCGACCCGATTCCGGGTGCAGAACCGGGCCGGTGACCGCGTGGAGACGACCGTGGCACTGCTCGGCGACCACCTGGTGGCCGACGCGGGCCTGGCCATCGCGATGATCGTCGAGGCCGGCTACCCGGCCGCGCAGGTGCAGGCCGCCGTGCACGACGGCATCCGGGTGTACATCCCCGGGCGCACCGAGAGCGTCTCCGGGCCGACCGGTCCGCGCGTGTACGTGGACTTCGGTCACAGCTCCGACGCGTTCGAAAAGACCCTGCGGGCCGTGCGCACGGTCACCCCTGGCCGGGTCATCATGCTCTTCGGCGCCGACGGCGACCGGGACCCGGTCAAGCGCCCCGAGATGGCCAGGGTCGCGGCGGCCGGCTCCGACATCGTGGTGGTCACCGACCACCACCCGCGGTTCGAAGACCCGGCCAGCATCCGGCGGATGCTCGTCGACGCCGCCCGCGAGGCGTTCCCCGGCAAGCAGATCGTGGAGGTGTCGCCGCCCGAGGCCGCCATCGACTACGCGGTGGACCTGGCGCGGGACGGCGACGCCATTCTCTGGGCCGGGCCCGGACACCAGGACTACCGGGACATCCGCGGGGTGCGCACGCCCTACTCGGCGCGGGAGCTGGCCCGGGAGGCCCTCACCCGGCACGGCTGGCCGGCCCAGCAGCCCTCCGAACCCGCCGTCCCCTCCCGCGAACTGTGACTTAAGCACCAAAAACTCGGGTTTTCAGGTGCTTAGCTCACAGTTCGCGGTGGGCGGGGGCGGCGCGGATGCCCTCGGTCCAGGTGGCCACGCAGAGCGGCACGCCCGGCCGGTAGGCGAGATGGGCCACGGCGGGGGCATCCAGCACCTGCAGGTCGGCCCGGCCGCCGACCCGCAGCGAGCCCACCGCATCCGGCCCGTGCTCGCGACCGAGCGCCCGGGCCGCGCCCCGGGTGGCCGCCCAGACCGCCTCGCGCACGGTGAGGCCCATCTGCAGCACCGCTGTGGCCACGCAGAACGGCATCGATGTGGTGTACGAGGTGCCCGGGTTGCAGTTGCTGGCCAGGGCGATGTGCGCGCCGGCGTCGAGCAGCCGCCGAGCCGGCGGGAACGGTTCGCGGGTGGACAGGTCGCAGGCCGGCAGCAGTGTGGCCACGGTGTTCGACCCGGCCAGGGCGTCGATGTCGGCGTCGTCGAGGTGGTTGCAGTGGTCCACGCTGGCGCAGCCGAGCTCCACGGCCAGGCGCACCCCGCCGCTGGAGCCGAGTTGGTTGCCGTGTAGCCGGAGACCGAGTCCGGCCGCCCGGCCGGCGAGCAAGACTTCCCGGCACTCGTCCACATCGAACGCTCCGGTCTCGCAGAAGGCGTCGATGAAGTCCACGTGCGGGGCCACGGCGGCCAGCATCGGGCCGGTGACCAGGTCGAGATAGGCGCGCCGGTCGATGCCGGGCGGCACCACGTGGGCACCGAGGAAGCTGACGATGTCGGCCACGTCGGCGGCTGCCCGCGCGCTGCGGAGTTCGCCGTCCACGTCGAGGCCGTAGCCGGTCTTGGTTTCCAGGAACGTCGTGCCCTGGGCCTCGGCCTCACGGCGAAGACGCCTGGCGTTGGCGACCAAGGCGGCCTCGCTCGCGGCCCGGGTGGCCGTCATCGTGGCGAGGATGCCGCCGGCCGCGTAGCGCTGACCGGCCATCCGGGCCTCGAACTCCGCGGCGCGGTCCCCGGCGAAGACCAGGTGGGTGTGGCTGTCCACCCAGCCGGGCAGCACGGCCCGGCCGCCGACATCCACTCTGCTGTCGGATGGCGGGGCGTCGGCGGCGGGTCCGATCCAGGCAATCCGGCCGTTCTCGATCACGAGCGCGGCGTCCGTGAGCCTGTCGTCGTCGTGGCTGAACTCGGCGGACTGGGTGGTCAGCTCGCCGATTCCGGTGAGCAATTCGGCGGTCATCGGGGAGCCTTCCGGGTGGGGTGCGCGAGGGGAGCGGAGTGGGCGGAGGAAGGGAAGGATGCCGGACCGGCTGGCAGTACGAACGCCCGCTTATCGCCGACAACTGCGCCTGTTTCGGACAACTGTTGCCGGCGCGCCGGGTGCACGTGTCCGGAAGGGGAACAGAAGGCCCGGGGCGGGGTCATGCGGAGGCCGATGCGGATGCGGATGCGGCGTCGAGGGCGGCCAGCGCATCACGGAGGAGCGCGGCGGGCGAGCCATCGGACGAGCCGGCGGTGGGCGCGCTGGTGGTAGTGGGGCTGACATCGGCGGTGACCGAGAGGGTGGCGGCGGGGGTGCCCACGAGGCGTCCGGTGTCGGCCACGAGGCGGCCGCCCACGATCACCCGGCGCACGTCCGCGGCCGTGGCGGCGAGCACGAGCTGGCCGGGGTCGGCGCCGACGGTGCGGATGCTGTGCGCGTCGACCTCGACGAGGTCGGCCGGGTCACCCGGCGCCAGGCCGGCCCGGCCCAGGCCGAGCGAGGCGTACCCGTCGGCGCCGGCCGCCCGCAGGAGCTGCGCCGGGCTGAACCGGCCCCGGGAACCGGAGGCCAGCCGTTCGCCCATTTCCAGGCCGCGCATCTCGAGGAACGGGTCGATTACGGCGTTCTGGTCGGAGCCGAGGGCTATCGGCGTGCCCGCGGCGGCCAGCGCGTGCGCGGGGCCGATGCCGTCGCCGAGGTCGGCCTCGGTGCTCGGGCACATCACCACCGTGACGCCGTGGGCGCCGAGCAGCGCCACATCGTCGGAGCTGAGATGGGTGGCGTGCACGACGCTCAGCCGTGGGCTCAGCGCACCGAGTCCGGCCAGCACTCCAGTGGGGGTCACGCCGTACGCGGCCTGGCAGTCGACGTTCTCCCGGGGCTGCTCCGAGAGGTGGATGTGCAGCGGCACGTCAGTGGGCAGCCCGGCCAGGATCTCGCGCATGGCGTCCTGCGGCACGGCTCGCACGGAGTGCAGCGCCGCGCCGAGGGTGACGAGCGTGGGGTCGGTGGGCCTGGTCGCGGCATCCGTCTCGATCACCGAGCGGAGCGCTGCCCAGCGGCCCAACCAGCCGGCCGCGGACCCGTCGCCGAAGCGGCGCTGCTCCGCCATCAGCGGGGCGTCGAAGGCGCCGGCGAGGTAGCTGGTGTCGAGCAGCACCAGACGGATGCCGACCTCGCGAGCCGCCGTCGCCAACGCGAGTTCCATCGCATGCGCCTGCGGGTATGCAGTGCCGTCTGCCCGATGGTGCAGGTAGTGGAATTCACCCACGGCGGTGTAGCCGCTGACCAGCATCTCGGCGAAGACGGCCCGGGCGAGCTCGAGGTAGAGCTCGGGGGTCAGCGTCTGGGCGACCGTGTACATGGACTGCCGCCACCGCCAGAAGTCGCCGCCCTGAGCGTGGGTGCGGCCGCGGAGCGCCCGGTGGAAGGCGTGCGAGTGCGCGTTGGCCAGGCCGGGCAGCACGGTGCCCAGGCGGATGTCGCGGGTTTCGGCCGCAACACCGTCGGCCCGGTCGATGATGAGGCCGTTCTCGCCCACAGTGAGGCGCACTCCTGCGCTGGGAATTCCGTCGGCCAGCAGCGTCTCGCACCAGTAGCTGGTCGGGGCCCCGGCTGCGGCGCTCACAACAGTTCCCGGAGCAGGGTGTCGAGCGCATCGACGCCGGCGATGCAGTCCGCCAGGGTGGCGAATTCCTCGGGCGAGTGCGAGATTCCGGTGGGGTTGCGTACGAACAGCATGGCGGTGGGCACTCGGGCGGCGAGAACGCCCGCGTCGTGGCCGGCGCCCGTGGAGAGGGCGGGAAGGCCGCCGAGGGTCAGGGCCAACCGGGCGGCCAGCTCGGGGTCGAAGGTGACGGTGCCGGTCCAGGACTCCTCCACGACAGTGGCGGCGCAGCCGGTGTGCAAGGCCTGCAGCCGACCGGTGATGTCGGCAACGACGGCGCGGGCCTCGACGTCGGTCTCGGCACGGGCGTCGAGCCAGGCGGTCACTGCAGACGGGATGACATTGGTGCCGCCGGGCACCGCCTCGATGCGACCGACCGTGGCGCGGGCGCCCGGGCTGGCCAGCGCCGCCTCCTGCACGGCCAGGATGGCGTGCGCTGCGGCGACCATCGGGTCCCGGCGGCCGGTCATCAAGGTGGCTCCGGCGTGGTTGCCCTGGCCGGTGAAGCTCATGCGCCAGCGGCCGTGCGCGAGGATCGAGGAGGCCACCGCCAGCGGGGCGCCGAGGTCGATCAGGCCGCGGCCCTGTTCTACATGCAGCTCCAGGAATATGCCGATGCGGTCGAGAGCGTCCTGGTCGCGGCCGAGATGTGCCGGGTCGAGTCCGGCGGTCACGGCGGCCTCCGCGAGGGTGATTCCGGAGCGGTCGGTGAGGTTCCGGGCGACGTCGGCATCGATTGCGCCCGAGAGTAGTCGAGAGCCCAGGCAGGCGACGCCGAACCTCGAGCCTTCCTCTTCAGCGAAGACCAGCACCGCGCACGGCCGGCCGGGCACGAAGCCGGCGGCCTGCAGCCGGGCGACGGCCTCGAGTGCGGAGACCACTCCGAGCGGCCCATCGTAGGCGCCGCCGCCCGGCACGGAGTCGAGGTGACTGCCCAGCACCACGGCGTCCGGCCCCGCCGCCCCCCACCAGGCCCAGGTGTTGGAGTTGCGGTCCACCTCCACGGCCAGGCCGAGCCGCTCGGCGCGTTCGGTGAACCAGGCGCGCAGCTCGAGTTCGGCTCCCTGCCAGAGATGCCGCGAGTAGCCGCCGGCGCGCAGGTCGCGGCCGGTTCCGGCGATCTCGTCGAGACCGGCGAGCACGCCGTGGGCGACGAGGTCAGGCATCGAGCGCATCCGCGGGCGCCTCTGGGGCCGCGGGCGCATTCGTGGTGGCCGCACCCGCATCCGTCTCCCACATCGGTACTCGCAAGCCGCGCTCGCGGGCTACCTCCTCGGCGCGCTCGTAGCCGGCATCGACGTGGCGCATCACGCCGGTCCCGGGGTCGTTGACCAGGACCCTGGAGATCTTCTCTGCCGCCAGCGGGGTGCCGTCGGCCACGATCACCTGGCCGGCGTGGATGCTGCGGCCCATGCCGACCCCGCCGCCGTGGTGGATCGAGACCCAGGTGGCGCCGGACGCGGTGTTCAGCAGCGCGTTCAGCAACGGCCAGTCGGCGATGGCATCCGAGCCGTCCTTCATGGCCTCGGTCTCGCGGTAGGGCGAGGCCACCGAGCCGGAGTCGAGGTGATCGCGGCCGATCACGATCGGGGCGCTGAGTTCACCGGAGGCGACCATCTCATTGAACTTGAGGCCGGCGAGATGCCGCTCCTGGTAACCGAGCCAGCAAATGCGGGCGGGCAGGCCCTCGAAGTGCACCTTCTCGCCGGCCGCGGTGATCCAGCGGCGCAGGTGCTCGTCGTCGGGGAACAACTCGACGATGGCCTTGTCGGTGGCCGCGATATCGGCCGGGTCGCCGGAGAGCGCCGCCCAGCGGAACGGGCCCTTGCCCTCGGCGAAGAGCGGGCGGATGTAGGCGGGCACGAAGCCGGGGAAATCGAACGCGCGCTCACAGCCGCCGAGCAACGCCTCGGCGCGGATGGAGTTGCCGTAGTCGAAGACCTCGGCGCCGGCCTCCTGGAAATCGACCATGGCCTGCACCTGCTTGGCCATCGAGGCCCGGGCCCGCTCGGTGAACTCCGCAGGGCTGGCGGCGGCGTAGGCGTGCCACTCGGCAAGAGTCACCCCCTCGGGCAGGTAGGCGAGCGGGTCGTGTGCGCTGGTCTGGTCGGTGACGATATCGATGGGTACCTCGCGGGCGCGGAGCTCGGCGAAGACCGTGGCGGCGTTGCCGACCAGGCCCACCGAGAGCGGCCGGCGTTCGGCCTTGGCGGCGAGCACCCGGGTGAGCGCGTCGTCGATGTCGTCGGTCATCTCGTCGAGGTAGCCGTGTTCCACCCGGCGGGCCAGGCGGGACGGGTCCACGTCGACGATGAGCACGACGCCCTCGTTGAGGGTGACCGCCATGGGCTGGGCGCCGCCCATGCCGCCGGCGCCGCCGGTAAGGGTGAGGGTGCCGGCCAGTGTGCCAGTGAACCTCTTGGCGGCCACGGCGGCGAAGGTCTCGTAGGTGCCCTGCAGGATGCCCTGGGTTCCGATGTAGATCCAGGAGCCGGCGGTCATCTGGCCGTACATGGTGAGGCCGAGGGCCTCGAGCTTGCGGAACTCCGGCCAGGTGGCCCAGTCCCCGACCAGGTTGGAGTTGGCGATCAGCACGCGCGGCGCCCACTCGTGGGTGCGGAACACCCCGACGGGCTTGCCGGACTGCACAAGCAGGGTCTCGTCCTTCTCGAGCGTGGTGAGGGTGCGCACGATGGCGTCGTAGGCCTCCCAGTTGCGGGCGGCCTTGCCGGTGCCTCCGTAGACGACGAGCTTCTCGGGGTGCTCGGCCACCTCCGGGTCGAGGTTGTTCATCAGCATCCGCAGCGGGCCCTCGGTCTGCCAACTCTTCGCGGTGAGGGTGGTGCCGCGGGCGGCGCGCACGACGCGGGGCGGATGAGCGTCGGTGGGCGTCGCATCCGTCACCGGGGTGGTGGCGCCGGTCTCGGTCAGGTCGGGCATGAGCGGGGTCTGCTTTCTCGAGAGCTGCGGGGAGAGGACGGGTCAGTACAGCGAGCCGGTGACGCTTTGGGCGGCGGCGAGCACGGCGCCGCTTCGCACGGAGGCGGCGACGGATTCGATATCGGGGGAGAGGAACCGGTCGGGTCCGGGGCCGGCGACCTCACGGCGCACCTCGGCCAGCACGGCGCCGGTGGCCGGTCCCGGCGTGAGCGGCGCGCGCAGGTCGAGGGCGCGGCTCGCGGTCATGATCTCGATGCCGAGCACCCGGGCGAGACCGTCGATGCCGGTGCGGAGCTTGCGGGCGGCGTGCCAGCCCATTGACACGTGGTCCTCCTGCATGGCCGAGGACGGGATCGAGTCGACCGAGGCGGGCACCGCGAGGCGCTTGAGCTCGGAGACGATGCCCGCTGCGGTGTACTGGGCGATCATCAGGCCGGAGTCGACCCCCACGTCGTGGGCGAGGAACGCGGGTAGGCCGTTGCTGCGGGCCGGGTCGAGCATCCGGTCGGTGCGGCGTTCGGACATGCTGGCCACGTCGGCCACGGCGATGGCGAGGAAGTCGAGAACGTAGGCGACCGGGGCCCCGTGGAAGTTGCCGTTGGACTCGACGCGGCCGTCGATCGTGACGACGGGGTTGTCGATGGCGCTGGCCAGTTCGCGTTCGGCGATACGGCCGGCGTGGTCGACGGTGTCGCGCGCGGCTCCGTGCACCTGCGGGGCGCAGCGCAGCGAGTAGGCGTCCTGCACGCGGGTGCATTCCGGACCCTTGTGGCTGGCCACGATGGGGGAGTCGGCGAGCAGGTGGCGGAGGTTCGTGGCGGCGGCCTGCTGGCCCAGCTGCGGGCGGAGGCCGGCGAGGTCGGCGGCGAAGGTGGCATCCGTGCCGAGCAGCGCCTCGATGCTCATCGCGGCGGCCACATCGGCGGTGGCGAGCAGCGTGTGCAGGTCGTGCAGGGCGAGGCTGAGCTGGCCGAGCATGCCGTCGGTGCCGTTGATGAGGGCCAGGCCCTCCTTCTCGGCCAGCAGCACGGGCTCGAGGCCTGCGGCGGCGAGAGCGGCGGCGGCGGGCAGCTCGACTCCGGTGCGGTCGCGCACGGTGCCCTCGCCCATGAGTGCGAGGGCGCAGTGGGCCAGCGGGGCCAGGTCGCCGGAGCAACCGAGCGAACCGTACTCCCGCACGATCGGGGTGATGCCGGCGTTGAGCAGTCCGGCGTAGGCCTCGGCCGTCGACAGGCGGATGCCCGTGCGGCCGGTGAGTAGGGTCGACAAGCGCAGCAGCATGAGCGCGCGCACCGTTTCCCGTTCCACCTCAGCGCCGGAACCGGCCGCGTGGGAACGCACCAGGCTCTGCTGCAGCCGGGTGCGGTCGGCCGCGGTGATGAAGGTCGTGGCCAGGGCGCCGAACCCTGTGGAGATGCCATAGTGCGGCTGCACGTCGGTGGCGAGGATCTCGATGGTGGCCCGACTGGCGGCCACGGCGGCGCGGGCATCGTCGCCGAGGAGTACCGGGGCGTCGTGGCGGGCTACGGCCACGACATCCGCCACCGAGACCGGGCCGGTGCCCACGGTGACGGGCGTTGCGGCGGCAATGTGGGTGGGCAGGACGGTGTCGACGGTGTGCATGGTCCTATCTGACTCCTGCGCGCGGCCCGGCGCAGCGGCTTTCACCCGTTTGGTGTCTCGTATACGAGACAGCGGCGGCCAGGCTGGCCGGGTGCACCCGGTGTTGGACGACGCGCGGGAGCGGCGCCGATGCGCGCGTGGCGTGCCACCCGCGTACCGGCGCTGTGCCCGCGCAGCTCCGATCAGACCTCGTCGGACTAGGGTGGCATCAATCCATTGGAGGTACCGAATGCTGTCGACCGATCTGATGACGGATGCTTTCGGCCGGGTGCAGGAGGCGGTGCATGCCGTGCTCGTGGGCGCCGGGTCCGATCTGCTCGAGTTCCGCGCCGACCCCGAGGCGAACACCATCGCCTGGCTGGTCTGGCATCTCACCCGGGTGCAGGACGACCACGTCGCCGACCTCATGGGCGAGCCCCAGCTGTGGACGACCGGCGGCTGGCAGAAGCGCTTCGACCTGCCCTTCGCGGTCGGTGCCACCGGGTACCGCCAGAGCGCGGGTGAGGTCGCGGCCGTGCGGGCGGGGTCCGACCTGCTCCACGGCTACTTCGACGCCGTGCACGATCGCACGATCGCCTACCTGGGCACCCTGCGCGAAGACGACTTCAGCCGCGTGGTCGACACCCGCTGGACGCCACCGGTGACCGTGGCCGTGCGGCTGGTCAGTGTGATCGGCGATGACCTGGAGCATGCCGGCCAGGCCGCGTTCGTGCGCGGGCTGGCGCAGCGGGCCGGCCTGCACTGAGTCGTGCCGGGCGCCCGGCTAGGCTCGGGGGCAGTACCTCGACCCTGGAGATCCTGTGGCCCACTCGTACCCGCTGTATCTGAATGTGCTGGCGCAGTGCTTCTGCTGCCAGTCGCTGCAGCCGTTCCACTTCACCTCGGCGACCGATCAGGTGGTGTGCGGCCACTGCCTGCGCCACCTCGGCGCCGAGAAGGCCGAGCAGCGCGACGCCGACCACATCGCGCTCTGGCTCGGGCAGTTCGCCGCGCAGCAGGAGACACTGCATGAGCTCGAGGCCACCAGCACCGCCACGATCGCCGAACGTGATGCCGAGATCGCCGCGCTCGCCGCGCAGGTGGCCGACCTCACCGGCATCGTGGCCGGCCGCTTCGACCGCGGCCCTGATGCAGCCTTGCGCGGCCTGCTCGAAACCGAGGTGCTCAAGCGCGCCGAACGCAAGGCCGAGCTGGGCCAGCGACGCACGGATGCCGCGATGGCCGTGCTCTGGCAGATCGACCGGCTGCATACCGTGAACCCCGCCGACCCCCAGCACTGCGGCTGCGGAAAGTCGGTCGTCGCCTGCCCGGAGACCCGGGCGTTGGGTCCGGTGCGGCAGACGCTGGGCGACTGGGAGGCGAAGAACCTCAAGCTCCACTCCGCCGGTCAGCGCCATGCGTTGCCCGCCGGGCATCCCGCCCTGGCCTGAGCGGGCCGCGCCGCCCCGCACGCAACTGTTGCCCGAACGGACAATTGCACCCGGCGTGCCGGGTGCAATTGTCCGCAGCGGGACCAGATGCGGGTGAGCGGGCGCGCGCGTCAGACCGCGGGGCGCACCACCGAGGACTGGCCGGGGGCTGGGGCGCCGAGGGTCGAGGAGCCGGGGCTGGGCGTGAGACCCAGGCGGCGGACGATCTCGGCGGCCTCCTCGGCGGGCTTCCGGCCGGCGTCGATGGTGATCGCGTTCTCGTCGGACTCCGGCGGCTCGAGTGCCTCCACCTGCGAGTCGAGCAGCGAGGTGGGCATGTAGTGGTCGTGCCGCGTGGCCAGGCGCCGTCCGATCAGGTCTTTCGATCCGGTCAGGTGCACGAAGATCACGTTGTGCTCCCGCAGCACGTCCCGGTAGCGACGCTTGAGCGCCGAGCAGGTGATGATGCCGGGCACGCCCGCCATGGTGTGCTCGATGATCCACGACGAGATCGTGTCGAGCCACGGGGCGCGGTCCTCGTCGTTGAGCGGCTCGCCCGAGGACATCTTGTCGATGTTCTCCTGCGGGTGCAGGTCGTCGCCCTCCTCGAGGTCCCAGCCGAGCTGGCCGGCCAGGATGCCCGCGACGGTGGACTTGCCTGACCCGGAGATGCCCATGATCACGAGGACGGGGTTCTGAGTGTCAATCATGGCTAGATCACAATGTTCAGCAGGAGGACACCGGCAAGCCCGGTGACGGAGATGAGGCATTCCATGACGGTCCAGGTCTTGAGGGTCTGCGGCACGCTCGTGCCCAGGTACTCCTTGACCAGCCAGAAGCCCGCGTCGTTGACGTGGGAGAGGAACAGCGAACCGGCGCCGATGGCCAGAACCATGAGCGACACATCCGTGGCACCGAGGCTGGCGGCGACCGGTGCGAGGATGCCCGCTGCGGTGACGGTGGCGACGGTGGCAGACCCCGTGGCGACGCGCACGAGCGCGGCGACGACCCAGGCCAGGATCAGCACTGAGATGCTCGAGCCGTTCACCGCGTCGGCGATGACGGTTCCGATGCCGGTGTCGATGAGCACCTGCTTGAAGCCGCCGCCGGCGCCGACGATGAGCAGGATGCCGGCGATCGGGGGCAGCGCGTCGGCGAGCGACTTCGAGACGGCCGCGCGGTCCATGCCGCCGCCGCGGCCGTAGACGATCATGGCGTAGATCACGGCGATGCCGAGGGCGATCATCGGGGTGCCGAGGAAGTCCAGGGCGGAATTGAGCGGGTCGGTGGAGCCGGGGTTGATGGCGTCGGCGATCGAGCGGGCCAGCATCAGCACGACCGGGAGCAGGATGCCCGAGATCGTGGCGAGGAAGCCGGGGCGCTTGACGTTCTCGTCGAGGCCCTGATCGGCGGCCGTGATGAACATCTCGGGCACGGGCACCGTGACCCAGCGAGCCGCGAACTTGCTGAACAGCGGGCCGGAGATGATGACGGTGGGGATGGCGATGAGAACGCCGATGGCCAGCGTGAGGCCGAGGTTGGCGTTGAGGGTGGTGACGGCGACGAGCGGGCCGGGGTGCGGCGGCACGAGACCGTGCATGACCGACAGGCCGGCCAGCGCCGGGATCGCGATGCGGATGAGCGACTGGCCGCTGCGGCGCGCGACCAGGATGATCACGGGGATGAGGAGCACCAGGCCGACCTCGAAGAACATCGGCAGGCCGATCAGCCCGCCGATCAGTGCCATGGTCCACGGCAGGGTACGCACGCTTGACCTGGTCACCAGGGCGTCGACGATGCGGTCGGCTCCACCGGAGTCGGCCAGCAGCTTGCCGAACATGGCTCCGAAGCCCACGAGCACACCCACGCCGGCCATGGTGGCGCCGAAGCCGGCGCCGAAGCTCGTCACCGCGGCATTCGGGGCCATGCCGGCGCCCACGCCCACGCCGACGGCGCCGATGGACAGCGCCAGGAACGGGTGCACCTTGAGCCAGGTGATCAGCACGATGATCACGGCGACGCCGATGATCGCCGCGAGGATGAGTTGCAGAGTGCTGCCGGCCGGAACCACGGGTTCCACCGCCTGAATCGCGCGGGTCACATTCATCTCGTCAATCCTTCTCCGAGACCGCGTCCCTGCGACCTCTTCGTCATGGTGGTGAGCACATGGGTCCTTCACAGCACGAATGCGGCATAGTGAAGGAAGAAACACGTGATCTGATTAATCTGATTAATCGGATTTATGAAGTGTTACACAACGACGGCGATGTGGTCAAGATCGCCGCACGAACGGCACGCGACGTCGCGCGCCGAGACGAAACGGCGCGGCGGGACCGGGCCGAGTGAATGGGGTTTACACGGATGGCTGCAGTGGGCGACGAAACCTGGCGCGACCGGGGATTGCACGCACGGGTGGTGAACGCGCTCGGACAGGAGATCGTCGACGGCGCCTGGGCGACGGGCGACATCCTGAACCTCGACAAACTGAGTGAACGCTTCTCCGTGTCGCGGTCCGTGCTGCGCGAGGCCCTCCGGGTGCTGCAGTCCGTGGGCATGGTCGAACCCCGGCAGCGGGTGGGCACGCAGGTGCGGCCCCGGGAGTCCTGGGACCTGCTCAATCCGCAGATCATCCAGTGGCGCGGGCAGGGTGACTACTTCGCCCAGATGCGCGAGATGCTGCAGCTGCGATTGGGTATCGAGCCCGTCGCCGCCCGGCTCAGCGCGCGCCTGATGACGCCGGAGCAGCGTGCCGCCGTGGCCCGCGCCGCCGACGTGATGGTGGCGGCCGACCACGACAACGACGGGAGGCGCTTCCTCGAGGCCGACGTCGAGTTCCACACCCTGATCCTGCAGGGGTCCGGCAACGCCGTGATGAGCCACTTCGCCAACACCGTGGCGGCGCTCCTGCGCACCCGCGAGCAGGAGAAGCGCTTCACGATCACCGACTACACCCCCGCATCCGCGCACCGCCACAACGACCTGGCCGCGGCGATCGTGGCCGGCGAAGAGGATGCCGCCTACGCCTGTGCGTATGCCACCCTCGACGCCACCCTCGCCGAGTTCGTGCAGGAGTCGGCCGGCGCGGGTTCGACGGCGGGTTCGACCGCGGGTTAGGCCGGAAGCACCCCTTCCGTCGTTGCGCCCAGTGGGGGTGCGGCGATGGTCGCTGCGTTCCTCACCCGGGTCAGAGTCGGGCGAGCCGGTTGATGTCCTCGAGAAACTCCGCGGCTACCTGCGCCGAGACCGTCGTGCGAGTGCCGCGGATGCCGGCCAGATAGTCCGAGGTTGTCGGCCCGCCGGTCACCGACTCGTCCGCACCGCCACCAGCGCCTCCTCCAACGCCTGTTGGGAGGCCCGCCGGGCGGCGTACTCGATGTCGGCGGGCGAGAAACCGTCGCTGGCCGCGACGAGGGCGTCGAGGTCGACGATTCCGGATACGTCGTCGGGAATGTAGCGCTCCCAGATTGCCTGCCGTGCTGCGGCATCCGGCAACCCGATCGGTACGACGTAATCGAACCGACCGTGGCGCAGGAAGGCCGAGTCGAGCGTGCGGATGAAGTTGGTGGCACAGACCAGCAGGCGCCCCGGCCGCTCGCGGAAGGCCGGGATGAGCTTGAGTAGCTCGTTGGTCACTCCCTGCAGCGGTGAGGGCGGTTCGCCGCCGCGCTGGGCGGCGATCTCCTCGACCTCGTCGATGAAGACCACCACATGGTCCAGGTCGTCGATCTTGCCGAAGGTCTCCCGGAGCGCCCCGGCCAGCCCCTGCGGGTCGCTCGCCAGCCGGGAGGGGAACACCTCGACGAACGGCCAGTCCAGCCGGGATGCAATGGCCTTGGCGAACGTGGTCTTGCCCGTGCCGGGCGGACCGAAGAGCACCACGGCCTTGGGCGGCACCACGCCGTAGCGTTCGGCCATCTCGGGCCGGGCCAGAGGCATCACCAGGCGGCGCTCGAGCAGGTCTTTCTCCCGCACCATCCCGCCCACACCCGCCCAGAGATCCCGGGGCAGGATGCGACCACCGAGGTCGGCCAGCACCCGGATCTCGTGGCCCTGCACCGGGATGCGTCGCTCGAAGTAGCTGAGATGGTTCTTGATCTCGAAGCCGCGGTTGACGAACGCGTCGACCCGGGTGGCGCTCTCCGGCATCAATGCGGAGAGCTTGGTCAGGCCGTGCGGCGCCATTCGTCTCTCCAATTCGGCCAGCAGGGCCGAGCCGACGCCGCGCTTCTGCCACGGTTTTGTGGTGGCCAGGAACACGATCCACCCCTGCGCATGCGCGGCCCGGCCCACCGCCGCACCGACTACCTCGTCGCCGTGTACCGCCACTACTGCGTCGTCCTTCTGGCAGGAGGCAAGCACCTCGGAGAGGGCATAGACGGGGTCCGTGCTGGTCGCGGTGACCTCCTCCCAGAGGCGCAGGATGCCGTCGAGGTCGTCGGCCTGAAAATCGCGGATGCGCCACTCGGTCATCGGTCTCCTTCGCTCGCTGGGTGTGTGAGCACTATGGCACCGGTGTGGTGTCAACGATGGGTCTGGTCGAGAAGTCCGCAGCTTTCGGCGTCGGCAGGCCGGCCGCCTTTGCGAGAATGCTCACATGCCCAACATTCATGCCGGCCAGACCGACCTCGTCGACCACACCCCGTTTGTCGACCTGACGCCGCCCACCGATCCGGTCGCCCACCGATACGGCGAATCGGGCGGCGCCGGTGGGGCTGTCCTGCCGCCGACGATCGAACTGCAGCTGAATCACCGCTCGGTGCGCAAATTCCTGACCGATCCGGTCAGCGACGCCCAGATCGATCTCGTCATCACGGCCGCGCAATCCGCCTCTCAGTCGTCCAACCTTCAGGTGTGGAGCGTCGTGGCCATTCGGGACGACGACCGGAAACGGCGGATCTCAGCGTTCATCGGCCGCCAGTCGTACGTCGAGGACAGCTCGGTCTTCTTGGTCTGGGTCGCGGACTTTCGTCGTGCGGCGAATGTCGCCCAAGCCCAGGGCGCTAGCGCTGAGACCCTCGGCTACATGGAAAACACCCTCGTCACCGCCGTCGATTCAGGGATCGCAGCCCAGAACGCCCTTCTGGCGGCCGAGTCGCTGGGCCTGGGTGGGGTGTTCGTCGGTGCGCTGCGCAGCAACCCGGCGGCCATCATCGATGAGCTCGGCCTGCCCGAGTACACCTTCCCCATGTTCGGGATGGCACTCGGTTATCCCGACCCGTCGGAACACGCCGGAGTCAAGCCTCGCCTGCCCCGGGCGGCGGTGCTGCACAGGGAGCACTACGACCCTACGGCCTGGCTCCCAGCCGCCGAGGTGTACGAAGACCGAATCCAGGAGTATTTCGCTGAACACGGTCGAGACAATTACAGCTGGGCAGACACCCTGACCAAGCGGATCAGCACTGTCGACGGCCTGCACGGCCGCGAGTCCATCCGCGGGGCTCTTGAGGCGCAAGGCTTCGCGTCTGAGTAGACCTACGCAGGCGCGACGGGAGGACTAGCCGGCGCTCACCCAGCCGTGCTCGACGAGCCAGGCCTCGCACAGCGCACTCCAGGCCTGGAGCGGCCCGAGGCCGTGGCCGAGGCCCTTGCCGTGGTCGCCGCGCTCGAAGACATGCAGGTCGAAGGGCACATTGTGGGCGGCGAGGGCGCTGGCGTAGCGCAGCGAGTGGCTCACCGGCACGCCACCGTCATCCGCGGTGTGCCAGAGGAACGTCGGCGGGGTGTGCGCATCCACCAGGGTGTCGGCGCTGAGCGCGCGCCGGTTGTCGAGGGTGTCCCGGTCGCCGAGGAGGCTCGCGAGCGACTCGGAGTGCGGCTCGTGGGTCATCGAGATGACCGGGTAGGCGAGGATCGACAGGTCGACCCGGCCTTCGGGTGGCACGGGGGCCGAGGCGACGCCCGTGGAGAGCAGCGCGGCCACGTGGCCGCCGGCCGAGAAGCCGACCACGCCGATGCGGCTGCGGTCGACGTCCAGCTCCAGCGCACCAGTCCGGACGGCGAGGAGCACGTCCTGCACCCGGACGAGGCCGCTCGGGTACCGGTGCGGATCCACCGGATAACGCACCACCAGCGCGTTGAGGCCGATCCCGGAGAGCCAGTCGGCGATCACGGTTCCCTCGTGGTCGGCATGCTCGCGGTACGAGCCACCCGGCAGGACCAGCAGCAGCGGCGCGGGTGCGGCCGGCACCGACGGATCGGTTCCCTGCGGCCGGGCGGCGGCCCGGAACGTGAGGTCGGTATCCGCCAGTGACGGCGGGGAATCGGTGCGGGAGTGCGCGGGGGTGGCACGAATGGAGCGGGGGAGCGTGTCGGTCATGCCGCCATCGTAGTGAGCGCCGGCGGCGCTGAGATCGCTCTCACGGGAAGATGCTGGCCAGCGCCCGAATAAGTTGCAGATCACCACAAACGGGTTGCGCGAAGCGCTTCGATGACTTACGGTAAAGCGTCACGGTTGATCCAAACGCGGCGCATCCTGCAGAGACGACGGAGTTCTTATGGCCAACATCACCGACGTAGCCCGCGTCGCCGGTGTGTCCATCAGCACCGTGTCCTACGCCCTCTCCGGCAAGCGACCGATCGCGACCGCCACCAAGACCCGGATCGCCCAGGCCGTGAACGAGCTCGGCTACCGGCCCAACGCCGGCGCCCGGATGCTGGCCGGCTCCCGTACCAACATCTTCGCGCTCACCGCCCCGATGCACGAGGACACCCATCCACCGGCGCTGATGTCCTTCGTGCTGTCGGTCGTCACCGCGGCCCGCAGCTACGACTACGACGTGCTGCTGCTCACCGAGGGCGAGGCGACGACGGGCCTGCGCCGGGTGGCCTCGAGCTCCCTGGTCGACGGCATCATCATGCTCGACGTCACCGTGGAAGACGAACGGATCGACGTCATCCGCCAACTCGGCCTGCCCACCACCCTGATCGGCATCCCGCACGACACCGAGGGGCTCACCTGTGTCGACCTTGACTTCGAGGGGGCGGCGCGACTGGCCGTCGGCCGCCTCGTGGCGCTCGGGCACACCTCGATCGGCCTGATGGGCCACGCGGAGGCGCTCTATGAACGGGGCTCCAATTACGCCCCGCGCTTCCGCGATGCGTTCCTGGCTGCCGGGAGCGATGCGGGGATCCAGACCGCGTTCCACACCACAGTGGCGAGCCGGGCCGGCGTCGAGGACTCCCTGGACGGCCTGCGGGCCCAGCTGCCGGGCATGACCGCCCTGGTGCTCAACTGCAACGAGAACATCCACGGCATCCTGCTGGAGGTGCTGCGCGAGCGCGAGGTGGCCGTGCCGGAGGCGCTCTCGATCGTCTCGGCCTGCTCCAGCTTCTCCACCGACCACTTCCTTCCACCCATGGATGTCATCCCCCTGCCCTCCCAGGAATCCGGGCGGCGGGCCGTCGAGCTCGCCATCCAGCAGATCGCCGGATTCACCGACCCCCACGTCGAACTGATTGCTCCGGTGTACCACCGGAAGAGTTCGACGGCCCCGCCGGCCGCATCCGCGACCGCGTAGCCCTTCACCCTCCCAGAGCCGACAGACCCGGAAAGGACCCGCCTCAATTATCGAAGCGCTTCGACAGCCTCGCGATAGGCGTGCGACGCATCCTGCACAGCCCAGATTCACCAGACGACCACGCCCCAGGGCGTGTGCCTACAAGGAAGTAGTGACATGAAGAAAAGCAAGATCCTCTCCGCGGTTGCGGCCATCGGCGTGAGTGCCGTCCTACTCAGCGGATGCTCTGCCGGCGGTGGCGGGACCGGCGACAGCGGTGGCGGGAAGGTGACCCTGGACTTCTGGTCGTGGGCCCCCAATACCCAGAGCCTCGTCGACACCTGGAACGCCGCCAACCCCGATATCCAGGTCAACTACACCGATGCCGGCGGCGGAAAAGACTCCTCCGCGAAGCTGCTCACGGCCAGTCGGGCCGGAAACGCCCCGGACGTTGCCGCCGTCGAATACCCGACCCTGCCGTCCCTCATCGTGGCCGATGTGCCGCTGGACATCACCGACCTCGTCTCCGACGTGACCGACAAGTACGACCAGGGCACCCTCTCGCAGACCACGTTCGACGGCCACATCTTCGGACTCCCGCAGGACATCGGCCCGATGGCGTTCTTCTACCGGTCCGACCTGCTCGAGCAGTGGGGCATCCCGGTTCCCACCACCTGGGCCGAGTTCAAGACCGCCGCCGCGGCCGTGCGCGCGGCCGACCCGAGCGCCTACCTCGCCTCGCTGCCGGCCGACCAGTGGGCGTTCTACGCCGGCGTCGCCAACCAGGCCGGCTCCAAGTGGTGGTCGGTGAAGGACAACACCTGGACCGTCGGCATCGCCGACGACGCCTCCCTCGAGGTCGCAGACTTCTTCCAGGGCCTCGTCGACGAAGACCTGATCTCGACCGACCCCATCCTCACCCCGGAGTGGAACGCCAAGGCCAACAGCGGCACCATGCTCTCCTGGCCGGCCGGCCTGTGGGCGCCCGGAGTGATCGAGGGTGTCGCTCCCGACACCGTCGGCAAGTGGTCCATGTCCGCCTTCCCCGAGTGGACCCCCGGAGACCCCGCGGTCGCCTACCAGGGCGGCTCCTCGGTCATCGTCACCAAGGACTCGGACCACCCCGACGAAGCCGCGAAGTTCATCAAGTGGCTCAACGCCAGCGAGGAAGGCGCCAACCTGCTGCTGACCGTGCAGAACGCCTACCCGGCAGCCATCTCCGGCCAGGAAGACGCCAAGGCCAGCGCCCCGCCGGCCCTGATGCCGCAGCAGACCGACTTCTACGAGCTCGCCGCGACGGTCTCGGCCAACGCCATCCCCGTCACCTGGGGCCCCAATGTGAACGTCGCCGAAAGCGCGTTCACCGATGAGCTGAACAAGGCCATCAATGCGGGAACCCCGTGGCGTGACGCGTTCACCGCGGTGCAGAAGATCGTCGTGGCCGACATGACGAAGGCCGGCTTCGAGATCAGCAACAAGTAGCACCACCCAGCACCACACTCGCGGCGTCAGCCGCACCGAGAGGGTCGGCGAGGAGCCGACCTCGCGCTCCACCGGGTCGACCCGCAGGCGCCGACCCTCTCCATGAGGAAAAGGACATTTCGATGACGCTCACTCCCGCCCCGCCGGCGGCGGTGGTCGCGCAGACGCGCACCGAACCGCCGCGCAAGAGGTCGCGCTCCCGGACCCGCTTCGCCCCCTACCTGTTCGTCGGTCCGGCGGTCGTGTTGTTCGTGCTGTTCATGCTGGTGCCGATCATCTACGCGGCCTACCTGAGCTTCACGTCCTACAAGATCCAGGGCGGCGGCATCCTCGGAACCAAGTCGCTGGTCTTCGCCGGGTTCGACAACTATGTCTCTGTGCTCACCGACCCCGCCCTGGCCAGTGGCTTCTGGCACCTGGGGCTCTACTCGGCCATCGCGGTGCCGCTCACCCTCGGGCTCGCGCTGCTCTTCGCCCTGCTGCTGGACACCCCTGGTGTGCGGGCGACCCGGTTCGGGCAGACCGCCATCTTCATCCCCTACGCGGTTCCCGGCGTGATCGCCGCACTGCTCTGGGGCTTCATGTACCTACCCTCCACGAGCCCCTTCTCGTACATCACCAAGGCCCTGGGCTGGGGGCCGATCCCGTTCCTCGAGTCCTCGGGCATCTTCGGCTCCATCGCCAACATCGCCGTGTGGGGCGGGGTGGGATTCAACATGATCATCATCTACACGTCACTCCGCAGCATCCCCGCCGAGATCTACGAGGCCGCCCGCATCGACGGCGCCAATGAGCGCCAGATCGCGCTGCGCGTGAAGATCCCGCTGGTCATCCCGGCGCTCCTGCTCACCGGGATCTTCTCGGTGATCGGCGCCCTGCAGCTCTACAGCGAACCCACCACGCTCAAACCGATGACCGACATCATCAGCCAGACCTGGGTTCCGCTGATGACCATCTATCGCAACGCCTTCCTGACCGATGACCTGCCCGGCGCGGCCGCACTGTCCGTGCTGCTGGCCGTCGGCACGGTCGCGCTGTCCGGCCTGGTGCTGTGGATCAGCAACCGCCGCACCAAGGGAGCACAGTCATGACCGCCATCGCCACCCGCGAGAAGGCCAAACTCGCCTCCAACCGCGGCAAGGTCTGGCCCACCATCATCCTGATGATCGGCGCGATCTACTGCCTGATCCCGGTGCTCTGGGTGTTCACCGCCACCTCCAAGTCGCCCAGTGAGCTGTTCACCACGTTCTCCTTCCTGCCCGGTAGCGGCCTGATGGAGAACCTGTCCGACCTGTTCAGCTACGGCGGCGGGCAGTACGGGCTCTGGGCGGCGAACTCGATCCTCTACGCCGGCGTCGGCGGCCTCCTGTCGACATTCGTGTCGACCATGGCCGGTTACGGCCTGGCCAAGTACGAGTTCAAGGGTCGCAACCTGATCTTCTACTCGATCCTCGGCGGCGTGCTGATCCCCGGAATCACCCTGGCGATTCCGCAGTACCTGCTGCTCTCGCAGGCCGGCCTGGCCGGGGGAGTGATGTCGGTGCTGCTGCCGTTGATCATCAGCCCGTTCGGGATCTACCTCTCCAGGGTCTACGCGTCGGCCGCCGTACCGCAGGACACCATCGAGGCGGCGCGCCTGGACGGTGCCAACGAGTGGCGGATCTTCCTGCGCATCGGCCTGCCGATGATGCTGCCCGGCATGGTCACGGTCTTCATGCTGCAGTTCGTGGGCATCTGGAACAACTTCCTGCTGCCGTTCATCATGCTCAGCAACCAGAACAGCTACCCGCTCACGGTCGGCCTGTACACCCTGCTGTCCAAGGGATCCGGAACCCCGGCGCTGTACTCCGTGGCCATCACCGGCGCGGCGGTGTCGATCATTCCGCTGATCGCCCTGATGCTGTTCCTGCAGCGCTTCTGGCGACTCGACCTGCTCTCCGGCGCCGTCAAGGGATAGGACACCACAGCATGAGCACTCCCATCGAGAACGGCAGCGCCACTGCCGATCCGGCGCCGCGCACCCTGGGCACGGGAGGCCCCGAGGTCTCCAGGCTCTGCCTCGGCACCTCCTCCTGGTCGCGCGCCCGCTTCGGCGCGGGCCCCGTCGAGGCCCTCGAGACCGTGCTCGATGCGGGCGGGGTGCCATCCGCCGGTCCGGCGATCACGTTCATCGACACCTCGAACGAATATGGCGGCGGCGCGAGCGAGAGCTACCTCGGCGACGCGATCCGGCGCCGCGGTGCTCTCCCTGCTGGCATGGTGCTGCAGACCAAGCTCGACCGCGACCCCGACACCGGCTCGTTCTCCGGTGAACGGATGCGCGCCAGCCTGGCCGAGAGCCTCGGCAAGCTGGGCCTGGAGCGGGTTCCGATGCTCTACCTGCACGACCCCGAGCTGATCGGCTGGGACGAGGCCTTCGCGGCCGACGGGCCGGTACGCGCGCTGGTGGAGATGCAGGAGCGCGGGCTGGTCGACGCGATCGGCATCTCCGGCGGACCCGCGCCCATGCTCACCCGTTACGTGGAGACCGGGCTGTTCAGCGCCGTGATCACGCACAACCGGTACACCCTGGTGGACCGGTCAGCGGAACAACTGGTCGACGAAGCCGTCTGGCGCGGCGTGAGCGTCATCAACGCCGCCGTCTACGGCGGTGGTGCCCTCGCACGCTGGCCCGAGGCGGCCCGCAGCTATGCCTACCGCCCCGCACCGGCGGCCATGGCCAACGCGATCGCCGACATGGGCCTGGCCTGCCAGCGCGCCGGAGTGAGCCTGGCCGCCGCGGCCCTGCAGTTCAGCACCCGGGACCCCCGGATCACCTCCACGATCGTCGGCGGCAACTCGATCGCCCAGGTGCAGGAGGCGATCGCGGCCGACGCCGTCGAGATCCCGGCCGGGCTGTGGGCCGAGCTCGAGGCCCTGGCGCCCGACCCGGCCGTGTGGCAGGACCCGCCGGGTTCGTCCTGGCCCTGACCGGCCGGTCCACAGCATCCGCACCATCTGCTCCGCCCCGCGGCGCCGCCCACGCACACGCAGCATCCCAGTAGAGAGAATGTGACCCGCCCATGACGGACTTCGTTTCCCGTTCGGCCGATCTGCCCACCGGCAGCCGGTTCCCCTGGATCGCGGACGGTTTCGCGCTCGGCGGCGACTACAGCCCGGAGCAGTGGCCGGAGTCGGTGTGGATCGAGGACATCGCGCTGATGCGGCAGGCCGGGGTGAACTCGCTCAACGTCGGCGTGTTCTCCTGGGGGCTGCTGGAGACCGCCGACGGCGTCTTCGACTGGGGCTGGCTCGACCGGATCATGGACCTGCTCGCCGACGCCGGGATCGGCGTCAACCTCGCCACCCCCACGGCCGCGCCGCCCATCTGGCTGCTACAGGCTCATCCGGAGATCGCCCCGGTCACCCAGCACGGGGTGCGCCACGCCCAGGGCGGCCGGCTCGGCTGGCACCCCAGCTCGGCCGTGTTCCGCCGCTACGCGCTGCGGATGGTGGAGGCTCTCGCCACCCGGTACGCCACCCACCCGGCCCTGAAGCTCTGGCACGTGAGCAACGAGCTCGGCAACGAGAACGCGCACAGCTACGACGACGAGACCGGCCGTGCCTGGCAGGTCTGGCTGGAGCGGAAGTTCGGCAGCATCGACCTGCTCAACGACGCCTGGGGCTCCGCCTTCTGGGGGCACCACTACACCTCGTTCGACCAGCTGCAGCCGCCGCGGTTCACGAGCACCAGCCACAACCCCGCCTTGCTGCTCGACTTCGAGCGGTTCACCTCCGACGCCCTGCTCGGCCACTACCAGGCCGAGCGGGAGGTGCTGCGCCGGATCACTCCCGGCATCCCGGTCACCACCAACTTCATGGTGCAGAACCACCCCAACGGGCTGGACTACGCCCGCTGGGCGGACGAGGTCGACCTCGTTGCCAACGATCACTACACGATGGGTACCGACCCGGAAACCTACGGTGAACTGGCCTTCTCCGCCGACCGGGTGCGCGGGATGTCCGGCGGTGCGCCCTGGCTCCTGATCGAGCACTCCACCTCGGCGGTGAACTGGCAGCCCCGCAACCGGGCCAAGGCCGTCGGCGAACTGGCCCGCAACAGCCTCGCGCACATCGCCAGGGGTGCCGACGGGGCCCTGTTCTTCCAGTGGCGCCAGTCCACCGCCGGCAGCGAGCAGTTCCACTCTTCCGTCGTGCCGCATGCCGGGGCCGACACCAAGATCTTCCGGGAGGTGACCGCGCTCGGTGCGACCCTGCGGAACATCCGTGAGGTCGTGGGCAGCCGGGTGCAGACCTCGCAGCTGGCGATCCTGTTCGACTACGACGCGGCCATGGCGCTGCGAAGCGGAGCCAAGCCCAGCGTCGACGTGAACTCCCTCGACGTGGCGCTCACGATGCACCGAGAGCTGACCGCGCGGGGCATCCAGGTGGACATCGTGCACCCCTCCGTCGATCTCACCGGCTACCGGGCCGTGCTCGCCCCGACGCTGTTCCTGCTCACCGAGGCGGATGCGGCGCGCCTGACCGCCTACGTCACCGGCGGCGGCCACCTGGTCGTCACGAGTTTCTCCGGCATCGTCACCGAGCACAACCGGGTGATCGAGGGCGGCTACCCCGGGGCGCTACGCGATCTGCTCGGCGTGCGCGTCGAGGAGTTCTTCCCCCTGTTCGCCGGCGACACGGTCACCGTGACCGGCGAGATCACCGCCGGGCCCTGGACGGGATCGGTGTGGAGCGAACTGCTGCAGACCAGCGACCAGCCGGACGGCTCCGCCGCGGCCGTGGTCGCCCGGTACGCCGACGGCGAGCTGGCCGGGCTGCCGGCGATCACGCTCCGGCCGGTCGGCGCCGGAACCGCCCAGTACGTGTCCACCCACCTGGACCGGCCGGCCACCGGTGCGCTGCTGGAGTTGCTCATCGAGCGGGCCGGCATCACCCCGGTCGCGCCCGCCGACCGGGGACTCGAACTGGTGCGCCGGGTCGCGGTCGCACCGGAGGGCGCCACCGAGGCCGCCCGCTGGCTCTTCGCCATCAACCATTCGGCCGGGCCGCTCCGGCTCGATGCGAGCGGACTCGACCTGGTGACGGGTGAGAGGTTCGCCCCCGGGGCATCCGTTGCCGCGGGAGCCGTCGCCGTGATCCGGGAGGACCCGTCCGCATGAAGTTCACCGATGGTTTCTGGCAAACCCGCCCCGGCGTGAGCGCCGTCTACGCCCAGGAGGCGTACGACATCATTGACGACGGGGACACCCTGCGGGTCTACGCGCCCACCAAGGTCATCGCCCGGCGCGGCGACATCCTCAACCGGCCGATGCTGACCGTGACGCTGTCCTCGCCGTTGGAGGGCGTCATCCGGGTGCGGATCGAACACCACCAGGGCCGACGTCCGTCCGCGGGGTTCGACCTCGTCGGTGCGACGGAGGGCGTGGGCGTTGCCGCCACCGAGGAGGCCGGCGGAACCGTCACCTCCGGCACCCTGACCAGCGGCGGCCTCACCGCCCGGGTCAGCGCCGGAGCGCCGTGGAACCTCAGCTTCGAGTCCGACGGGCGGGTGCTCACCTCCAGCCGGCACAAGTCGGTGGGCTACGTCACCCTCGCCGACAACGCGCCGGTGCCCAGCGAACCGGTCGGAGAGGTGGGCATCAGCCGCACGGGTCTGGCCGCGGCCGGCAGCTACGTGCACGAGCAGCTCAGCCTCGGCGTGGGCGAGCTCGTCTACGGGCTGGGCGAACGTTTCGGAGCGCTGGTGAAGAACGGGCAGACCGTCGACATCTGGAACTCCGACGGCGGCACCTCCAGTGAGCAGTCCTACAAGAACATCCCCTTCTACCTGACCAACCGCGGCTACGGTGTGCTGGTCAACCAGAGCGAGCACGTCTCCTTCGAGGTCGCCTCAGAGTCGGTCGAGCGGGTGCAGTTCTCCACCGCCGGCGAGGCGCTGGAGTACTTCGTGTTCCAGGGCCCCACCCAGAAGGACGTCCTCGAGCGCTACACGGCCCTGACCGGCCGCCCCGCGAAGGTGCCCGCCTGGTCGTACGGGCTCTGGCTCTCCACGAGCTTCACCACCGACTACGACGAAGCCACCGTCACGAGCTTCATCGACGGGATGCGCGAGCGCGACCTGCCGCTGTCGGTGTTCCACTTCGACTGCTTCTGGATGCGTGAATTCAACTGGACCGACCTGGAGTGGGACGCCAGGGTCTTCCCTGACCCCGAGGGGATGCTGGCCCGACTGCACGAACGCGAACTTCGGCTGAGCGCCTGGATCAACCCGTACATCGCCCAGCGGTCCAAGCTGTTCGCCGAGGCCGCCGACGCCGGGTACCTGGTGCGCCGCGCGGACGGGAGCGTGTGGCAGTGGGACCAGTGGCAGGCCGGCATGGCCCTGATCGACTTCACCAGTCCGGCGGCGACCCGCTGGTTCCAGGACAAGCTGCGCCAGTTGCTGGAACAAGGCATCGACGCGCTCAAGACCGACTTCGGCGAACGCATCCCCACCGATGTCGTCTGGCACGACGGCTCGTCGCCCGAGGCCATGCACAACTGGTACACCCAGCTGTACAACCAGGCCGTCTTCGAGGTGCTCGAGGAGCACCGCGGTCAGGGCGAGGCCGTGCTCTTCGCCCGGTCGGCCACCACGGGCGGCCAGCGGATGCCGATCCACTGGGGCGGCGACAACTCCTCGTCGTTCGAGTCGATGGCCGAGACCCTCCGCGGCGGGCTCTCGCTGGCCTTCAGCGGCTTCGGCTTCTGGAGCCACGACATCGGCGGTTTCGAGGGCAAACCCGACCCCGAGGTCTTCAAACGCTGGGTCGCCTTCGGCATGTTCTCCAGCCACTCCCGCCTGCACGGCTCCTCGAGCTACCGGGTGCCGTGGGCCTTCGACGAGGAGGCCGTCGAGGTGACCCGCCTCTTCTCGAAACTCAAACTCGAGCTGATGCCCTACCTGTACGGCGTGGGCCTGGAGGCGCACGAGCGGGGCCTGCCGTTCATGCGACCGATGCAGTTGGAGTTTCCGGACGACCCCACCTGCGCCTACCTCGATCGTCAGTACCTGCTCGGCAGCGACCTTCTCGTGGCGCCGGTGTTCAGTGCCGACGGCACCGTGGAGTACTACCTGCCGGCCGGCACCTGGACGAACTACCTCACCGGCCAGAGGGTCGAGGGACCGGCCTGGCGCCGCGAGACCCACAGCGTGTTGAGCCTGCCGCTCTGGATCCGCGCCGGCGCCGTCCTGGCCACGGGCAACCGCACCGACCGCCCGGACTACGACTATCTGGAGGGCCTGCTCGTCACCGTCTACCCGGGCGCACCCGAGGACAGCGCGACCACCACCCTGGTGACCAGCCCCGAAACCGGCGCCCGGCTGCAGGTCACGGTCACCCGCCGCAGCGGCACCGTGACGGTCACAACGGATGGCGAGGACATCCGTGTGCGCCTGGCCGGCGGCGACAGCGTGGCCACGACGGGAGGAACGGCCGTTCTCACCACCTAGCCCCTCGGAGCGGTTCCGCGCCTCTCCGGGCGCACTCAATCCGGTGTAGCCGGAATAATCCGGTGCCCGGGAAAGCTGTCACGTGTCATGGGACGACACGCGATTGTGTCGCGCCCTCCGTGCCAGGAGAAAATGAGATCGTCATGACCGTCCCTTCCGCCCGTCCCACCGCTTCGGATGCCGCCGCCTCCCTGGGCCGCTGGCATGCCGCCCGGCGACGGTCCGTGACGGCAGCGACGGGCAACCTCGCCCTCATCGAAACCCGGTGGCTGGCGGAGGGGACCGACCCGGACGCCGCGTTCGCCGACGCCACGGCCGAGGCCGCCGCCACGGTCACGGTGACGCGCCTGACCCGACGCAACCTCGACAGCGATGAGCCCGAGCACGGTCTGCGGTTCTGGGACTCCGCGAGCCCCGCGATCGCGGCGTTCGAGCAGATTTCGGCCTTCGACCACAACCCCGAGTGGGTCATCGACGCCGAGTTCACCCGGTCGCGGCGGAACGTACCATCCCGTTCGAGCACATCCGCGACAACGGCGGCAGCCGCCAGCTCCCGGTGCCGGGCGACATCACCTTCAGCCGCGACGGCGTCGACTACTCGCTGAGCGCCTTCGACGACGACGGCACCCTGCTGCTGGTCTTCGGCGACGCGACCAACCGGCAGACCGGCGACACCGCCACGTACTCGTCGGGTCGCTTCCTGTTCGTGCGGCGCCCCGAGACGGCGGATGGTCTGGGCTTCGGCGACGCCGGACCGGTCACGCTGGACTTCAACCGGGCCTTCGTGCCGCCCTGCGGATTCTCGGTGCAGTACAACTGTCCGCTGCCGCCGGCGCAGAACCGCTTCACCGGGCCCATCGAGGCGGGCGAGCGCGAGGTCGTCTTCGGCGGCGACTTCGACATCTACACCCTCTAGCCCGGCCCGCCGGCCGCCGGCATCTCACCATCCCCCAGCACGTCACCCCCGCATCACGCACCCCGCACACAGCACCCAGGAGCACCATGAAAAAGAACATCGCGTTCGTCGCGCTCGGCCTCGCAACCACCCTGTTGCTGGCCGGCTGCGCCAGCGGCACCGACGCGTCCACCGCATCCGCCGGCGACGCGACGATCGAAATCGGATCGCTGTACGAGCCGCAGAACCTGAGCAACTTCGGCGGCGGCGGCCAGGGCGTCACCGAGGCGTTCAACGGCAACGTCTACGAGGGTCTCTTCACGCTCACCGACGACGGCAGCGTCGAACCCCTGCTCGCCGCGAGCAATACCGTGAGCGACGACGGCCTCACCTACACCTTCACGCTGCAGGACGGCGTGACGTTCCACTCCGGCAAGGCGCTCACCTCGGCCGACGTGAAGGCCAGCATCGACGCCGTGCTCGCCGACGACTCGCAGTCCGCGCGCAAGAGCAGCTTCGGCGCGATCACGAGTATCGAGACGCCGGATGATGCGACGGTCGTCGTGACGCTCGCCGAGCGCTCGATCTCCTTCATCTACAACCTCAGCTACGTCTGGATCATCAACGCCGACGCCACCGACCTCGAGAGCACGGAGGACGGAACCGGCCCGTACACGCTGGGTGACTGGAAGCGCGGCAGCTCGCTCGGCCTGACCCGCTTCGACGGCTACTGGGGCGACGCGGCCGTGAACAGCGAGGTCGTGTTCAACTACTTCACCGACGCCACCGCGCTGAGCAACGCCCTGCTCACCGGCGAGGTCGACATCGTCACGAGCGTGCAGAGCCCGGATGCGCTCAGCCAGTTCACCGACAACGCCGACTATGTCGTGAGCGACGGCGACTCCACCACCAAGGAGATCCTGGTCTTCAACGACCGCGTCGCCCCCTTCGACAACGCGGACGTGCGGAAGGCGCTCTACTCGGCCATCGACACCAAGAAGCTGCTGAACTCCATCTGGGGCCACTACGGCACTCTGATCGGGTCGATGGTGCCCCCGACCGACCCCTGGTACGAGGACCTCACCCAGGTGAACCCCTACGACCCCGACCTGGCCAAGCAGCTGCTGGCCTCTGGCGGAGCGCCGGACGGCTTCGAGTTCACCCTGGACACCCCCAGCTACGACCCGCACCCCGTGGTGGCCGAGTTCGTCAAGAGCGAGCTGGCCAAGGTGGGCGTGACCGTGAACATCAACACCATCAGCGCCGACGAGTGGTACACCAAGGTCTACAAGGCCCAGGACTTCACCGCGACGCTGCAGGAACACGTCAACGACCGCGACGTGGTCTGGTACGGCAACCCCGACTTCTACTGGGGCTACAACAACCCGCAGGTGACCCAGTGGGTTGCCGACGCCGAGGCGTCCACCACGACGGACGAACAGACCGCCAAGCTCACACTCGTCAACGAGCAGATCGCCCAGGATGCCGCGAGCGTCTGGCTGTACCTCTACCCGCAGATCGTCGTGGCCGCGAGTGATGTGAGCGGATACCCGGTCAACGGGCTCAACTCGCAGTTCTTCGTCTACGACATCGCCCTGAACTAACCGGCACGGCTGGCCCCGTTCGCGGGGCTAGCCTTGAGGTCGCATGATTTCCTATCTACTGCGCCGGAGCGCCTTCCTCCTGGTGTCTTTTGTCATCGCCATGGTGGCCATCTTCGTGCTGCTGAGGCTGCTGCCGGGGGACCCAGCGAACGCGCTGCTCTCGGTCACGGCCACGCCCGAGCAGATCGCGGCCGCGCAGGCCCAGGTGGGCGCCGACCGCCCGGTGCTCGAACAGTTCGCGACCTGGTTCGGTCAGCTCGCCCGGTTCGACCTCGGCGAGTCGTTCATCAGCTCGCTGCCCGTGGGCCCGGAGATCTCGGCGCGGCTTGCGGTCACGGTGCCGCTCACCCTGCTGGCCTTCGTGCTGGCCCTGGTGATCTCGCTGGTGGCCGGCTTCATCGCCGCCACCAGGGCCGACCGTTGGTACGGCATCCTCATCTCAGGGATCTCGCAGCTCGGGGTGGCCGTGCCCGTGTTCTGGGTGGGCATCCTGCTGGTCAGCGTGTTCTCCGTGGGCCTGCGCTGGTTGCCCTCCGGCGGCTTTCCCCGTGACGACTGGGCCGATCCGGCCGATGCGCTGCGGTCGCTGGCCTTGCCCGTGATCACCGTGGCCGTGGTGATGAGCGCCTCGCTCACCCGGTACGTGCGGTCGGCCACGCTCGATGTGTTGGGCAGCGACTATCTTCGCTCGGCCCGCGCCCAGGGTTCCGGCCGCGGCGAGGCGCTCTGGCGGCACGGACTGCGGAACGGGGCCGTGCCGGTGATCGCGATCCTCGGCATCGAGCTGGCCACGACGTTCCTCGGCGCCGTGGTCGTGGAGAGCGTCTTCAGCCTGCCGGGCCTGGGCAGCATGCTGCTCACGGCGATCCAGCAGCACGACTACCCGAACATCCAGGGCGTGCTCTTCGTGAGCACCCTCGTGGTGCTCGTGATCGGTTTCCTCGGTGATGTCGCGCAGCGACTGGTCGACCCGCGCCTGCGCGTGAGCATTTCGGGTAACCGATGAGCGCGCCCGTACTGGCCGAGACCATCGTCGTCGCCCCGCGCCGGCGCCGCTCCTGGACCCTCGGGGTGGGGCTGGTGCTCGTGGGCGTGGTCGTGGCGATCGCCCTGCTCTCGCTGGTCTGGCTGCCCTACGCCCCGGCGGACACAACCGGGAGCCGGCTGGAGGGGGCCAACCCCGTGCACTGGCTCGGCACCGACAAGCTCGGCCGGGACCTCGCGACCCAGCTCATGATCGGGGCCCGCATCGCCCTCGTGGTGGGCCTGGGCGCCGTCGCCGTCGGCGCCCTGCTGGGCGTCACCGTCGGTCTGCTGGCCGCGTTCGCGGCGGCCTGGCTCGACGACACCATCTCGGCCGCGCTCGACGTGGTGATCGCCTTCCCCGTGCTGTTGCTGGCGATGCTCATCGTGGCCGCGCAGGGTGCCTCGCTCGTCTCGGTGATCGTCGCGATCGGCCTGGCGATGTCGGCCGTGGTGGCCCGGCTCACCCGGGTGCTCACCAAACGGGTCCTCTCCGAGCAGTACGTCACGGCTGCCCGCACCTCGGGTACCCGCTGGCCCGGCATCGTGCTCCGGCACATCCTGCCCAACATCTGGCCGACACTGAGCGTGAACCTCGCCCTGCAGTTCGGTGTGGCGGTGCTCGCGGAGGCCAGCCTGTCGTACCTGGGACTCGGTGCCCCGCCGCCCAACGCCTCCTGGGGCCGCCTGCTGCAGGAGGCGCAGGGCACGGTCGTGACCGCCCCGCTTGGCGCCGTAGCCCCGGGCATCGCGCTGATCATGCTCGTGATCGGCGTCAACTTCATTGCCGACGGCCTGCGCGATGTGGCCGACCCCTCCCGACGGGACAGCCGATGACCCTGCTCTCTGTGACGAATCTCGGCGTGCATACCTCCACAGGGCGGGCACTCGTGCACGACCTCAGCTTCGACCTGGCCGCCGGCGCCCGCCTGGGGCTCATCGGTGAATCCGGCTCCGGCAAGTCGGTGACCTCGCTGGCCGTGACCGGGCTGCTCGCCCCGGGCCTCACGGCCAGCGGCAGTGTTCGACTGGACGGCGTGGAGGTCGTGGGAGCCGCCGAACGCACGCTCGTCCCGCTCCGCGGCCGGGTGGCCTCCGTCGTGTTCCAGGAGCCGCTCACCGCACTCGACCCGTTGATGCGCATCGGTCGGCAGGTGGCCGAACCCCTCCGGCGGCACCGCGGCCTCACCGGCAGTGCCCTCCGCGCGGGCGTCGCCGAGGCACTCGCCGAGGTGAGCCTCGCCGACGCGCGTCTCAGCCGCGCCTACCCGCACGAGATCTCCGGCGGTCAGCGGCAACGGGCCGCCATCGCGATCGCCCTGGCCAGCCGCCCGCAGCTGCTCATCGCCGACGAACCGACCACGGCTCTGGACGTGACGGTGCAGGCGCAGGTGCTGCGCCTCCTCGGTGACCTCGTCGAGGCGCGCGGCATGGCGTTGCTGTTCATCAGCCACGACCTCGCGGTGGTCTCGGCGATGACCAACGACGTCATTGTCATGTCGGCGGGCAGCGCCGTGGAACGCGGAGCGATCGGCGACGTGTTGCGCGCGCCGCAGCATCCGTACACCGCCGAACTCGTGCGGAGCGCCCGGTCACTCGACGAGATGCTGGGGGAGCGCGCATGATCCTGGAACTCCGCAATGTCTCCTACCGGTACCGGGCGGGCGCGCTCGCCCTCGATGATGTGTCGATCGGCGTGGCCGCAGGTCAGAGCGTGGGCCTGGTCGGCGAATCGGGCAGCGGCAAGTCCACCATCGTGCGGCTCATGCTCGCGCTGGCCCGGCCCACCACCGGGTCGGTGCTCTTCGAGGGGCAGCCGATCGCTCCGGCGTCGCTCCGGCGCTTCCGGTCCGCCGTGCAGACGGTCTTCCAAGACCCGTATTCGTCGCTGGACCCCCGCCAGAACATCGAGAGCATCGTGGCCGAGCCGCTGCGCTCACTCGGGCTGGCCCGCGGTGCCGAGGCGCGAGCGCAGGTGACGGCGGCGCTCGCCGCGGTGGGTCTGCCCGCCGACGCACTCGGCCGGTACCCGCTCGAGTTCTCCGGCGGCCAACGCCAGCGCATCGCCATCGCCCGGGCCACCGTGTGCCACCCGCGGCTGCTGCTCGCGGACGAGCCGGTGAGCGCGCTCGACGTGACCACTCGCATCCAGGTGATCGACCTGCTCGCCGAACTGCGGGCCTCCACGGGCCTGGCGATCCTGATGGTCTCGCACGACCTCAGCGCCATCGCGGCGCTCTGCGACGAGACCGTGGTGCTCAACCAGGGCCGGGTGGTGGAGTTCGGGCCGACCGCGAGCATCCTGAACGAGCCCCGCGAGGACTACACCCGGCGCCTCGTCGCGGCCGTGCCGCGCCTGCCAGCCCCCTGAGCCGCACCCGACTCGACGTCGAGTGCGCCCCACGCATCGGTCGAGCCTGTCGGGACCTCGTGGGCGGATAGGTTCACGTCGGTCACGACCGCGGGCACGTCACCGGGTCTCGACGAGCTCGACCGCCGAGGCGGGTGCGACACGCACGCATCCGACGGAACTCGACTGCCCTACGCGACCCGCGCGTTGGTCGAGCCTGTCGAGCTGTGGGGGCGCTTCGCGCCCGGGTGGTCGGCGGAAGCGCACTTCCTTAGGAGACCTCGTGGGCCGACGGTCGGACTTGGCGTGCGTCTTGAGTTCGGGTCGCCGGATCTCGACAGGCTCGATCGACGAGGTGGGGACGAACGCAGACCGGGTTACCGGGTCTCGACAGGCTTGACCAGCGACGGCGCTTGATCTGCGGCTCAGCTCGACCTGCGGGTGCGGCTACTGCAGGCCGTCGACCGAGACCAGGCCGTCGTGGCGGCGGCCGTCGAAGATGATCGTGGGGATCTTCACGGTGGCGATCTTCTCTTCGACCAGGGTCTTGTTGGCTGCGATGATTCCCGTCACCTTCGCCGAGCCGGCCTCGGCCACGACCACATCGATCTGATCGGCGCTCAGACCGAACTCGTCGAGCCAGCCCACCAGCGTGGAGGTGGCCTCCTGGGAGTCCATCGAGTTGATCGCACCCTGCCAGGGCAGGCCGGCATCCGTCTTCTCGGTGAAGATGCGCTTGAGCATCTGCCAGTCGACCGGGGTGTCGGCGCCATCCAGCGGGTGCAGCCGCACGGCCTCGAGGTACTGCGTCACGAGCAGGGAGTTGGGGAACTTGTAGCCGTCGGTGCCCGCGATCGGGTACGCGATGTACGTGAGGTTGTGGGTGGACTCGAAGCCGGACTCCTCGATGTTCGCGAAGAGCGCCTTGCAGAAGGTGCAGCCCGGGTCGATGACCTCGACCGCGATCGGGTTCGCGTCGCCCTCGGTGAGGTACGTGGCGTTGGCCGGCAGGTAGTCCTCGGCGGTCCAGGTCTGGAAACGGGCCGGAATGGCCGCGAAGGTCTCGCCGAGGCTGGCGAACTCGTTGCCGAACGCGCCGAGCACGTCGAACGCACCCAGCGACTCCATGAAGCCGGGCGTCTCATCGGGGATCGAGCAGGCCTCGGCGCCCAGCGTGCAGGATGCCGAGTCCTGCTTGTTGCAGGTGCCGTAGACGTAGAGGTTGACGGCGCTCTTGACCACCGTGTAGCCCGACCAGATGGTGGTGACGAGAACGAGCACCGCCAGGATCTCGAGGCCGATGCTGGCCGGGCGCACCAGGGCGGGGCGGCGGGCGGCGATGGGGGCGAGCAGGTGGTCCTTGATGTCCTGCTTGAAGGTCGTGTCGCAGGGCCGGAACGTGACCCGCCGCCAGGTGCAGTTCCAGGCCTTGCCCACATAACGCCGGTACCGCGCGGAGAAGGCGGCCATGATGACCAGGATGATGAATGCGGCGATACAGAACACTTAGGAGAGGCCTTTCATCAGCCGAGTGAGGGCCCCGGTTGCGGCGTCGACGTCCGACTCCGTCGAGTGCAGGCCGAGGGAGAATCGCAGCAGCGGGGGGAGGCCGAGCTGCTCCTTGAGGTGGTGGTGCGCACAGAAATAGCCGCTGCGCACGGAGATCCGTGAGTGCGAGAGGAACACCGCCAGCCGGTGCGAGTCCTGCGCGGGCGCATACACGCTGATCACCGGGCTGGGCGCGTCGTTCAGCAGGGTGAGCCCGGGCACCGCGGCAAGCCTCTCGAAGAGGCGGGTGGAGAGGGCGCTGATGTGCTCGGCCGGGCTGAGCCCGCCGGGGCGGATGCTGCCGAGCCAGTCGATCGCCCGGCCCAGCGCGATGATCTCCCCCCAGGCCTGCAGGCCAGGTTCGAGCAGAGCACCCGGGTCGCCCTGCACGAGGTCGAAATCGTCTTCGCGCACATCCTGCACCATGCCGCCGCCCACGAAGCTGAGCTCGAGCGAGGCGAGCAGCTCGTGTCGGGCCACGACGACGCCGAGGCTCGCGCCGTACATCTTGTGGGCGGAGAAGCAGAGCGCATCCGCGTCGGTCTTTTGCAGCAGTGCCCGCGAGTGCCCCATGGCCTGCGCGGCGTCGACGATGACGATGCCGCCGCGGGCGTGGGTGTCGCGCACAAGGTCGCTGAGGTTGGTGAGCAGCCGGCCGTCGATGTTGGATGCGGCGTTGACGACCACCACGGCTTTCTCGAGCTGCGCCGGCTCGTAGACCAGGGCGCCGTCCGCGGCGCGATCCAGCACCAGGCGCTCAACACCCAGCCGGCGGGCGGCCGTGATGGTGGGCAGGAACACCGAGTTGTGCTCGATGTGGCTGGTGACGACGCGGTCGAAACGCCCCAGCGGCAGCTGGTTCAGCAGCAGGTTCAGGCCGTAGGTGGTGTTGAGAGTGAACGAGACGGCGTGGTTCCTGGCCGAGAGTCCCAGCAGGCCAAGCACCGCCTGGCGGGTGTCGGCCACCTGGGCGTCCACCTTCTGTCCCCAGGCATACTTCACCCGGCCGCCGCAGGCGTTATAGGTCGTGTAGTAGTCGGTGAGGGCGTCGATGACGCTCTGCGGCCGCAGGCTCTGGCAGGCGGCATCGAGGTAGACCTCGCCGGGTTGCAGATAGCCGAAGTCGCCGGTGCGGCTCGTCTCGAGTGGGCCGGGCGAGCGGCGGAACAGCGTGCTGCGCTTCATTTTCTCAACTCCCGGCTCAGCTTAGAATTGCCGCCGAACCGGGAGTGGGGACCAAAGTCCCGTTTGACCGGGTGAGAGCCCCTTTACACAGCTGGCTCCAAGCCTTGGCTACCGCGAGACCACGGCAACCGCCGTCCATACGCCGCTGCCATGTGCGGGGACTAGGGTGGCCGCACACGTGACACGACTGGGGGTAACGCGGATGACCAACATTGGCGGCAATGGCCACTGGGTTCGAACTCGGACTGAGGCCGGCCAAAAGGCGTTCCTCCTGGAGCGCAAGATGGAAGCGAAGCGGCAGGAGGACGCCCGACTCCGCAGTCGAGATTTCTGGCGTGCCGTCGGCCGCCGCATCCGAGCAGTCTGGCGGCGGGTGCGCAACTAGGGGATGAGCGTGCGGTGTGACCGGGTGAGACGCGCTTTACCCAGCTAGCTCCAAGCGTCGGGCGAGGTAGGGGGCGGTACGGCTGTGCGGATGCGCCGCCACGGCCGCCGGGGTGCCCTCGGCCACGATGCGCCCGCCCGCGGTTCCGCCGGACGGCCCCAGGTCGATGACCCAGTCCGCGGCCGACACCACGCCCATGTCGTGCTCCACCACGACCACGGTGTCTCCGGCGTCGACGAGGCGGCCGAGCTGTGTCATCAGGAGGTCCACATCGGCCGGGTGCAACCCGGTGGTGGGCTCGTCGAGGAGGAACAGCGTGTGCCCGCGGCGGGCGCGCTGCAGTTCCGTGGCCAGCTTGATGCGCTGCGCCTCGCCGCCGGAGAGCTCGGTGGCGGGCTGGCCGAGCCGCAGGTAGCCCAGGCCCACCTCGCGCAGGGTCTCCAGGCTGCGGGAGGCGCTGGGCACGTCGGCGAGGAACACGGCGGCGGCCTCCACCGTGAGGCCGAGCACATCCGCGACGGACTTGCCGTTGTAGGTCACCGCGAGGGTCTCGGCGTTGTAGCGCGCGCCGCCGCAGGCGGGGCAGGGAGCGTAGCTGCCGGGCAGGAAGAGCAGCTCGACGGCCACGAAGCCCTCGCCCAGGCAGGTGTCGCAGCGGCCGCCGGCCACGTTGAAGGAGAACCGGCTCGCGGTGAACCCGGCCGTCTTGGCCGCCGCGGTGGCCGCGAAGGTGGCCCGCACGGCGTCGAAGAGGCCCGTGTATGTGGCCAGATTGGACCGAGGGGTGCGGCCGATGGGCTTCTGGTCCACCCGCACCAGCCGGTCGATGGCCCCGGCCCCGGTGACGGCATCGACGATCGTCGTGGCCCCGTCGGTACCGGCCTCGTCCTCGTCGGTCGACTCGTCGTCGTCAACGGCCGCGGCAGCGCCGGCGGGCACGGCGTCGACTGAGCCCTGGCGGAGCTCCCGGCCCACGGCATCCGCGAGCACCGTGCTGACCAGGGTCGATTTGCCCGATCCGGAGACCCCGGTCACAGCGGTGAGTACGCCCAGGGGCACCTGAACGTCCAGATCCACCAGGTTATGGCGGGTCACGCCCGTCAGGCCCAGCCAGGCGGCGGCCTCGCGCGGTGCAGCCGCCGCCTCGCCCGGGCTGGTCGGGAACAGGTAGTCGCGGGTGACCGAGGTCTCCACCTCGGCCAGGCCGGCCACCGGCCCGCTGTACAGCACCTCGCCCCCGCCGTCGCCGGCTCGCGGCCCCACGTCCACGAGCCAGTCGGCGCGGCGTACGACATCCATATTGTGTTCGACCACGAAGACCGAATTGCCGGATGCCTTGAGCTGTTCGAGCACCACCAGCAGCGGTTCGGCGTCGGCCGGGTGCAGGCCGGCGGAGGGTTCGTCGAGCACGTAGATCACGCCGAACAGGCCGCTGCGCAACTGGGTGGCGATGCGTAGGCGCTGCATCTCGCCCGGGGAGAGTGTGGGGGTGGCACGGCTGAGGCTGAGGTAGCCCAGCCCCAAGTCGATGAGCACCGTCAGCCGGCGCACCAGGTCGCCGGCCACGGTGACGGCCACCTCGGTGACCTCGCCGGACTGGATGGAGCGGTGTGAGCCGGCTGCACCGGTGAGTTCCGCTGTCGGGCGGAGAACGTCGGCGAGCTCGCTGAGGGTGAGGGCGTTGAGCTCGTTGATCGGTCGACCGGCGAACGTCACCGCGAGAGCCTCGGCGCGCAGGCCGCTGCCGCCGCAGAGTTCGCACGGACCGGTCTGCACGAAGGCGAGCACACGCTGGCGCATCTGGGCGCTCTTCGAGTCGGCCAGGGTGTGCATCACGTAGCTCTTCGCGCTCCAGAACCGGCCCTTATACGGCTTGGCGACCCTGTCGCGCTGCGGGGTGACCTCCACGACGGGCTGCTCCTCGGTGTAAAGAAGCCAGTCGCGGTCCTCCCGGCTGAGCGACGCCCAGGGCGCATCGATGTCGTAGCCCAGCCCCGCGGTCACATCCCGCAGATTCTTGCCCTGCCAGGCGCCGGGCCAGGCCGCGATCGCGCCGTCCCGGATGCTCAGGGTCGCGTCAGGCACCAGAAGTGGCTCGGTCACGGTGTGCGAGATGCCCAGACCGTGGCACACCGGGCAGGCGCCCGTGGCCGTATTGGGGGAGAAGGCGTCGGAGTCCAGGCGCAGGTCCGACCCGGCCGGGTAGGTACCGGCGCGGGAGTACAGCATCCGCATCGAGTTGGACAGTGTGGTGACGGTGCCGACGCTGGAGCGAGAACTGGGCGCGCCGCGGCGTTGCTGCAGCGCCACGGCCGGCGGCAACCCGGTGATGAGGTCCACGTGCGGAGTGTGGCCCTGCTGGATGAGCCGGCGTGCGTACGGCGCCACGGACTCGAAGAAGCGGCGCTGGGCCTCGGCGAAGATGGTGCCGAACGCGAGCGACGACTTGCCGGAGCCCGAGACCCCCGTGAACGCGACGATGGCGTCACGGGGAACGTCGACGTTCACGTCTCGCAGGTTGTTCTCTCTGGCGCCGCGCACGCGCACGAAGCCGTCGGCGCCGGGATTCTCGGGGGAATCGAGGGGGATGGCCGGAGTGGTTTCGGGAGAGTGAGGCATTCGACCGACTCTAGTTCGACCCACTGACAGAGAGCCGGGACAGGTGCCCTGGGCTGAGCCCGTGGCCCGCACCCGACGGCCCCCGCACGGAGGGCGTATCGTGGAGAGGTTGATCCGGAAAGGCCCCGCTCCCATGCGCCGCACCATGTTCAAGTCCAAGATCCACCGCGCCACCGTGACGCACTCCGCCCTGCACTATGTCGGGTCGCTGACGGTCGACCTCGATCTGCTGGATGCCGCCGACCTGCTTCCCGGCGAGCTCGTCAGTATCGTCAACGTCAACAACGGTGCCCGCTTCGAGACCTACCTGATCGCCGGGGAACGCGGCAGCGGCGTGATCGGCGTCAACGGCGCCGCGGCGCGGATGGCGCACGAGGGCGACCTGGTCATCATCATCTCCTACGCCCAGATGGGCGACAAGAAGGCCAGGGTGTACGTGCCCACCGTCGTGCACGTCGATGCCCAGAATCACATCCTTGCCGTCGGAAGCGACCCTGCTGAAGCGCTCGGCGACGACGTAGAGCGGCCGCCGTCGGCAGTCTGAGCCTTCGTTCCCGCACCCCCTGGGGCACCGGGGCCTCGCCGTAGATAAACCCCTGTCCAGCGGGGTTTTTGTCGCGCCAAGAAAACTTATCCACAATGGACAGATTCGACACACAAAAGTGCGATATCGAGCTATTCTCACTGTATGTCCACCATCGCAGATACCTTCGTCGTCGGCACCTCGCCGGAGGCCCTCGTGCCTGCAGTTCCGACTGCCGACACAGGAGCCGATTCGCTGGTGGCCGCCGCCGGCGCGGTCACCCGATTCGGGGCCTGCAGCGCCGACTTCGACGCCCTGCCAGACGCTGAGCTGCTCGCCGCGCAACGCGAGATCACCCGTCTGCAAGCCCTCACGTCTACCCGATCGGTGTGGGTGGCCAAAGCCGTCGCGCACCGCTCCCGCCCCGAGCTGGGCCAGTCTGGCCTGGCCTCGCAACAGGGCTTCCTCAACCCGGGCGACCTGATGCAGAACCTCACCGGGGCCAGCAAAGCCGACGCCCGAAAACTCGCCGATGTCGGCCGGATGCTCGCCGACAGTGACGCCGCGGAAGCCGCAGCCGCCCGCGCCCAGGCCGACGCCGACGCCCAGATCGAGGCCGACGCCGATGCCGACTCGGGCGACGGAGGGGACGCATCGCCGGCCCTGGCACCGCTGGGTATTCCGGCGCTGCCCTGGCACACGCCGATCGCTCACGCGGTCACCGATGGGAGCCTCTCCGCCGCGCAGGCGCACGCGATCCGCACCGGACTGGGCGATATCGATACGGTCGTCACCGCGGACATCCTCGCCGACAACCTGGCCACCCTGCTCGAAGAAGCCCGCACCCTCACCATCGACCAATTGATCCGCCGTGCCAGGCGGATGCGGGACCGTCTCGACGAAGCCGGCATCAGCAAGCGCGAACAGAAAGCCTGGGATGACCGGTATCTGCGCATCTGGACCCTGGAAACCGGGCAGGTCCGCATCAACGGGGTCTTCCCACCCGAGCAGGGCGAGTACATTCGCTCCGTCTCAGACAGCCTCACCGGGCCCCGCCGCGGCGGCGTGCACTTCGTCGACCCCGACCGGGCCGCCTGGGCCAAAGCCGTGCAGGACGACCCCCGCAGCGTCGACCAGCTCACCGCCGACGGGTTCATCGACCTGATCAGAGCCGGCAGCGCCGTCAACCCCCGCCGCATGCTCGGCGGTCGCACCCCCGCCGTCCGCATCCTCAAGACGCAGCGCCCCACCGGGCCCGCCGCAAGTGGTTCTGCACCAGAGCAGTCGAGGCAGGTCGGAGAATCCACGACAGGCGACGCCACACCAGGAAGAGGACTACCGCCAGAGCCGGCCGATGTCCTCGTTCCCCTCCCCGACGGCACGGGACACGGCTACATCGAAGGCAATCCAGCCCCGGTCTCCCAGGCAACCGTCGACCGGTTGATCTGCGACTCCGGCACTCTGGAGATCACCTTCGACCCATCGGGCCAACCGCTTGATGTCGGCCGGGAGGAGCGGCTGTTCACGATGGCGCAACGCATCGCCCTGGCCGCCCGCGACGGCGGCTGCATGTGGGGGGACTGCGCCAAACCGCCCTCCCAAACCGAGGCCCACCACATCGACCACTGGAAACGCGACGACGGCCGCACCGACATCCGCGTCGGTATCCTGCTGTGCAACCCGCATCACCGGCTGCTGCACAACCAGGGCTGGCAGATCCTCGACCACCAGGGCCGGTATTGGTTGCGACCGCCCGTCACCGTTGATCCCGGGCAACGCCTGATCGACCTCCACAGCAAGAGCCCCGCAGCACTCGACCAGCAGGAACGCGGCGAGCACTGACACGGTGAGCACTGACACGGCGTGCACTGACACACAGGTCGGCGAGGGCCCAGGTCAGTGGCCACCGTCAACGAGCTTGAGGCCGATGACGCAGCCGACCAGGCCCAGTATGAGGAGCACCTTGAGCAGGGAGGCCGGCTCGCCGCCGAACACCATCGCGTAGAGCACCGTGAGCGCCGCTCCGATGCCCACCCACACGGCGTAGGCCGTGCCGATCGGGATCGAGCGCATCGCCACCGCGAGGCCGGCCATGCTGAGCACCAGTCCAACACCGAAAATCACGGTGGGCCAGAACTTGGTGAAGCTTTCGGACTTGCCGAGGGCCGTGGCCCAGACGGCTTCGAGAACTCCGGAGACGATCAAGATCAGCCAGGACATCAGACACCACTCCCGTGGCCAGTCTTGTCGCTTACCGGGTACTGATCCGTCGTCCGGAACCGCAGGAAGCGATCTATTACACAGAATAGCCGGGCACCCTGTGCAGTCGCTGCGCAGAGTGCCCGGCCGGGGGCGTGCGGGTCTTAGGCGGTCGCGAGGATGTCTACGACGAAGACCAGGGTGTCGGTGCCGCTGATGCCGGCCTGGTCGTTACCCGTGTCGCCGTACCCCTGTGCGGGCGGGATGACGATGACAACCTGGGAGCCGACGGTCTGGCCGACCAGGCCCTGACCGAAGCCGGGGATGACCTCGGAGGTGGAGAAGGAGGTCGGGCCGCCCGCACCCCAGCTCTGGTCGAACACCTTGCCGGTGCCCCAGATGACGCCGGTGTACTGCACGGTGACGGTTCCGCCATCCGCCACGGTCGCACCGTCGCCCTTCTTGAGCACCTCGACCGCGAGGTCGGTGGGCGGATCGTCCTGCGGCACCGTCACGGTGGGGGCACCGTCATCGGCGAGCTCCACGGTGGGGAAGCCGTCCTGCGGCTCCTGGTCGGTTCCGGTGGCGCGGGTGGGCACCTTGTCCTTGATGTCGATCACGAAGAGCATCTGGTCGGTCGCGGCGACGCCCAGGTCGGTGTTGCCGGTGTCGCCGAAGCCGTCGGCCGGCGGGATGACCACGGCGACGCGGTCGCCGACGTTGGAGCAGGCGACACCCTTGAGGATGCCGGGGATCACGCTCTGGTTGTTGACCACGTTCACCGTGAGCCCGGCTTCCTCGCCGTAGCCGGCGGAGCTCAGCTTGGCCCCGGTGGTGGCGTTGTACGCGGCGTAGGAGATGGACACGGAGTCGCCCTCCTCGACGGCGTCACCGCTGCCCTCGGTCACGACGGTGCGTTCGGTCGCCTTGGCGGCCAACGGCGTGTCGAAGGTGACGGTCGGTTCGACGCCGGCATCGCCGGCGACGGTCACCGCATCCGAGGTGCTGCCGGGATCCGTGCACTCAAGCGCGGCGGCGGCCGTCGCCGAGGGCGTCGCCGCCGTGTCCGGCGATGCCGCGCAGCCCGTGAGGGCGAGGGCGGCGACTGCCGTCATGGTCAGGAAGGTAGGAAGTGTGCGCACGCAGAAGTCTCCAGTCAGGGTCGGGCCTCGTACAGTCTGGACCCTGGACCTATGGATGTGCTGAATCGAGGGTTTCCACGAGTGGGTGCAGCCCCGTAAGACGGGACTTTGGTCCTCTGGTGGAGCCCGATCGGAGTTCTAGACTGGCTTCACGGCCTCCAGAATCGCTGAGGCCGAGCTGGTCGATGGTGACCGAACCCACCGACAGTGGCGCCAGATTCATCTCGGCACCTTCGCTTGATTGACGCCCTGCCTCACGCAGTCGAAAGCCGCTCGATTTTCGTGAATGTGCATCAAGAGAAAGAGTCCCTCGTGTCCGACCAAAAGTCGACCTCGGCCAACGCCGTCACCACCGACCGCTGGGAGAGCCTGAAGCGCGAGTACTACATGCGTACCCACCGCTCGGCGCCCATCGGCTACCTGCCGTCCGCCGGTCCGGCCCCCACCGTGGCCGACCCGAACGCCGAATAACCGCCACCTCAGCGGTAGTGCGTGCTGGCCCGGAAACAGGTGCGGCTGGCGGCGTCGTAGATGTACTGCAGTTCCCGCGGCAGGTCATTCCGTGTCGGAGAGCACCTTCTCCCTGAGGATCAGCGGCGCACCCGGCAACAGGCCCAACGCCGCACAGGTGTCGGGTCGCCGTGCAGATCCTCCACCGACGTCCGACTCCGCGCGGGAGGCCCACGGAGACCTCGACCCGACTATGAACCGGGCGATCAGGAGCCCGCTGTCGGGACCAAGGTCCGCTCGCCTGCCACGGGTGCGCGATATGATGAATTTATGGAACCGCTGAGTCAGGCCCCGAACGACACCTTCACGGACGCCAACCGCCCGCTCTACGAGGTCAAGGCCAACCTCTTCAAGGGGCTGGCGCATCCGGTGCGGGTGCGGGTGCTCGAGGTTCTTGCGAACGCCACCGTCGACCTGTCGGTTACCGACCTGCTCACCGACACCGGGCTGGAGGCCTCGCACCTCTCCCAGCACCTCTCGGTGCTGCGCCGGCACAACCTGGTGCTGGCGGAGCGCCGCGGCAGCCTCGTCTTCTACCGGCTGGCCTATCCGCAGGTGGCCGACCTGCTCGCGGTGGCCCGGCAGCTGCTCGTCGAGATCCTCGAGACCACCCAGCAGAACCTGGCCAACACGGTGGGGTTGCCCAGCCTGGTTCCCGCCGGCGCCGCGTCCAGCGACGCGGTGACCCGATGAGTGCCATCGGCACCGCCGCGGGCCGCACCGGCCGCTACCTGCGGGCCCTGCTGCCGAGCTGGCAGGACTACCGCGATGTGAAGCGCACCTGGCGCGGCGACATCGTGGCCGGTCTCACCGTGGGCATCATCGCCTTGCCGCTCGCGCTGGCCTTCGGGGTCAGCTCCGGCGCTGGGGCCGAGAGCGGCCTCATCACGGCTATCGTGGCCGGCGTCATCGCCGCCGTCTTCGGCGGGTCCAACATCCAGGTCTCCGGTCCCACCGGCGCCATGGTCGTCGTGCTCGGACCCGTCGTGGCCGCCCACGGCGTGGGGGTCGTGGCGGTACTCAGCCTCATGGCGGGTCTCATCGTGATCGCCGCGGGCGCCCTCAAGCTCGGCCGCGCCGTCACCTTCATCCCCTGGCCGGTGATCGAAGGGTTCACCCTCGGCATCGCCGTCATCATCTTCCTGCAGCAGGTGCCCGCCGCGATCGGGTCGAAGGCCGGGGCGAGCAGCAACGCCTTCGTCGCCGCAGTGCAGTCCTTCCAGACCGTCGACTGGTCCACCGTGATCGTGCCCGTTGGCATGGTGCTCCTCGTCGCGGCGATCATGCTGCTTGCCCCGCTGGCGCACAAGAAGCTGCCCGGCTCGATCGTGGCCATCATCGTGGTCACCGTCATCGCCAACCTCGCCGACCTGCCGCTGGCCCGCATCGGCGAGCTGCCGAGCTCGCTGCCCTCGCCCATGCTGCCGCAGTTCGACCTGGGCACCCTGGGCTCGCTGGTGGGGCCCGCGCTCACCATCGCCGCACTGGCCGCCATCGAATCGCTGCTCTCGGCCCGCGTCGCCGTGACGCTCTCCGATACCGGCCCGTACGACGCCGACCGCGAGCTCGTCGGCCAGGGGCTGGCCTCCATCGCCTCGGGCTTCTTCGGCGGCATGCCGGCAACGGGCGCGATCGCGCGCACCGCGGTGAACATCCGTTCGGGCGGCCGTACCCGGCTGGCAGCCATCGTGCACTCGATCGTGCTGATCGGCGTGGTCTATCTGGCCACCGGGGTCGTCTCGCAGATCCCGCTCGCGGCACTGTCCGGGGTGCTCATGATGACCGCGGCACGGATGATCTCGGTCGCCACGGTGCGCAGCATCATCGGCTCAACCGGCTCCGACGCCACGGTCTTCGTGATCACCGCTCTCGTGACGGTGTCGGTCGACCTCATCGTGGCCGTGGGTATCGGCATCCTGGTGGCGGGCTTCTTCGCGCTGCGCTCGGTGTCGGCCTCCAGCGGCGTGCACCGCGAGGAATTGCCCGGCGAGCCCCAACCCGGGGACGAGCGCATCGCCCTGTTCCGGCTCGACGGCGCCCTGTTCTTCGGGGCGGCCGAGCGGATGCTCGAACGCGTCAATCAGACCAGTCACATCACCGTCGTGATCATCCGCATGTCGCAGCTGCAGATCCTCGATGCCACCGGGGCCCGGGTGATCACCGAGATGATCCAGGCGCTCGAACGCCGCGGCATCACCGTGCTCGTCAAGGGCATCCAGCCGCGGCACCTCAAGCTCGTCACCCGGGTGGGCGTGATCACGAGCCTGCGGCACCGCAACCATCTCTTCACCGACCTCGACGCGGCGATCGAGCACGCCCGCAGCCACGTCAGCCGGGCCGCTGTGGCCGGCGGCGGCACGGATGCGGCCGACTTCGGTTGGACCTCGACCATCCGGTTGCCCCGGGACTAGGACGTCCGCCGCGGCCCGCCCGCCCGGGCCGGGGGCCGCCCGTCTTGGGGGAAAAAGTGCGTTTATCAGGACGGGATTGGGGATTGCTTCCTTTTTTGCTGCCGTCATCCCTTTAATCTGCCGTCGCTTCAGGCGCGATGACGTACCTCGCGCGGTCAGCGCGCCAGCGAGGCCAACTCGGAGCGGGTGGACGCACCCACCTTGCGGAGCAGGTTGGCCACGTGGAACTTCACGGTGTTCTCGCTGATCACCAGTTCGGCCGCGATGGCCTTGTTGCGGGCGCCGGAGGCCACCAGGGCCAGGACGCCCTGCTCGCGCGGGCTCAGACCCCACTCCGCGGCGGGGCTGAGCGGTGCCAGGGGCGCATCCAACGGCAGTGAGACCGTCAGCTCCGAGCCCCAGCCGGCCGTGGCCTGCACATCGAAGCTACCGCCGAGCGCGGCCACCCGGGCCGTGAGCGGGCTGACGCCGGGGGAGTCGGCCGTGAGCGCGCCGGCGCCGTCGTCGCGGATCTGGATGAGCAGGTTGCTGCCGTCGCAGTCCCACTGCACCCGCACCCGACTCACCCCGGACTGCTCGACCAGCGCGAGCACGGCGCCGCGCACGATGGCCCGGCCGGCGTGCGCCACCTCGCCGGGCAGGGCGCGCCCGTTCGCGGGCGGCTCGATGAACTGCACGTCGAGGTCGCCGAACCGCACGAGAGGCCGTAGGTCGTCGCGCAGCCGTGCGAAGGCCTGCGCCACCGGTTCCTCGGCCAGCGAGCGGTCCCGGTCGGACACCGCGCGCAGGCTGACCATAGCGCTGGCCGCCAGTTCGATCGCGGTCTGGCGGGCGGCCTCGGCGCTCACACTGGGCGCGCGGAGCACCGCCAGCAGTGACTCGAGGGTGGTCGAGTGGGCATCCGTGAGGTCGGCGATGAGCTTGGCCCGCTCGGCCGACGCCGCCCGGGAGTCCTGCAGGTAGGCGGGGGCGGCCGCCGCGACCTGCTGGCGGATGCTCGTGGCCACGAGCTGCCAGAGCCGACCGATCATATCGAGGGTCGACTCGGGATCCGCGGCGCCGGCCGCCGTGAGCTCGGGGTCGGTGAGCACCAGCAGGGCGCCCGTCGACGCGGTCCACGCCGTGATCGGGCGGTCGGAACCGCCGATCACGGCCCGCCGGCCCCACGGGTCGGAGTCGTCCGCGGCCAGGGCGCGACGCACGGCGTCCAGCTCGGGCAGCGTCACCTCGTCGATGATCGCCTGGTCGCCGGCCTTCTTCTGCGGCCGGCCGGTGCAGTCTTCGGTGAAGATCACCAGGGCGCTGTGGCCGAGGAGGGGCCGCAACAGCTCGGAGAAGCGGCCCGCGATCTCGGGCAGGGGGCTGGCGACCACGGTCTGCAGGGAACCGAGCAGTTCGATCGAACGGGACGTTCCGAGCGCTTTCATCCGATCAGCCTATCCGGAATCCGGGCCAGCTCCCGCCTCGCCCTACCCGTCCGGGTAGGGCGGCTCTCCGTTCGACGGGCCGCATGCCCACCCGCCGACGGCAACCATAGAGGGATGGCCCGCACCGAACCTCTCCACCCTCCCGTTGCCGGCGTGCTCTCGTCGCTCCAGACGATCCTGGCCGAGAACACGGCGCTGTCCGCACGCCTGGCCCCGCCGGCCCACACCGCCGAGAACAGCGCCGACGCCGCGAATCTGAACGCCGACAACCTCGACGCCGTGGCGGACAGCCTGCGCACCGCCGACCGGATCTTCGTGCTCGGCGCCGGCCGGTCGGGACTGGCGCTCCAGATGACCGCCATGCGCCTGATGCACCTCGGCCTGCGCGTGCACGTGGTCGGCGACGTCACCACCCCCGCGATCACGGCCACCGATGTGCTCCTGGTCGCCAGCGGCTCCGGCAGCACGGCCGGCATCGTGCGGGCGGCCGAGACTGCGCACGACGTGGGCGCAACTGTGCTGGCCCTCACGACCGCCGCATCCTCCCCGCTGGCCGGGCTGGCCGACGTCACCGTGCTCGTTCCTGCTGCCGAGAAGCAGGACCACGGCGGCACCCGGTCCCAGCAGTACTCCGGCGGACTGTTCGAGCAGGCCGTGCTCCTTCTCGGCGACGCCGTCTTCCACACGCTGTGGCACGCATCGGGCATCTCTGCCGCCGAGCTCTGGCCACGGCACGCCAACCTCGAGTAGCCCCGCGTCCTCACTTTTCCGCACGACCCACCGATAGACAGAAAGCAGATCCCCATGAAGCTTCAGGTTGCAATGGATGTTCTCACCACCGCCGACGCGCTGACTCTGGCCGGCCAGGTCGCCCCGCACGTCGACATCATCGAGCTCGGCACGCCCCTCATCAAGGCCGAGGGCATGCGCGCCGTCACGGCCATCAAGCAGGCGCACCCCGACAAGATCGTGTTCGCCGATCTCAAGACCATGGATGCCGGTGAGCTCGAAGCCGACCTCGCCTTCACGGCCGGCGCCGACCTCGTCACCGTCCTCGGCACGGCCGGCGACAGCACGATCGCCGGCGCGGTCGCGGCCGCGACCAAGCACAACAAGGGCATCGTCGTGGACCTGATCGGCGTGGCCGACAAGGTCACCCGCGCCCGCGAGGTCACCGCCCTCGGCGCTGTCTTCGTGGAGATGCACGCCGGTCTGGACGAGCAGGCCGAGGACGGCTTCTCGCTGGACACCCTGCTCGAAGCCGGCGAGACGGCCAAGGTTCCGTTCTCCCTGGCCGGCGGGGTGTCCGCGTCGACCATCGCCTCGGTGCAGCGCGCCGGAGCATCCGTCGCCGTTGCGGGCAGCGCCATCTACAGCGCCGCCGACCCGGCCGCCGCGGCCGCTGAGTTGCGCGCAGCCATCGCCTAACCGCATCCGCGAGTCGCGCCGAATCGCCCCTTCAGCGTTGCTGAGAGGGCAGGATGCGGCAACTCAGCGGCGACGAACTCGCTGAAGTGCGAAAAAGTGCCCCTTCACGACGCGTGAAGGGGCACTGTGCGGAAACGGGGTCTGGTCAGCCGAGTAGTAGCTTGCCGAGCTGATCGGTGGAGTGCACGACGGCAGTGGCCAGCGCGGCCTCCGCGGGGGAGCCGTAGCCCCACTCGACGAGGATCGTGGGGACTCCGTTGGCCGCGGCGCCCTCGGCGTCGTAGCTGCGGTCGCCCACCATGACGACCGCGGAGGTGTCCACACCGGCCGCGGCGAAGCGCACGAGGGCCTCCGCGACGATGTCGGCCTTGGCGCTGCGGGCCTCGTTCTCGGTGGCGCCGACCATGACGGTGAAGTACTGGGCCAGTTCGAAGTGCTCGAGAATCGCGATGGCGGTGTGCTCGGGCTTGCTCGTGGCCAGCCCCAGCGGGATGCCGGCCTCGTGGATGCGCTCGAGCAGGCCGGCGACTCCCGGGTACACCGCAGTGTCCAGCGAGGCGGGGCCCTGGTAGTCGGCGCGGTACACGGCGAGGGCCTCGAGGGCCTCGTCGGGGGTCATGCCGGCGTACTCTCCGAAGGCCGCGAGCAGAGGCGGGCCGACGTAGGCCATCAGCTCGGTGTCGGAGGGAACCGGGCGGCCGAGCAGGGAGAAGGTGCGGGCCAGCGAGTTCGTGATGGCCGGGGCGGAGTCCGTGATGGTTCCGTCGAGGTCGAAGAGGATGGCGCTCCAGGTGCGCGTCAAGGTGGGGTTCACTCGCAACATCTTAGGGCCGTAAGGAGCAAACCCTTGCATGTGAGGCTTGATCACGGTATGAGCGACACGCCATTCCCAGCCGTCTCCCGCCCGCGACCTGGGGTATTTGTTGCCAATCCGGACTTTTCCGCCCGGTGCGCCGGGCGCAGGTGTCCGCACGGGTAACAGGTGGCGCTAGAAGAGCTTCGAGGCCGTGTCGTCCAGGCCGCGCATGGCGTCATAGTCGAGCACCAGGCAGCGGATGCCACGGTCCTCGGCCAGCATCCGCGCCTGCGGTTTGATCTGCTGCGCGGCGAACACGCCCACCACGGGCGCCAGGTGCGGGTCGCGGTTCATCAACTCGAGGTAGCGGGTGAGCTGTTCGACACCGTCGATGTCGCCGCGGCGCTTGAGCTCCACGGCCACCGAGGCGCCCGAGGCATCCCGGGCGAGGATGTCGACCGGCCCGATCGCGGTCATGTACTCGCGGCGCACCAGGGTGTGGCCGTCGCCGAGCAGGTGGATGTGCTCGGCGAGCAGCTTCTGCAGGTGCGCCTCGACGCCGTCCTTGATCAGGCCGGGGTCGACGCCGAGCTCGTGCGCGGAGTCGTGCTGCACCTCATAGATGCTCACGATGAGCTGGTCGGCGGTCTTGGCGTGCGTCACCGTCCACAGTTCGGTGATGCCGGCCTCCACCTGCAGCTCGTCGGGCTGCGAGACTGCCAGGCTGCACGGCGGGCTCATCCAGTTCAACGGCTTGTAGGAGCCGCCGTCGGAGTGTACGAGCAGGCTGCCGTCGGACTTGAGCATGAGCAGGCGGGTGGCCAGCGGCAAATGCGCGCTGAGCCGTCCGGCGTAGTCAACTGAACACTGGGCTATTACGAGGCGCACTGAACGAGCTTAACCGGCGGCGCGGGTGCTCGCGCGCTCGCGGGCCGCCGGGGCGGCCAGTCCGGCCACCGCCATGAGCAGCACGATCACGTACAGGGCGTTCAGGATGCCCCACTGCTCTCCGATCAGGCCCAGCACGGGTGGCCCGACCAGGAAGGCGAAATACCCGATCATGGCGACGGCGCTCACCCGCGCAGCCGCGTTGGCGGTGTCGTCGGCCGCGGCCGACATGCCGACAGGGAAACCCAGCGACGCGCCAAGGCCCCAGAGCACGGTGCCCACGATGAGCAGCGGCGTGGAGGGGGCGAGGATCACCAGCAGCAGCCCAACGACGCCCAGCGCCGAGCAGGCCCGCAGCACCGGTACCCGGCCCAGCCGGTCGAGCACCGGTCCACCGGCCACCCGGCCCACGGTCATGGCCGTCACGAAAACGCCGAAGACCAGGGCCCCGGTCGCGTCATTCTGGCCGTGGCCGTCCACCACGGCCAGAGCCAGCCAGTCGCTGGCCGACCCCTCGGCGAAGGTCATGCCGAGCACGATCACCCCGATCAGCAGGATGCTCGAGTCGCGCCAGACGGCCAGGCTCGTGCGCATCCGCTCACGCCAGTTCGGCCGCACCACGGCGTGGTCGTCGGGGGAGGCGGCGTCACCGAGGGTGGGCCGGAGCGGCACGAACCGCACCGCGATCGCCGCCGTCGCCACCGCGAGCACGGCGATCAGGCCGAGATGACCGGCCACGGGCACACCCACGGCCGCGGCTCCCGCGCCGAGCAGCGCGCCGGCGACGGTGCCCAGGCTGAAGCAGGCGTGCAGCAGCGGCATCAGGGTGACGCCGAGCTCGCGTTCGACCGCGGCGCCCTCCACGTTCATCATCACGTCGAGCGACCCCAGGCCGAAGCCCACCAAGGCCAGGCCGGCGAAGGCGAGCGGCGCCGACCCCCAGAGGGTGGCGGCGGTGCCGACGACCACCAGACCGGTCGATGAGACGGCGACGCAGAGCACCATGGCCCGGCGGGCGCCCAGGGCCGCCAACAGCCAGACGGCCGAGACGAGGCCGATGACCGAACCGGCCGAGAGCCCGAAGATGAGCAGTCCCACCTGGTCGGTGCGGAGCGCCAGGTCGTCGCGCACGGTGGGGATGCGGGATACCCATGAGGCCAGGCCGAGTCCGCTCACGAAAAACAGCGCGAACACGCTGGTGCGCCACCGGGCCAGTGTCTCCGTCATTCCCCCACGCTACAACGCCGCGAACCGTGAGCTGAGCCCCGAAAATTCCGGGTTTTCGGGGCTTTACTCACAGTTCGCGGGGCATTACCGGGCGCCGAGGCGCACCCAGCGGCTGCCGCGGGCGCGCAGGGAGAGGGTCACCGCGCGGGCGCCGAGGAAACCGAAGACGAAGGCGGTCATCAGCCAGGCCAACCCGGCCGCCCCGCTGGGCGCCCAGAGCAGCACGGCCCCCGCCATCGGCAGGAAGGCGGCGAGATTGACCAGGCCGCTGAGGGCGAGATAGCGCGCATCGCCCGCGCCGATCAGCACGCCGTCGAGCACGAAGACCAGGCCGCCCAGTGGCACAGACAGGCCCAGCACGATCAGGGTCGGCGGCAGCAGCTCGGTGACCTCGGTGGCACCGGTGAAGACGCCGCCGAGCACGCCGCTCACGGCGATCACGATAAGGCCGAGAAGCACCCCGCCGCCGATGCCCCACTCCAGGCACCGGCGCAGCACCCGGCGAACCTGCTCGACGTCTCCGGCGCCAAGGCCGCGGCCCACCAGTGCCTGGGCGGCGATGGCGAGAGCGTCGAGGGCGAATGCCAGCGTCGCGAAGAGGGTCATCGCGATCTGGAACGCCGCGAGCTCCGGCGAGCCCAGGCTCGTGGCCACGAACACGGCCAGCAGCATGGCCGCGCGCAGGCTTGCGGTGCGCAGGAACAGCCAGCCTCCGCTCGACGCCCCGCGGAGCAGACCCGCGCGGTGCGGCCGGAGCGGCGCGCGCTCCCGGCTGGCATGCCGCCCGACCACGACGAGGTAGACGGCCACCATGCCCCACTGGGCGATCACGGTGCCCAGCGCCGAGCCGACCAGGCCCAGGCCCAGACCGTAGATGAACCAGAGATTGAGCAGGATGTTGACCAGGAAGCCCAGGCCCGCGACCCAGAGCGGCGTGCGGGTGTCCTGTAGCCCGCGCAGCAGACCGGTGGCGGCGAAGACCAGCAGCATGGCCGGCACCCCGAGCATCGACAGCCTCAGGTAGTCCGCGGCAGCGGCGGTGACCGCGGGTTCGGCGCCGAACAGGGCGACGAGTCCGGGGGCCGCGAACCAGCCCGCCGCGGCCAGCGCGAGCCCCAGGCCCAACGCCAGCCAGAGCCCGTCGATGCCCACGGCCACCGCGCGGCGCCGGTCGCCCGCGCCCAGCCAGCGGGCCACGGCGGGGGTGGTGCTGTACGCGAGGAACACCATCAGCCCGATGATCGTCTGCAGCACCGCGCTGGCCAGCCCGAGCCCGGCCAGCGGCACGGCGCCCAGGTGCCCGACCATGGCCGAGTCGGCCAGCAGGAACATCGGTTCGGCCACGAGGGCGCCGAGGGCAGGCACGGCCAGCCGGAGGATGTCCCGGTCGATGGGCCGGGGACGCAGAAGGAGGGCTCGGGGGCGTAGAGGTTCGATGCGTCCACTCTAGTTTCGCCCGCGCGCACCCCACCCCATCCCGCGAACCGTGAGAAAAGCCCCAAAAACTCGGGGTTTTTGGGGCTTAACTCACGGTTCGCGGAGGGGGAGAGGGGGCTAGGGAGGATGACGAGCTTGCCGCGGGCTCCGTCGCTGAAGGCCTCGAAGGCGTCGGCCACATCGGCCAGCGCGTAGCTGCCCTGCACGGTCACAGAGGTGCGGCCGGCGGCCAGGCTGTCGGCCAGGCGGCCGAGCACAACGGGGGTGGGGTCGGCGTAGATCGGCACCACGACGGCGTCGACGACGCTCAGTTGCTCGGGCGAGGCGATCAGGGTGGAGACGAACCGGCCGCCGGAGCGGAGCGCCGGCAGCACGGTGGCCGCGTCGCCCGCGAAGTGCAGCACCACGTCCACGCCGTCGGTGTGCAGGGTGCGCACCGCCTGGGAGATGTTCTGGGTGTGGTCCACGATCTCGGTTGCGCCGAGCATGCGCACCTGGGCGATGCCCAAAGCGGTGCGGGCGGTGGCGATCACGGTGGCGCCGGCTGCGACGGCCAACTGCACGGCCTGGTTGCCCACTCCACCGGTGGCGCCCACGATCAGCACGGTGCTTCCCTCGGTCAGCTCGGCGGCATCCACCGCGGCCTGGGCGGCGGTGCCGGCCAGGCCGAGCGCGGCGCCCCGGGCGAAGTCGACCTCGACCGGCAGCTTGGCCAGCCCGGTCGCGGTGGGCACGGTCACGAACTCGCCGAACGAGCCGTCGCCGACGTGTGTCTTGGTGACCACGCCGAAGACCCGGTCGCCCACCTCGTAGTCGGTGACGCCCTCGCCGAGCGCGTCCACGACGCCGGCGAAGTCCTTGCCGAGCACCACGGGGAAGCGGTGCTCGAGCAGGCCGTCGAGGGACCCAGCGGCCACGGCCAGGTCGAAACCGTTGACGGATGCGGCGTGCACCCGCACGCGGACCTCGCCGGCGAGCGGCTGGGGGGTGTCGATTTCGATCAGTTCGAGAGCGGAGCCGAACTCGGGCAGTGTGATGACGCGCATGGGAATCTCCTGGGTCGGTTCGATGGCGACCCGTCTGGAGCGCCGTCCTGGCTCATGGTCCCACGCCCGCCGAACCCGCCACTATGGCCGATGGTCCCACTCCGGGGGAAATACCCAGCACGAGGTTTAGGCTGGTGCGATGACTGATCAGGCGACTGCATCCGGAATCGACACCGACGAACTCGACCCGGGCGTGCGCCCGCAGGACGACCTCTTCCGCCACGTGAACGGCAAGTGGATCGCCCGCACCGAGATCCCCGCGGACAAGGCCCGCTGGGGCTCCTTCTACCTCCTGGCCGAAGAGGCGGAGAAGGCCGTGCAGGAGATCATCCTCGAGGCCCAGACCGCCGAGCCGGGAACAGAAGAGCGCAAGTTCGGCGACCTCTACGCCAGCTTCATGGACGAGGAACACATCGAGAAGCTCGGGTCGACGCCCCTCGCGGCCGACCTCGCCACCGTCGACGGCATCAGCAGCGTGCCGGTGTTCCTGGCCACTCTGGGCCGCCTCGAACGTGCGGGCGTCGCCGGCACCTTCCAGCTCTACGTCGACAACGACCCGGGCAACCCCGAGCGTTACCTGGTCTTCGTCGAGCAGGCGGGCCTCGGCCTGCCCGACGAGTCCTACTACCGTGACGAGAAGTTCGCGAGCGTGCGCGAGGCCTACCTGGCCTTCGTCGAACGGATGCTCACCCTCGCCGGCGTCGACGACGCCCCGGCCCGCGCAGCGCGCATCTTCGCCCTTGAAACCGAGCTGGCCAGTCACCACTGGGACAACGTGCGCACCCGCGACAGCGAGAAGACCTACAACCTCAAGACCTGGGACCAGCTCTCCGCGCTCGCCGCGGGGGCCGACCTCGACCTCTGGCTCGAGGGTCTGGACGCACCGACCGCGGCCTTCGCCGAGGTCGTCGTGCGCGAGCCCAGCTTCGTCGTGGGCCTGGCCGAGATGCTCACCGAGGACCGCCTGGACGCCTGGCGTGACTGGCTGCGCTGGCAGGTCATCCGCTCCAGCGCCTCCTACCTCTCGAGCGATTTCGTCGAGGCCAACTTCGACTTCTACGGCCGCACCCTCACCGGAACCCCGCAGATGCGGGCCCGTTGGAAGCGCGGCGTCTCCCTGGTGGAGGGTTCCCTCGGCGAAGCCGTGGGACGGATCTACGTCGAGCGGCACTTCTCGCCCGACGCCAAGACCAGCATGGACGTGCTGGTCGGCTACCTCGTCGAGGCCTACCGGGCCAGCATCACCGGCCTGGACTGGATGACCGCCCAGACCCGCCAGCGGGCGCTGGAAAAGCTCGACAAGTTCACCCCCAAGATCGGCTACCCGGTCAAGTGGCGCGACTACTCCACCCTGGCGATCGACCCGGGCGACCTGATCAAGAACGCGCGCGCCGCGGGCGAGTTCGAGTTCCACCGCGAACTCGGCAAGATCGGCAACCCGCTCGACCGGGACGAGTGGTTCATGACCCCGCAGACCATCAACGCGTACTACAACCCGGGCTTCAACGAGATCGTCTTCCCCGCCGCGATCCTGCAGGTGCCGTTCTTCGACGTGAACCGGGATGCCGCCGCCAACTACGGCGCCATCGGCGCCGTGATCGGGCACGAGATCGGCCACGGCTTCGACGACCAGGGCTCCAAGTACGACGGCGACGGCCGGCTCACCGACTGGTGGACCGAGACCGACCGCACCGCGTTCGAGCAGCGCACCGCCTCGCTCATCGAGCAGTACGACGCCCTCGCGCCCGCGCAGGTCCCCGACCACCACGTGAACGGCGCCCTCACCATCGGCGAGAACATCGGCGACCTCGGCGGCCTCTCCATCGCCTGGAAGGCCTACCTGCTCTCCCTCGAGGGTGCCGAACCTCCCGTGATCGACGGCCTCACCGGAGCCCAGCGCTTCTTCCTCTCCTGGGCTCAGGCCTGGCAGATGAAGCTGCGCGACGAAGAAGCCATCCGCCTGCTCGCGATCGACCCGCACTCGCCCAACGAATTCCGCTGCAACCAGATCGTGCGCAACATCGACGAGTACTACACGGCGTTCGGCGTGACCGAGGCGGATGCCGCGTGGCTGGCCCCGAAGAAGCGCGTCACGATCTGGTAGCACCAAGGACCCGGCCCGCAGCCGGTGGACTAGTGTGTTCGCGGGGGCTCAACAGCACCGACAGGCGGAGGACAGAGCAGCAGTGGTCGTGCCAGCACAGGAATCCGAACGCCGTTCGCGGCACGCCGTCGAACGCGTGGGCAGGCACCGGGAATCATCGGTACCGTCCAGTTTCGAGCGCGGTTTCCATTCGCTCGGTGAGCTCGCGATGGGCGGTGCCCAGGTCTCGGCCCGGGCCACCGATCTGGCCACCGGCCGGGTGCTGTTCTCCGTCGACGACCACGTCGTCATGCCCACCGCCGGTGTCGGCACTGTGCTCCTGCTCATCGAGGTCGCCTCGCGTCTGCGCGACGCCGACTTCGGTGCGTACACGATTCTCGACCGCACGGTCCGCGACTCGGTGGACGGCTCCGGGCTGTGGCAGCACCTGCAGGCCCCCTCGCTTCCGGTCGCCGACCTCGCCGCGCTCGTCGGCGCCACCAACGACAACCTGGCCATCAATGTGCTGCTGCGCGCCGTAGGCCTGGAGAGCGTGCGCCGCCGCACCGAGGAGCTCGGCCTGTCTGGCACCGGCCTGCTCGACCTGGTGCGGGATAGCCGCGGACCCGACGACGCCCCCAACCTCTCGGTCGGCAGTGCCCGCGAGCTCACCTGGCTGTTCACGGCGCTGGCCCGCGGCGAGATCCTGGACGAGGAGGGCAGCGAGAAGATTCTCGGCTGGCTGTCGCTGAACTCCGACCTCTCCATGGTCGCCAGCGCGTTCGGCTTCTCGCCGCACGCGCACAGGGAACCCTCGCACGGCGTGCTGCTGGTGAACAAGACCGGCACCGACAACGGGGTACGCAGCGAGGTGGGGGTGCTGCGCGGCCCCCGCGCCGGCGTGGCCTACGCCGTGTCGATCTTCTTCGACGACCACTCGCTCTCCTCGCGCCTCTCGGTGCTCGACGGCATGCGCTCGTTCGGCATCGACCTGCTCGAATACGTGCACTGACCCCTCCGCGAGCTGTGACTTAAGCCCCGGAATCCGGGGATTTCTGGGGCTTAACTCACGGTTCGCGGGGGTTGGGTGACCAGCCGCACGCAGTCTGCCACCGTGTGGTTCCGCTGCAGCCAGGCCCGCCAGTCCGCGCGGCCCGCCGGATGCACCCGCTCGGCTTCCGCGCTCACGTCGCCGAGCACACCCGCGGCCGCCGCTCGCCGAGTAGTGTCGTCGCATGAGCGACCAGAGCACAGCGCTGAGTGTGGAGCAGAACGGCATCAACTCGATCGACCAGAGCGAGCACCGCGGACGGCCCCGGGACCTGTTCTGGCCCTGGTTCGCGGCCAATGTGTCGGTTCTCGGCGTGAGCTACGGATCCTTTCTGCTGGGGTTCGGGATCTCGTTCTGGCAGGCCACGATCGTGGGCCTGGTCGGCATCGTCGTCTCGTTCCTGTTCTGCGGGTTCATCGCCCTGGCGGGCAAGCGCGGGCATGCGCCCACCATGACTCTGACCAGGGCCGCATTCGGCGTCACCGGCAGCCGGGTTCCCTCCGCACTGTCCTGGTTGCTCACCGTGGGGTGGGAGACGGTCCTTGCATCCCTGGCCGTACTGGCCACCGCCACGGTCTTGCGCGAACTCGGCTGGGAGGGCGGGGATACGACCAAGATCGTGGCGCTGCTGGTGGTGGCTGCCCTCATCGTGACCGGCGGCATCATCGGCTTCGACTTCATCATGCGGCTGCAGATGTGGATCACCGTCGTCACCGGGGTGCTCACCGTGGTGTACATCGTGCTCACCGTCGGCCAGATCGACGGCGCCGCCCTGGCGGCGATCCCGGCCGGGTCCACGCCGCAGGTGATCGGGGCGCTGGTGCTCATGATGACCGGATTCGGGCTGGGCTGGGTCAACGCGGCCGCCGACTACTCCCGATACCTGCCGCGATCGGCGTCCAGCGCCGGCGTGGTCGGCTGGACCACCTTCGGCGCCTCGCTGGCCCCGGTCATCCTGTTGCTGTTCGGCCTCCTCCTGGCCGGATCCTCTCCCGAACTGAGCGCGGCCATCGCGATCGACCCGATCGGCGCGCTCACCACGATTCTGCCGGTGTGGTTCCTGATCCCCTTCGCCCTCACCGCTGTGCTCGGCCTCGTCGGCGGGGCCGTGCTCGACATCTACTCCTCGGGGTTGGCGCTGCTCAGCGCGGGCATCCGGGTGCCCCGCCCGGTGGCGGCCGGCATCGACGGCGTGCTCATGGTGCTCGGCTCGATCTACGTGGTCTTCTTCGCGGCCGACTTTCTCGGCCCGTTCCAGGGCTTCCTGATCACCCTGGGAGTACCCGTCGCCGCCTGGTGCGGCATCTTCATGGCCGACGTGCTGATGCGCCGCACCGGGTATTCGGCCGCCGACCTGTTCAACCCGGCCGGCCGCTACGGAAACGTGCGGGCGCTGGCGATCGTGCTCATCGCCCTCGGCTCGGTCGTGGGCTGGGGGATGGTCACCAACGGGTTCGCCGGCTGGCTGGCCTGGCAGGGCTATCTGCTCGAACCCCTCGGCCTCGGCGGCCGGGACGGCGACTGGGCGTTCGCCAACCTCGGTGTGCTCGCGGCGCTCGTGATCGGTTTCGTCGGCACCCTGCTGTTCGGCCGTGCGGCCGTGCGCCGACAGGAAGCGGAGCCGCTGGCCGGTGGTGACCACTTGACCGACGTGGCGTCGCCAGCCCCGTCCCGCCGAGCGTGACCGTGCGAGGGCACGGGATCCCGCACTGCTGAGTACACGTCGGCCATGAGGTGGGCGTTCCCCGGTCGCGCAGGCCGGCGGACTCCGGCGTTCGCCGAGCCGTGACGTCAGGCCGGGACACCGAAACCATGACGTTTCCCGCTGCCGTTCCGTCTTATTCGTAGTGAACCCTGCCCGACGCAGATGAGGGACACACCGATGTCATTCAAGGAGCCCAGCATGACTCACAACCAAGACCCCACGACCAAGTATTTCTCCGGCGGATTCCCCAATCAGGAGCAGGAGCAGCCCGGCCTCACCGCGGTGACCGAGCCGCGACCCGATCACGGCGAAGAGACCTACCGGGGCAGCGGCAAGCTCACCGGCAAGCGGGCGCTGATCACCGGGGGCGACTCCGGTATCGGCCGGGCCGTGGCCATCGCGTACGCCAGGGAGGGCGCCGACGTCGCCATCTCCTACCTGCCCGCCGAGCAGGCGGATGCCGAGGAGACCGCCGCCCTGATCCGCGACGCCGGGCGCACAGTACTCCTGCTCCCCGGCGACATCCGCGAGGAGGGGCACTGCATCTCGATCGTCAATCAGACCGTGACCGAGCTCGGCGGCCTCGACATCCTCGTGCTGAACGCCGCCTACCAGCAGAACCGCGACGGTCTGGAGAATCTCTCGACCCAGGAGTTCGACAGGGTGTTCAAGACCAATCTCTATGCCACCCTGTGGATTGCACGCACGGCCATTCCGCACCTGGCGCCGGGCTCGTCGATCATCTCGACGTCGTCCATCCAGGCGTCCAGCCCGTCGCCCGAGCTCATCGACTACGCGATGACCAAGGCCGCCCTGGTGGCCTTCACCCAGGCGCTCGCCCAACAGCTGGGTTCCACGGGTGTGCGGGTGAACGCCGTGGCGCCGGGCCCGATCTGGACGCCGCTGATCCCGGCGACGTCCTGGCCGGACAAGCTGCCCACCTTCGGCCAGGAGACCCCGCTGGGCCGCGCCGGCCAGCCGGCCGAACTGGCCGCCGCGTATGTGTTCCTGGCCTCGCCGGACGCCTCCTACATCTCGGGCGCCGTCGTGCCCGTGACGGGCGGCCGCGGCTTCTGACCAGGGCGGCCAGACGTCGGCGGCTGGGGAAGTTCTCTTCCCGGTCGCCCGGGGGAGAATCCTGGGCCGACGTCGAGTTCGTCCTTCAGATACCGGCGCTTTTGGCCGAGCCGGGCCAGCGGGCGTGAGGCATGACCCGGGAACGACCGAGTCAGGGAATTAAGGAGTCAGATCATCGGAAAGCTCATCTACGACGGTATCGAGGTCGAATTTGACGACCGCGCGCTCGTCCACCTCCAGGTTGTCATCGGGTCAAAGCTGCGCCGCGGAGAGAGTTTCTTCCTGTCCTGGAACGACGCGCCCTCCGTCGGGGCGGGGCGGTCGAGCGTGTGGCTGCACCCCGGCATCCCCCTGTACTTCAAGTACTTCGGCGGCAAGACCCCCCGGCTCAACCGGGCCTGGGTCGAGGCGCTGACCACCTCGGCCAACAGCGGGCATGGCCTGCTGCTCAGCGCCGAGCCGCCGACGGCCTGAGCCGGCACCACCGGGGCGGATGCCTGCCGGTCACAACTCAGGGCACCGACCTTCTCTACTCAACGGTTCCTCGTCCAGGAGCGAGGCAGCTCCCGTGAGGTCGTCGGGGACGAGGGAACCACGCCGCTGGGTTTCTCGATGACGGGGTCCGGCATCAGCTCGATCGTCACCCGCCGCCATCTCCATCTGAGCGGTGGCCTGGATCAGAGCGCGACAGGGCTTTGCAGCCGGTCCGCGGATAACCATCGACTGGAACAGGTACTGCATCCTGGTGCGCATCTCGCCGAACCGGCCACCCAGACCTTCTTGCAGAGCGTTGGCCGCGGCGGGATCCGGCTCGTCCTAGACGATGTCGTGGATGAGGCGCTGAACGTGGACGTACATGGCGGTCCGTTCGTCGGGTGAGGTGGGGCCAGGAGCACGTCGGCGCGTCACTTCTTGGCGCGCCTGGCGCCCTCTTCGCGCAGCCGTCGGCCGTCGGCCACATCTGCGCGTTCTTTGTCGGCGGCCTTGTCGCTCTTGCGGGTATCCCGTGGCGGCAACTGGATGTCTTCTTCGGCGGCGATACCGGCCTGGAGCTGTCGGCCTCGCTCAAGTTCGGCGTCGAACTCGGCGCCGAAGAGCAGGGCGAGGTTCGCGATCCAGAGCCACAGCAGGAACACCACGACTCCGGCCAGGGAGCCGTAGGTGCGGTCGTAGTTGGAGAAGTTCGTCACGTAGAGCCCGAACAGGAACGAGGCGACGACCAGGGTCACTAACGCGATCAACGCGCCCATGCTGATCCAACGGAACTTGGGTTGCTTGGCGTTCGGGGTGGCGTAATAGAGGATGGCGATGATCAACACCGCGGTGAGGGCCACTACCGGCCATTTGACGATGGACCAGACGATCTGCACGGTCTCACCGAGGCCGAGGGCGCTGCCGACCGCATCCGTGACCGGTCCGGAGACGATGAGAATCACGACCATCACCAGGATCAGCAGAATGCTCACAATCGTCACACCCAGCTGCACCGGGCGCAGCTTCCAGAACGGTCGACCCTCCTCGATCTCGTAAATACGGTTCATTGCGCGGCTGAACGCGCCGACGTAGCCGGAGGCCGACCAGATGGCCAGCACGATGCCGAAGACCAGGGCGAACCCGGCGGCCGGTGAGGAACTGAACTGCTCGAGCGGATCGCGCAGCACATCGGCCGTGCCGCCGGGAGCCACCTGGTTGATGAGCGAGAGCACGGTGTCGGTGGAACGCTCGCCCTGACCGACCACGCCCAGGAGCGAGATGATCGCGATCAACGCCGGGAAGATCGCCAGCACGGCGTAGTAGGTCAGGGCCGCGGCGAGGTCGGTGCACTGATCAGCAGTGAACTCCCGGACAGTCTTACGCAGGGCGTATTTCCAGGACGGCTTGGCGACCTCTCCCGGCGAGTCCGGCTTACGCGGATCGTCGGGAGACGGCGCCTGGTCCTGCTTGTCACTCGTGTCGTTGCGGGCCACCGGGAATTCTCCTCATCTCAGACGGTGCGGGACGGGCTGTGGGCTACTTCGCGCTGCCCTGTCCGGCGTGCTTGGCTTCGTTCTTCACGTCATCGGCGGACGAGGTGGTCTCGGCCTTTACGGTGCCGGCGGCATCCGTGGCGGTCCCCTTCACGGAGTCTGCCGCGTCGGCCAGCGGCTGCTTGAGGTTCTCGCCGACCTCCTTGGCCGCGTCGGTCACCTCGTGGACGAGAGGCTCTGCGGCCTCCTTGACGTTGCGCCCGATCCTCTTCTCCGCCGTGCTCGCTGGGATGAGCGAGGAGGCCAGCCAGCCGACCCCGAAGGCGATCAGGCCGACGGCCAGGGGGTTGCCCTTGGCCTGTTCGGCGACGTTTCGGACCGCACCGGATGCGTCGTCGGCGGTCCCGCTGAGCGAGGACCCGGCGTCGGAAGCCGATCCCATCACCCTGTCCCTCATCGATCCGAGGGCGCCTGTGACCTTGTCGGTCTGGCGCTGCATGATCTTGCCGGGGGTGACCTTGTCGGCCAGGGCGTCGACGTCGGCACCCAGTTCGCGACGGGTGTTTTCGATCTGGGCCCGCAGGACCTCAGGGTCCTCGGATGCGGGGGTGGAGGTGTTGTAGGAGCTCATCGGTTTTCCTCGTTTCTTTTCAGTGCGTCTGGGAGATGCTTCAGTGAGTCGACGGTTTCGGGTGCGCCCCGCACGGCCGTGAATTCCCGGCGACCCAGGACGAAGAGCACAGCGGCCACGATGGCCCACACGAGGGCCACGATCACGGCCGCCCAGGCGATGTCGATGACGTGCCCGAGACCCCACCAGGCCGCTAGGGACAGGAAGAGCACCGTGAGGTGTCCGGCGTAGCCGGCCCCGCCGAAGAGGCCGGCACCCTTGCCGGCCTTGGTGGCTGACTGGCGGATCTCGGCCTTGGCCAGCGCGACCTCCTGACGCATCAGGTCGGATACGTCGCGGGTGACCTCGCCGAGGAGGTCGCCCAGGGAGGTGTCGGCGGCCTTGCGCTCAGAGGGGGTGGGGAAGTCGCTCATCGCGGTTCCCCGCCGAATTCAGGGGCGGCGGTGACGGGCGGGCCGCCGATCGGGGGAACCGGCGCCGCGGGGATGCCCGTGGCGGCGGCGGGCCCAGTCAGTGGGGGAACGGTTCTGCCGCCGACGCCCGTGCCGGTCAGCCGGTCGGCGTCGACCTGGGTATCGGACTTCACATCCCGGCGGACAGCGCCCGACGTGCCCTCGTCGGAGGAATCCTTCGACTCTGCGATCACCGAGCGCGTGAGGCGGCCGGCCACGACCCCGGCGACGGCCGCGATCGCGATGAAGGTTCCCGGCCGACGGCGGGCGAAGCCCTTCAGTTCGTCCACGAGCGAGCCCGGGTCGCGCTGGTCGAGCCAGCTGGCGATTCCCGAGGCACGCGTGGCGGCCTGGTGCACGAGGTCGGAGGCAACGCCCTGCTCCTGCGAGGAGTCGGCCATGGAGCCGAGTTCGTCGCCGAGGGAGCGGAGGCCTGAGGCCACCCTCTTCTGCTGGGATGCGGCCTGGTCGCGCAGTTCGCTCTGCGTCTGCCGGTAGAGGTCCTTGGCCTGCCGCTTCGTCTCGGAGCCCACACGGTGAAGCTCCTCCTTGGCGACGCCCGCGACGTGCTGGCCGGCCTCGGCCGCGCTGTCCTTCACGTCGGATGCGCGCTGCCGGGTGCCGTGGTCGTCGGGCGTGCCGCCCGTTCCGGTGCCGAAGTCAGCGCTCGGGGTCGTGGTTCCTGGGGTGGTGTTCGACATGATTCTCCTTGAGAAATCGATGATCATGAGGCTCGGGCGTCGGGCGCCCTTCTCTGGATTGGACCATCGTCATGCGTCCTTCGGACAGGCTCAAGGGAAAGCGTCGAATTGCGGGAATCGAGTTTTGGGCGTGACGAAATCGCGGTTGGACCGTCCCCGCGCCAGTACTGGTCAAGATGGGACTCGGTACTGCGACTTCCCACAGGGACCCCTGAGGGGGTGGCGCGGGCCGGGCTTGCGAGGCTATAGTGCGCCGTCAGGCGGGCTCGGAGTCGTCGTCGAGTTCGTCGGCCGGGCCGGTGGGCGGATCTTCCGGATCCGGGCGGTGCTCCAGCAGATCGTCACGGGGCTTCTCCGATTGAGTGGGCATGTGATCGACCACCTCTATCTCCTGAACGGTCTGTCGTGTGACCGTCCTGCTGCTCGGTTGCCGGTTCACCCAGCGGTGTCGTAGGCGAACTTGAGCCAAGCGGCGACCTCTGAATCAACCTGGCCGGCCGAGGTGAGGGGAATGCTGGCCGGGAAGTCGGCCCCGAGGTGTGTGGCCGGCTGCAGCCGGGTATCCGGCGCGTCGTCAGGTACCTCGATGCGCAGGCCCAGGTCCACCCGCTCCTGGGTGGTCGGCTGCACTACGGCGAAAGTGCGGTTGGGACCGGTCAGGGCCACGTGGGTGCTGCGGGTCAGGATGCCCACATTGTCGAGGTCGCCCGCGTAGAGCAGCACAGCGTCCAGGATCGGCCGGAGGATCGGCCGGTCGGCGTACTGGGCGTCGAGCAGCTCGTCCGCGGCCCGCACGGTGGAGTTCGGGTAGCCGAACGTCTCGTGTACCAGCAGCGCGCGTGAGTAGCCGCTCACCCCTTCCTGGGTGAGCCACTCGCGCAGGTCCGCTTCGGTCGCCGGCGCGGCATCCTGGATGCGCGCGAGCCAGTGCTCGAGGCCCAGCCCGGTGTCGGTCTGCAGCTGCCCGATCTCCCAGAGCCGGATATGGTTCCAGGGCATCGGCACGTGGTCGGTCATGCAGGCAGGGTACGCCCGCCCGTCTCAACCCGCGTCCCCTCCCGCGAACTGTGAGCTAAGCCCCCAAAATGCCCGAATTCTGGGGCTTAACTCACGGTTCGCGAGGCGGGCGGGTCAGTCGATGAGGCCTCCGGCGTGCAGGCGGCGCAGCACCTCGATGCCGGCGGGCGGGCAGCGGCCCTCGTCGGCGCTGGAGGCCCAGTGCACGGCGCTCACCTCGGCGCTCGCCGCGGGGTCGTCGGCGGTCTCGGCGCCGAACACGGCCATCCGCACGAGCCGGCCGTCCGGTTCGCCGTGCGCCTGGATCAGCACGGTGAACAGCGGCACGAGGGCGGCCGGGTCCAGTCGCACGGCAACCTCTTCCCACGCCTCGCGGGCCGCGGCATCCGCCTCGGTCTCACCGGGGTCGATCTTGCCGCCGGGCATGAACCAGACCTCACGACCGCGGGCGGTGACCATGAGCACCCGGCGGTCGCGGATGAGCGCGATTGCGGCCACGAGAATGTCCGGATGCGCCGGGCCGCCGTTCACCGGGCCACCGTGCGGCGTGCCGGTAGGGCCGCTCATGCGCGGGCGACGACCGCGGCCGCGTGCACCTGCTCGGGCGTGGGCCGCACGCCGGTGTAGCGCTCGAACTGCTCGGCGGCCTGCAGAGCGATCACCTCGGCGCCGGTGATCACGGTCTTGCCCATGCTGCGGGCCGCCAGGATCAGCGGGGTCTCGGCAGGCAGCGCCACGACGTCGAAGACGGTGTCGGCGGCCGCGATGGCCACATCAGAGAACGCCGACTCGGCCGCCTGGACGCCGCCGGCCATGCCGATCGGGGTGACGTTCACAAGCAGCGACGCCGTGCTGTCACCGGGCTCGGCCTGCCAGCCGTAGCCGAGCTCGTCGGCCAGGGCCCGGCCGCGGGTCTCGTTGCGGGCCACGATGATTCCGTGGGCGAAGCCGGTGTCGCGCAGCGCAGAACCGACGGCCTTGGCCATGCCGCCTGAGCCACGCAGCAGGAACGGCGTGGACGGGTCGAGCGCGTTGCTTCGCAGCAGGTCGGCCGCGGCGATGTAGTCGGTGTTGTAGGCGCGCAGGTAGCCGTCGTCGTTGACGACGGTGTTCACCGACTGGATCGCTGTGGCCGAGGCGTCGAGTTCGTCGACGAGGGCGATGACATCTTCCTTGAACGGCATCGACACCGAGCAACCGCGGATGCCCAGGGCGCGCACCCCGGCGATGGCGCCGGTCAGGTCGGTGGTGGTGAAGGCCTTGTAGACGAAGTCCAGCCCGAACTGCTCGTAGAGGTAGTTGTGGAACCGGGTGCCGAAGTTGCTCGGCCGCGCGGCCAGCGAGATGCAGAGCCGGGTGTCCTTGTTCAGGGCGGGCTTGGTCACGGGGGGAGTTGAATCAGTCATCGCCTCAATGCTACGGCCCGCCCGGATTCACATCCGGGCGGGCCGTGGGTCTCAGAGTGGGCAGTAGGTCAGCAGCAGCGGCCCTGCGGGTTGGTGTCCTGCCGGTCGGTGCGGTCGCGCCAGAACTCCCGCTCGGTGAGCATCGGTGCAGCGTCGCCGGGGCCGTGCACCGACTCGTGGTGCGCCCGGTATTTGTCGTAGGCATCCTCACCCGACACCGCCCGGATGTACCAGGCGAGCCGGGCCAGAACGGTGCGAACCGTTCCGGCCAGGCCCGGCGCCGCGGCGCTCTGAGTGCCGGACATCAGTGCTCGCGCGCCTTGCGCTTGGTGCTGGGGAGGGCATCCCACAGCGCCTGGGTGGCTTTCTCGGCCGGCGTGGCCATGATGCCGGACGGCGCGAAGATGCGAGACGGCACGGCGAGGTCTTCGTTCGTCGCGCTCGAGTGCGTCTTCCATGCGTTCCAGGTGGCTTGCAACGCCGTGAAGATCACGATCACGGCCAGCGTCACGAAGATGATCGACAGGATGCCCTGCACCATGGTGTTGCGCACCACGGCCTCCATCGCCTCGACCGAGGTAGCCGTGCCGAAGCTCGTTTCGCCGGCCGCCAGCGCCTTGGAGAACGCGGCGTTCTGGGCGAAGTAGCCCACCGACGGCACGCTCGAGAAGATCTTCAGGATCGACGCCGTGATGGTGACCACGGCCGCGAAGGCCAGCGGCACCGCGACGATCCAGAGGTACGTGAACATGCCGCGCTTGGCCACGATGGCCATGCACACGGCCAGGGCGATCGCGGCGAGCAGCTGGTTGGCGATGCCGAAAAGCGGGAACAGCGTGTTGATGCCGCCGAGCGGGTCGGTGACGCCCATCACGAGCACAGCACCCCAGGCCGCCACCATGATGCCGGTGGTGAGCCAGGCGCCGGTGCGCCAGGAGGTGTCCTTGAACTTCGGGAAGAAGTTGCCCAGGCTGTCCTGCAGCATGAACCGGGCAACGCGGGTGCCGGCATCCACTGCGGTGAGGATGAACAGTGCCTCGAACATGATGGCGAAGTGGTACCAGAACGCCATCATGCCGCTGCCGCCGGCCACCTGCTGCATGATGTGCGCCAGGCCCACCGACAGGGTGGGGGCGCCGCCGGTGCGGGAGACGATGGAGGCCTCGCCGACGTCCTTGGCTGTCTGGGTGAGCATGTCCGGGGTGAGGTTCACGCCGGTCAGGCCCAGGCTGTTGACGAAGGTCACGGCACCCTCGACCGTGCCGCCGGTGAGGGCGGGCGAGGAGTTCATGGCGAAGTAGATGCCGCGGTCGATCGACAGGGCGGCCACGAGGGCCATGATCGCCACGAACGATTCCATCAGCATGCCGCCGTAGCCGATGAACCGGGTCTGGCGTTCCTTCTCGATGAGCTTGGGTGTGGTGCCCGAGGCGATCAACGCATGGAAGCCGGAGAGGGCGCCGCAGGCGATGGTGACGAAGAGGAACGGGAAGAGCTGGCCGCTGACCACGGGGCCGGTGCCGCTGGTGGCGAACTCGCTGACCGCGGGCACCGTGATCTCGGGCCGCACGATGACGATCGCCAGGGCGAGCATGCCGATCGTGCCGATCTTCATGAAGGTGGAGAGGTAGTCGCGCGGGGCCAGCAGCAGCCAGACCGGCAGGATCGCCGCGACGAAACCGTAGACGATGATGCCGATGGCCAGGGGCAGCTTGTCGATGTGGAACATCGCCGCACCCCACTCGGTGCCGGCGATGGCGCCGCCGCCGACGATCGCGGCGATAAGCAGCACGAAGCCGATGATCGAGATCTCGGTGACCTTGCCCGGCCGGAAGAAGCGCAGGTAGCAGCCCATGAACAGGGCGATCGGGATGGTCATGCCGACCGAGAAGACGCCCCAGGCGCTTTCGGCGAGGGCGTTCACCACGACGAGGGCGAGGATGGCGACGATGATGACCATGATCGTGAGGGTGGCGATGAGGGCGGCCGTGCCGCCGACCCGGCCGAGCTCGTCGCGGGCCATCTGGCCCAGCGACCGGCCGCCGCGGCGCATCGAGAAGAACAGCACCAGGTAGTCCTGCACGGCGCCGGCGAACACGACGCCCACGATGATCCAGATCGTGCCGGGCAGGTAGCCCATCTGCGCGGCGAGCACCGGGCCCACCAGGGGGCCGGCGCCGGCGATGGCGGCGAAGTGGTGGCCGAAGAGCACCCGGCGGTCGGTGGCGGCGTAGTCCTTGCCGTCGGCCTTGTACTCCGCTGGCGTGGCCCGGCGGTCATCCGGCCGGAGCAGGTGCTTCTGGATGTAATTGGAGTAGAACCGGTAGCCGATCAGGTACGTGCAGAGCGCGGCGAAGACGAACCAGATGGCGTTCACCGTCTCGCCGCGCACCACGGCCAGCATCACCCAGCTCAGCCCGCCGAGCAGCGCGATGGCCACCCAGATGCCGATCTTCAGCGGGGTCCAGTGGGCCTCCTCGGCCTCGTGGATGGTCGGATCCAAGGCCACCGGCGGCAGCGCCGGGTCCTGGGTGAGGTCTGGTTCGTCGGTTGCGCCTTGCGGAATGCTGGACGTCGCGCCCATTGGTTCTCCCCTTTGAGATACGTGCTGAAACTCACAGCAAATTGCCGGGTTACCCGGCAACCGTAACAGCCGGCTGCCACGCTGATGGGGGCTTTGGTCCCGCGCGTGTCGCCGGAGCGGCTCGTCGACCGCTCGTTTTTCAGGGATGCGCCGCGCTGGTGAACACGTCGTTGAGGGTCACCGTGGTGAGCCCACGGTCGTGCACGAGGGCCTGCAGTTGCGGGAAGACGTTGGTGACCGGTTCGAAGTTGAGGTGGCCGATCACGATGTGTTCGGGCAGGAACCAGGTGGTCGCGAAGTCGATCACCTGCTGTTCGGTTTCCAACCCGGAATCCGAGAGCGAGCCGTACCAGGTGGTCGGCACCGAGTAGCCCAGGTCGGCGGCCAGCGCATCCACCCTTCCGTCGTGCGCGCCGTACGGCGGGCGGAAATAGGGCCGGGCATCCGTGCCGAAGGTATCCGTGATGAAGTCGTGGTTGCGGCCGAGTTCGAGGCTGACGTCGGCATCCGACAGCGTGGTGAGGTCGGGGTGCGACCAGGTGTGGTTGCCCAGCTGGATCTGCCCGGTGGCCACCAGGGGCCGCAGCAGCGCCGCGTTGTCGGTCCACGCGTCGTAGGAGCCGGTGACGAAGAAGGTGAGGCGGATGCCCGTGTCGGCGGCGAATCGCACGTACCGGGCGACCACCTCGCTGCTGGAGCCGTCGTCCACGGTCCAGGCGAGCAGGGCGCGCTCGCCGGGCAGATCGGACAGCGTGCCCGATGGCACGGGGACCCGGGCCAGGTTCGGCGCCGGCAGCAGAGCGGGCACGGGCGCGGGCACCACGGCGGGCACCGGCCGGGGGAGCGGGCTCGGCGGCGTGACGACGGCGGCCCGGGTGGCCACTGGAGGGGCCTCGGGGGCCAGGGCGGAGCATCCGGCCAGAGCCAGCGACAGGCCAAGGGAGACCAGCACGGCACGGCGGCTCAGGGCGAGGTCGGGGAGGCCCTGACCTGGCGCGCCTCGATCAGCATCCTGCGGCACGCGGTCCTCCCCCCGGAGCCGGTCGATGGCGACGACGGAAGAGCGGGAAAATGCGCTGCGTCGGGCGAACGTCTCCGAATGTACGGGTGCGGCGTGCGGCTGGCAATGCCCGTGATCGGGGGTGGTGCCCGCCTGGCTAAAATGGATCCATCCGCATTCCGGGCCCTCGCCCGCATTTTGACCATCCTTTTGGACCATTGGAGCCACCGTGGCCGCACTTTCCCGTCTTGATTCCGTTATCGCCCTCGCCCGCCACCGCGGGTTCGTCTTCCAGGCCGGTGAGATCTACGGCGGTAGCCGGTCGGCCTGGGACTACGGGCCCCTCGGTGTGGAGCTGAAGGAAAACATCAAGAAGCAGTGGTGGCGCTTCATGGTCACCAGCCGCGACGACGTTGTGGGCCTGGACTCCTCCGTCATCCTGCCGCGCAAGGTCTGGGAGGCCTCCGGCCACGTCGAGGTCTTCTCCGACCCGCTGGTGGAGTGCACCAGCTGCCACAAGCGCTTCCGGGAGGACCACCTCGTCGAGGAGTTCGAGGAGAAGAAGGGCCGCGCCCCCGAGGGCGGCATCGACGGCATCGCCTGCCCCAACTGCGGCAACCGGCACACCTGGACCGAGCCGCGAGCGTTCTCCGGCCTGCTCAAAACCTTCCTCGGCCCGGTCGACGAAGAAGCCGGCATGGTGTACCTCCGCCCCGAGACCGCGCAGGGCATCTTCGTGAACTTCGCGAACGTGCTGCAGGCCGCCCGCATGAAGCCCCCGTTCGGCATCGGCCAGATCGGCAAGAGCTTCCGCAACGAGATCACCCCCGGAAACTTCATCTTCCGCACCCGTGAGTTCGAGCAGATGGAGATGGAGTTCTTTGTCGAGCCCGGCACCGACGAGGAATGGCACCAGTACTGGATCGACCAGCGGATGGGGTGGTACACGGGCCTGGGCATCGACCCGGAGAACCTGCGCCTCTACGAGCACGCCCAGGAGAAGCTTTCGCACTACTCCAAGCGCACCGTCGACATCGAGTACCGCTTCGGCTTCTCCGGCAGCGAATTCGGCGAGCTCGAGGGCGTGGCCAACCGCACCGACTTCGACCTCAAGACGCACTCCGAGGCCAGCGGCAAGGACCTCTCCTACTTCGACCAGACCAAGAACGAGCGCTGGATCCCCTACGTGATCGAGCCCGCGGCCGGCCTCACCCGCTCGCTGATGGCATTCCTGGTGGATGCCTACCACGAGGAGGAAGTGCCCAACGCGAAGGGCGGCGTCGACAAGCGCACCGTGCTCAAGCTCGACCCGCGCCTGGCCCCGATCAAGGCCGCCGTGCTGCCGCTCTCGCGCAACGAGGCCCTCTCGCCGATGGCCCGCTCGCTGGCCGCACGCCTGCGTGAATCGTGGAACGTGGACTTCGACGACGCCGGCGCCATCGGCCGTCGGTACCGCCGCCAGGACGAGATCGGCACCCCGTACTGCATCACGGTGGACTTCGACTCGCTCGAGGACCAGGCCGTGACCGTGCGCGACCGCGACACCATGGCGCAGGAGCGCGTGCCCCTGGCCGAGCTGGACGCCTACCTGGCCGTGCGCCTGCGCGGAGCGTAGCCGCCCCGCCGCATCCGCCTGCCGGACGCCCGCGCAACGGCGCTTGACCCGCACTTCACACAGCGCGGGTCGGGCGCCGTTTCGCGTGTGGCGTGCCAGCGGCGCAGCGGCGTGGTGCCCGCGCACCTCGTGGCCGAGCTCGTGGCCGAGCACCGTGGCCGAGCACCGGGCCGAGCACCGGGGCGGGGAGTGCGGCTAGGGCAGGGTGAGGTCGATCAGGGTGACGCCGGCCGCGGGCTCGGGCGCCGACATTGCGGCGAGGGCCGCCGGGGCGTCGGCCAACGGGATGCGACGGCTGATCAGGTCCTGCGGGCGCAGCCGGCCGCTGGTCACCAGCGCCAGCAGCTCGGGGTAGTCGCCGGCGGCCATGCCATGGCTGCCGAGCACCGCGAGCTCCCGGCCGATCACCAGACCCAGCGGCACGCGCGGGTCCTCGGCGAGCAGCCCGATCTGCACGTGGCGGCCGCGGGTGGCCAGTGAGCGGATGGCGATGCCCACCGTATTCTCCCGCCCGAGCGCCTCCACCGACACGTGGGCGCCTCCGTCGGAGAGCAAGCGCACCCGGTCCACCACCGCGGCATCGGGCATCCCGCTGGAGTTGACCGTGTACGCGGCACCGGCGCGGGCCGCAGCGGCCAGGGCGTCCACGCTGATGTCCACCGCGATCACCCGGGCTCCCAGGGCCGCGCCGATCATCACCGCGGACAGGCCCACCCCGCCGCAGCCGATCACCACGAGGGTCTCGCCGGCGAGCAGCTTGGCCTGGTGGACGAGCCCGCGGTAGGAGGTGGCGAACCGGCAGCCGAGTAGTGCCGCGGCGCCGGCGTCGAGGTCGTCCGGCACTGCGATGAGGTTGACGTCGGCGTTGTGCAACGCCACCTTCTCGGCGTAGGAACCCCAGTGGGTGAAACCGGGCTGGGTCTGGTTGCGGCAGACCTGCGCGTTGCCGGTGGCGCATTCCGGGCAGTCGCCGCATGCACAGACGAAGGGCACGGTGACACGCTGCCCCACGGCGAAGCGGGTGACGAGAGGCCCGGAGGCTTCGATCACGCCGACAAGCTCATGCCCTGGGACGTGCGGCAGGGCGATGCCGTCGTCGTGGCCGAGCCAGCCGTGCCAGTCGCTGCGGCAGAGCCCGGTGGCCTCCACCCGCACCACGACGCCGGCGGCGCTGGGCTCAGGGTTGGGCACCTCGCGCAGTTCGGGCAGGGCGCCGAACCGGTCGAACCAGACCGCGAGCACGCTAGGAGGCGGCGCTGGAGATGTCGGTGACGCCGGCAACGCCGGGGGCCGTCGGCAGGCCGGCGACACCAGCTTCAGGCATTGTCACATCGATGCCGAAGAGGGCATCGAGCCCGCCCAAGAACGCCTCCTGCTCGCCAGCCCGGGCGAGTTCGCGCGAGCGCACCATGGGGGTGTGCAGCAGCACTCCGGCCAGGTGCCGCAACGCCGACTCGGTCTGCTCGCTGCTGTCGCCGCGGGCGTGGGCGCGTTCGATCTCGGCGTCGAGGATATCGAAGACGTAGGAGCGCAGGGCCACGACAGCGGGGGCCAGGCTCTGCTCCTCGGCCACAGCCGAGAACTTGCGGGCGGCCCGGTCGACCAGGCGGCGGGCCTCGCTGGTGGCGTTGAGTTCTTCGAGCGGCGCGTGGATGCGGATGGTCTCCAGGTCGAGAAGCTCGACGCCGGCGACCTCGCTCACATCCGGGTCCACGTTGCGCGGCAGGCCGAGGTCGATGACCAGCTGGCGCGTGGCCTCCACATCGGCGCCCACCGGGCAGGAGCGCACGGGAGCGATCGCCGGGGCCTCGGCGTCCTCGCCCTTCCGGGCTGCCACGAGCGCGCGGCCTGCGAGCAGGATGCCTGCATCGATGACGTGGTGCTCCACCGTGGTACAGGTAAGGATCAAGTCGACCAGCGCGGTCTCGGCGGCCAGCGCGTCGGCATCCGTGGCCAAGGCCTGGATGTCGTGCGAGGCGGCGAAGCGCTCGGCGCGGCCGGAGGGGGAGTAGACGCGCACATCGGTGACGCCGAGGTCGCGGAGCGCGGCCAGCGAGGCGCCGGCGTACCGGCCGGTGCCTACCAGCAGCACGCGGGTCTGCGCCCAGTCGGTGACCCGGCTCTCGGCCAGTTCGAGCGACAGGCGCACGAGCGAGCGCCCGGCGGCGCCGATGCCGGTGCGGTTCTTCACGCCGCGGGAGGTCTGTGAGGCCCGCTGGAAGAGGCGCTCGAGTTCGGGGCTGGTGGTGCCGGCCGCGCGGGCCTCTTCAAGGGCGCGGCGCACTTGGCCGGCGATCTCGCCCTCGCCGACGACCACGGACTCGAGTCCGCTGGTGACCGCGAAGAGATGCTCGGCCACACCGTTGCCGTGCACGAGGTCGAGGGTGTCGCGCAGCAGTGCGGCGCTCACGCCGGTGCTCGCGCTCACGGCGTCGATCGCGGCATACACGGCGGGAAGGGGGGAGACGCCGAAGGGCTCGTCCAGGTCGAGGTAGGCCTCGAAGCGGTTGCAGGTGGCCACCACCACGGCGCCGCTGAGCGCGTCATGCCCGGTGAGCATTCCGCCCGCTGCCTCGTCCGCGCCGACAGAGAGCTTTTCGAGCACGTCGAAGCTGGAGTTCTTGTGGTTCGCGGACAGACAAATCAACACCGGACAATTCTACGTTGTGTAGTGCGGCACTTCGAATCGTTCCCGGAGCGGATGTAGGGGAGAATCGAAGGTGATGAATCTCGACGCGACGCACCCACTCTCTTCCGGCCTCACTTCCGACTCCCGGCTCGTGCGGGCGTACCAGGGCACCCGTCCGGACGTCACTCCGGTCTGGTTCATGCGCCAGGCCGGCCGTTCGCTGCCCGAATACCGGGAATTGCGGGTGGGCACCCGCATGCTCGACGCCTGCCTCGACCCGGAGATGGCCAGCGAGATCACCCTGCAGCCGGTGCGCCGGCACGGCGTGGACGCCGGCATCCTGTTCAGTGACATCGTCGTACCGCTCAAGCTCGTGGGCGTCGAGGTCGAGATCGTCGCCGGCAAGGGCCCGGTGCTCGCCCAGGCTGTGCGCACCGCGGCGGATGTCGAACGCCTCACCGCGCTCGACCCGGCCGTGCTCGACACGGCTCTCGCCCCCATCAGCCAGGCCGTCGCCCGCACGGTGGCCGAGCTGGGCTCCACCCCGCTGATCGGCTTCGCCGGGGCGCCGTTCACCCTGGCCGCCTACATCGTCGAGGGCGGCCCGTCCAAGGACCACATCCACGCGCGCACCCTCATGCACTCCGACCCCGACGCGTGGGCCGCCCTGATGGCCTGGACCGCGGATGTCACCGGCCGGTTCCTGCGCGCCCAGGTGCTCGCCGGAGCCAGTGCCGCCCAACTCTTCGACTCCTGGGCCGGCGCGCTCTCGCTCGACGACTACACGAGCTTCGTCGCCCCCGCTTCCACCGCCGCGATCGCCCACGTCCGCGACCTCACCTTCGTGGAGAACCTCGGCGACCTGGCCGCTGACCCCGAGTCGGTGCGCCGCAACGTGCCCGTCGTGCACTTCGGTGTCGGCACCGGCGAACTGCTCAAGGCCATGCACGGCATCGGCGCCGACGTCGTGGGCGTGGACTACCGGGTGCCGCTCGACGAGGCCAGCCGTCGCCTCGGCGGGGTCGTGCCCGTGCAGGGCAATATCGACCCTGCCCTGCTCAACGCCCCGTGGCCGGTGCTCGAGGCGCACGTACTCGACGTGCTCGAGCGCGGCCGCACGGCGCCCAGCCACGTGCTCAACCTCGGCCACGGTGTGCCACCCGAGACCGACCCGGATGTGCTCACCCGGCTCGTCAAGTTCGTGCACGAGACCGGCTCCACCCCCACACTCGCGCTCTAGCGCACAGCTCTCACACGCACAGTGCCGGCGGCGCGGACGCCGCGGGCGGAAAGCAAGGACATGTTGGACGTCATCGTCATCGGCGGAGGTGTCGCCGGCCTGGTGGCGGCCCGCGAGTGTGCCCATCTCGGGCTCAACGTGCTCGTCCTGGAGGCCGCTGACGTCGTCGGCGGCGCCGTGGCCGGCCACGAGGTCGCCGGTCTTCCGCTGGACGCCGGGGCCGAGAGCTTCGCCGTGCGCGGCAACACCGTGGCGGCGTTCGTGGCCAACCTCGGCCTCGCCGACCAGATCGTCGAGCCCAACCCGGCCGGCGCCTGGCTGCACCTGCCGCCACTGCGCCCGGCGGCGCCCCGGTGTCGGTGCCGCTGCCGAAGGCCGGGGTGCTCGGCATCCCCGGCTCGCCGTTGGCCGACGATGTGCGCCGCGCGATCGGCTGGTCCGGCGCCCTGCGCGCCTACGCCGACCGGCTGATGCCGGTACTCAAGATCGGCCGGGAGCACAGCCTCGGCGAGCTCGTGCAGAAGCGGATGGGCAGCAAGGTGCTCGACCGCCTGGTCAACCCGGTGGCCGGCGGGGTTTACGCCACCAACGCGGTCGACCTCGAGGTCGACGTGGTCGCGCCGGGCCTTAACCGCACCCTCACGACGGCCGGGTCGCTCTCCGGCGCCGTCACGGCCATGCGCATCGCCGCGCCGGCCGGGTCCGCTGTGCGCGGGCTCCGCGGCGGCATGCACCGCCTCGTCGACACCCTCGTCGAGGACCTCGAGCGGTTCGACGTCGAGATCCGCACCGGCGCCGTCGTGGTCTCCTTCCGTCCCGTCGACACGTCGACCGTCGCCGAGGACGGCACCGACACGGCCGTGCGCAGCTGGTTCGTCGAGTGCGCCCCTGAGGTTCCGGCCGCCGACGACGTCGTCGCTTCGGATGCCGAGCCCGCCGCCGCACCGGCCCCGGCCGAGCCGCTCACCCTCGAGGCCCGTCACGTGATCCTGGCCGCGCCAGCGGCATCCGCCCTGGCCCTGCTGGCCCCGCTCGGCGCCGAGTACGCCGCCCTGGCCGCACTCGACTGGCCGGCCCCGGCCGCCGTCGAGCTGGCGACGCTGGTGCTCGACGCGCCCGCCCTGGACGCGCAGCCGCGCGGCACCGGCGTTCTCGTCGCTGTCGGCACCCCCGGCGTCACGGCCAAGGCGCTCACCCACATCACCGCCAAATGGGAATGGATCGACGCTCTCACGCCGCAGGGCCGGCACGTGGTGCGGCTCTCCTACGGGCGCGCCGGTGCGCCGGTGCCCACCCTCGACCTCTCCGACGACGAGTTCATGCGCCTCGCCGTCCGCGATGCCGCCGCCATCCTCGGCGTCGACCTGGCACCGGAGCAGGTGCGCGGATTTGCACGCACGCTCTGGAGCGACGGACTCTCGCCGGCCACGATCGGCGCGCCGGAGCGCATCCGCCAGGTTCGCGCTGTGATCGAGGGCACGCCGGGCCTGGATGTCACGGGCGCATGGCTGTCCGGCACCGGGCTGGCCTCGGTGATCCCGGACGCCCTCGCTGCGGGTATCCGCGCCCGGCGGGCAGTGCTAGACCTCTGATCAGAGGCCGATCGCCTGCGCAGTGCACATGTTCCTCTCTCGATCGGGGGGTTACGCTGGGAATACATGAACGTAACGGAATGGAGTCACAATGCGGGGCAAGCTACTTTTCATCACCGGTGGGCTCGTCGGTTACGTGCTGGGCGCCCGCGCCGGTCGTAAGCGCTACGACCAGATCGCCACGGCCGCATCCAACCTGTGGAACCGTCCGCCGGTGCAGCGCCGCGTGAACGAGGTACGCGACTTCGCCCTCGAGCGCGTCGGCGACGTGCCCGGCGTGTTGTTCCAGGCAGGCAAGAAGGTCGTCTCCGCGGTGCAGAACAAGACCGACAAGGGCCAGGATGCCGCAGGCGGCCAGGCCGGCAGCGCCACCGCCGCCACCAAGGCCGCGGCCTCCGCCACGAAGTCGGCCAAGGCGGCCGCGAGCTCGGCCACCTCGGCGGCCGCGTCCGCGAAGGACGCCGCGACCGAGCCGACCGCGCAGTAATCTCACGACGACAGTCCAGGAAGGATGCCAGTGAGTACCAGCGGGTATAACCCCAAGAGCAAGCAGTCCCTGTTCACGCTCCTCAGCGAGCTTCCGGGCCAGATCACGGCGCTGGTCAAGGCGGAGATCGATGCCTTCAAGGCCGACATCTCCGGCAAGGCCAAGAATGTCGGCATCGGCCTCGGCCTGTTCATCGGCGCGGCCGTCTTCGCGTTTCTGGCGGTCATCGTGTTCATCGCGCTGGCTGTCATCGCCCTCGACTTGGTGCTGCCGCTGTGGTTGTCCGCGCTCATCGTGGCGGTCGCCCTGCTTCTGATAGCGGTGATCCTGGCCCTGATCGGGCTGAACCGGGTCAAGAAGGGCACCAGCCACGACCCGGAGGGCGTGACGGCGAGCATCCAGAAGGACGTCGACGCATTCAAGGGAGTTGGCCAGTATGACCACCGATAACACCGCGCCCCGGTCCGGCTCCGCCCAGGCCGTCGAGGCCAAGCCCGAGCACCTCAGCACGGGCGAGTTGCGGGCCGAAGCCGCCCGCGCCCGGGCCGAACTGGCCGGGACCCTGGACGCCATCGAGTACAAGCTCAACGTGCCCAAGCAGATCAAGATCAACACCCGGCGGTTCACTCTGGGCCTGCACCGCCTCGGCGACGATAACCCGACCGCCCTGGCGGGCATCGCCCTCGGCGCCGCCGCCGCCGTGGGAACCGTGGTCTGGTGGGGCGTGAAGACGGTTCTCGACCGCCGCTGACCGGTAACTGACCGGTAACTGACCGGGAAGAATTCCGGGATCGGATCACGTCGATCCGGAGGGAGGGTGCTGAGCTTCGGCCAGCACCCTCCTTTTCTTTGCGCGGGGGACTCCATCCGGCAACGATTCCGGCCTACTTTTGGCTCTCCGAGCAAAGCGGTGGAGACTAGTACACATGACTCACCCGGCTGCCGGAGAGGCAGTAGACATGACCGTGCCCACACCCGATTCCCACACCTCGACAGAGGCTGAACCCACCGAGGCTTCCCCCTCCGGATTCACCCTCTTCACCGTGCTGCGCAAGGACCCGCGCAACCCCGACGACCTCGATGGCCGTGACGTTCCCCGTTTCGTAGACGAACTCGACGGTATCGTCGCCCTGGTCGAAGCCGAGGGCGTGACCGTTCGCGGTTTCTACGACGTCTCCGGCCTCCGCGCCGACGCCGACGTGATGATCTGGACGCATGCCGACGAAGCCCAGACCCTGCAGTGGGCCAACCGGGAGCTCCGCCGCAGCCGCCTGCTCAAGAGCTTGCTGCCGACGTGGAACGCCATGGGCGTGCACCGCGACGCCGAGTTCAACAAAAGCCACGTCCCCGGCTTTTTGCGAGGCATCGAACCCAAGGGGTGGCTCACCGTCTACCCGTTCGTGCGCAGCTACGAGTGGTACCTGCTCCCGGAGGCCGAGCGCGGCAGGATGCTCGCCGACCATGGCCGCAAGGGCGCCGCATTCCGCGGGGCCATCGCCAACACCGTCTCCTCGTTCGCCCTCGGCGATTACGAGTGGCTGCTGCCCATCGAGTCCGACGAGCTCACCGAGCTCGTTGACCTGATGCGTGAACTCCGCGCCACCGACGCCCGCATGCACGTGCGCGAAGAGGTGCCGTTCTACACCGGCCGTCGTATCACCACCGCCGAACTCGTGGAGGTGCTGCAGTAATGACGAACTACGACGCCATCCTCCTGGCCGGTTTCGGCGGACCGGAGGGCCAGGACGACGTGATCCCGTTCCTGCGCAACGTCACGCGCGGCCGCGGCATCCCCGAGGAACGCCTCGAAGAGGTCGCGGTGCACTACCGCCACTTCGGCGGAATCAGCCCGATCAACCAGCAGAACCGCGTCCTGCGTGCGGCCCTGCAGGCCGAACTGGACCGCCGGGGCATCGAGATCCCGGTGATCTGGGGAAACCGCAACTGGGCGCCCTATCTGCCCGACACGATCGCCGAGGCGCACGCCAACGGCCAGGACCGCCTGCTCGCCATCGCGACCAGCGCCTACAGCTCGTACTCCGGCTGCCGCCAGTACCGCGAGGACTTCGCCCAGGCGCTGGACACGACCGGGCTCACCGGCACCGTGCAGATCGACAAGATCCGCCAGTTCTTCGACCACCCCGGCTTCGTCACCCCCTTCATCACGGGTGTGCGCCAGGGTCTGGCCGACATCGAGGCCCAGATCCCCGGGATCGACCTCGCCACCGAGGTCGAGGTGCTGTTCTCCACGCATTCGATTCCGTCGACGGATGCCGCCAAGAGCGGACCGGCCGAGCGTGGCTTCGGCCCCGACGGCGCCTATGCCGCCCAGCACTTGGCCGTGGCCGATGTGATCATGCAGGGCCTCACCAGCACGTGGCAGCTGGTGTACCAGTCCCGCAGCGGACCCCCCAGCATGCCGTGGCTCGAGCCCGACATCAACGACGCGATCGCGCTGCTGCCTGCGCGCGGCATCCGTGCCGTCGTCATCGTGCCGCTCGGCTTTGTGAGCGACCACATGGAGGTCATGTGGGACCTCGACAACGAGGCCACCGAAACGGCCAAGGAACACGGCCTGGTCTCGGTGCGCGTGCCCACGCCCGGCGCGGACCCGGTCTACGTGTCCGGCCTGATCGACCTGGTCGAGGAGCGGTTGAACGATGTGCCGCCCGCCGACCGGCCCGCCCTGACTGATCTCGGCCCCTGGTACGACGTGTGCCGGCCGGGCTGTTGCGAGAACGTTCGCCTCGGCTTCAAGCCGGCGGTCGCTGGTATGGCACCGTGAGCGTCATTCGCGTCGGTACCCGCGGCAGCGCCCTGGCGATGGCGCAGACCACCGCTGTGGCCAACCGCATCCAGGCGGTGACCAACGGCGAGGTGGAGATCATCCCGATCACCACGCACGGCGACGTGTCCCGGGAGTCGCTGTCCAGCCTCGGCGGCACGGGCGTCTTCGCCAGTGCCCTGCGCGAGGCGCTGTTGAACGATGAGTGCGATGTTGTGGTGCACTCCTTCAAGGACCTGCCCACCGACCCGTACGCCGGCCTCGCCATCGGTGCGACGCCCAAGCGGGCCGACGCCCGCGACGTTCTGTGTGCCCGCGCCGGCTTCACCCTGTCCACCCTGCCGGAGGGTGCCCGGGTGGGCACCGGTTCACCGCGACGGGCCGCCCAGCTGCGGGAGCTGCGCCCCGACCTCGAGGTCGTCGACATCCGCGGCAACGTGGACACCCGGCTGGCGCTCGTCGCCGACGAGAAGCTGCACGCCGTGGTACTCGCCGCGGCGGGCCTTGGCCGTCTGGGCCTGCTCGAGAACATGGCCACCGAGTACCTCGAGCTCTCCGACTGGCCCACAGCGCCCGGACAGGGCGCACTGGCGATCGAGGTGCGCGACGGCAAGCCCGAGCGTCTGCTCGCCAAGGCCCTTGCCGTGCTCAACCATGCCACCACCCAGGCCACCGTCACGGCCGAGCGCCAGGTGCTCGCCCGGCTCGAGGCCGGTTGTGCCGCGCCGATCGGCGCCACCGCCGTTCTCGATGACGGCCTGCTCTTCCTCACCGCCACCGTGTACAGCCCCGACGGCACCCGCCGCATCACGGCATCGCACGCTGCGACGCCCGAATCGCACGCTGTGGCCGACCTGCAGGATGCCGCCCTCGACGTGGCCGACCGCGCCGCCCGGGAGCTCTTGGCCGGCGGCGCCGCCGAAATCGCCCCCCTGACGGTGATCTCGTGAGTGGCGCCCGGCCCAACGCCGACAAGCCCCTGGCCGGCTGGCGTGTCCTCGTGCCCCGGGGCGGGCCTTGGGGCGACCAGGTGGCCGCAAACCTGCGCTCCCGCGGGGCCCTCCCCGTCGTGGCACCCATGATCAACTTTGCTCCGACCGATGACGCGTCGGCCCTCGAGGCCGCCCTGGGCAAGCTCGCCGTCGGCGAGTTCGACTGGATGACCGTCACCAGCGCCACCACGGTGGACGTGCTGTCGTCGCACCGGGCCGTCGTGGCACCCGGCACCCGCATCGCCGCGGTGGGCGAGACCACCGCTGCCGCACTCGTGGCCGCCGGCTACCACGTCGACATCGTGCCGTCGGAGGATAACTCCGCCAAGGGCCTGCTCGAGGACTGGGAGGCCGCCACCCACGGCGTCATCCCATTGCGCGTGCTCGCTTTGCGCTCCGAGATCGCCAAACCGCTGCTGACCGAGGGCTTGCGCCGCATCGGCCACGAGGTTGAATCGGTCGTGGCCTACCGCACCGTCGGCGTTCCGGTCTCCGACCGGGTCGTTGCCGACGTCAAAGCCGGCCGGGTGCATGCCGTTCTCGTGACCAGCGGCAGCGTCGCCCAGCAAGTGCAGGAGCAGCTCGGACCCATCCCCGAGACCACCCTGATCGCCTGCATCGGCCCGCGCACGGCGAAGGATGCGGCGGCCATCGGCCTCCGCGTCGACGTGATCGCGGACGAGCGCAGCGCCGAGTCCCTCATCGAGGCCCTCGTGCGCCTCGCCCCCCGCGACCTCTAACTCTCCCCACCGCCCGGTCGTTGCGCATCACTCCGGCAATTCCCGGGTCACCGGGCAGCGGATGCCGGACTTCCTCGGACGTCCAACCCGCCGCCTGAATTCTGCGTCAGTTGTGCTCCCCGCAGCCGGGTAGGGCGGCCGGGGCGGGTTCGGCGTGCAGTGCCGGTGCTCAGGCGGGAGGCCTAGGCTGGTCGGGTGATAAACCCCATCATCCGCCCGCGACGTCTGCGCAGCACCCCCGCACTCCGCCGCCTGGCCAGCGAAACCCGTGTCTACCCCGCCGAGCTGGTGTTGCCGCTCTTCGTGCGTGAGGGCAGCGAATCCACCCCGATCTCCTCGATGCCCGGCATCGTGCAGCACAGCATCGACGGCGCCCGCCGCGCCGTGGCCGAGGCCGCAGCGGCCGGCATCGGCGGCGTGATGCTCTTCGGCGTGCCCGCGGTACGCGACGCCACCGGCAGTGGGGCCACCGATCCCGACGGCATCCTGAACGCCGCCACCCGCGCCGTCGTCGCCGAGGTGGGCGACGCCCTGGTCGTGCAGACCGATCTGTGCCTGGACGAATTCACCGATCACGGCCACTGCGGCGTGCTCGCCGCTGATGGCTCCGTCGACAACGACGCCACCCTCCTGCGCTACAACGACATGGCCCTCGCCCAGGCCCAGGCCGGCTCGGCCCTGCTCGGCCTGTCCGGCATGATGGACGGCCAGGTCGCCTCCGTGCGCGCCACCCTCGACGCCGCCGGTTACGCCGACACCGCCGTGCTCGCCTATTCGGCCAAGTACGCCTCCGCCTACTACGGCCCGTTCCGCGAGGCCGTGCAGTCCACCCTGGTCGGCGACCGCCGCACCTACCAGCTCGACCCCGCCAACCGCCGCGAGGGCGTGCGCGAAGCCCGCATCGACATCGACGAGGGCGCTGACGTTGTCATGGTCAAGCCGGCCGGCAGCTACCTCGACGTGCTCGCCGAGGTCGCCGCCATGAGCGAGGTTCCCGTCTGGGCGTACCAGGTCTCCGGCGAGTACGCCATGATCGAGGCCGCCGCCGCGCAGGGCTGGATCGACCGCCGCCGCGCCATCGAGGAGTCGGTGCTCAGCATCCGCCGTGCTGGGGCCGACGCGATTCTCACCTACTGGGCTGTCGAACTCGCCGCCTGGCTCACCGAAACGGATGCCCGATGACCCGCACCACCCACAACGACGAGCTGTTCGCCCGCGCCCAGCTCTCCATCCCCGGCGGCGTCAACTCGCCGGTGCGGGCCTTCCGCTCGGTCGGCGGCACCCCGCTGTTCCTGGTCAAGGCCGCCGGTGCCTACGTGTTCGACTCCGACGGCCGCGACTACGTCGACCTGGTCAGCTCCTGGGGCCCGGCGATCCTCGGCCACGCACACCCCGCCGTGGTCGCCGCCGTACAGGAGGCCGCCGCGCTCGGACTCTCCTTCGGCGCCTCCACCCCCGGCGAGACCGTGCTGGCCGAGCTGATCAAGAGCCGCGTCGGTGCGATCGAGAAGCTCCGGCTGGTCTCCACCGGCACCGAGGCCACCATGACGGCCATCCGCCTTGCCCGTGGCTTCACACAGCGCGACCTGCTGATCAAGTTCGCCGGGCACTACCACGGCCACTCCGACGGTCTGCTGGCCGAGGCCGGCTCCGGCCTGGCCACGCTCTCGCTGCCCGGCTCCGCCGGCGTCACAGCGGCCACCGCCGGCCAGACCCTGGTGCTGCCGTACAACGACCTCGACGCCGTGCGCGCCGCCTTCGAGGCGTACCCCGGGCAGATCGCCGCGGTGATCACCGAGGCCGCCGCCGCCAACATGGGTGTCGTCGCCCCGGATGCCGGATTCAACGCCGCGCTGTGCGACCTCGCCCACGAGCACGGTGCGCTGCTCATCGTCGACGAGGTCCTCACCGGGTTCCGGGTGAACCCGGGCGGCTACTGGGCATTGCAGGCCGACGAGGGCGAAACGTACACGCCCGACCTGTTCACCTACGGCAAGGTCATCGGCGGCGGCCTGCCGGTCGCCGCGCTCGGCGGACGGGCCGACGTGATGGACTTCCTGGCCCCGGCCGGGCCGGTCTACCAGGCCGGAACGCTCTCGGGTAACCCGGTGGCCGTGGCCGCCGGCATCGCCACCCTCACCGCGGCCGATGCCGCCGTGTACGCCCGGCTCGACGAGACCGCTGAGCTGCTCTCGGAGGCCGTCTCGAGCGCACTCTTCGCCGAGGGTGTGGCGCACAGCGTGCAGCACGCCGGCAACCTGTTCAGCTTCGTCTTCGGCCAGGAGGCCGCGGTCACTCCGCCACGCAGCTACGCCGAGGTGCAGCGCCAGGAGGCGTACCGCTACGCGCCGTTCTTCCACTCGATGCTCGACCAGGGTGTGTCCCTGCCGCCGTCGGTGTTCGAGGCCTGGTTCGTATCCGCCGCGCACGACGGCGACGCGATCGGACGCATCCTGGAGGCCCTGCCGGCCGCCGCGAAGGCCGCAGCCGCGGCAAGTCCGGCCGCCTAGCCCGCCCCTAAGCCCGGCCGCCGCCCCCGCCTCCCGCCCCGCCCGGTTGCACCGCCGCCACTGACTGTTGCCGCAACGGACAATTGCACCCGGCGTACGGTATTTGTCAACCTGTTTGAGACAGGTTGGGTTTGGGTTTTTGGCGGGGGTCGTTGATGCATACCCGGCCCGGTAGGGCCGGGGGCTTGGGGTGTTGGGCGTAGCGTTCTGGATGCGTTCGGAATGCGGTGTTGAGGACTTGGCTTCTGCGGCGGGTCACTCGGTCGGTGCGGCCGTAGTGAACGTCGTTGGGGGTGTTCCAGGCGATGCCGGAGTGGCGGTGGTTCTGGTTGTATTCGTGGAAGAACCAGTCGAAGTAGGCGCGGGCGTCATCGGTCGTGTCGAAGATCTCAGGGAACGCGAGATCGTATTTCGCGGTCTTGAATAACGCTTCGCTGTAGGGGTTGTCGTTGGAGACTTTGGGCCGGGAGAAGGACTTATCGACGCCGAGTTTCTCCAGCAGTAAGGACACCGGTGTGCTCACCATCGCAGCACCGTTATCCGAGTGCAGAGAGTTCGGCGCGACGCCGTGGTTCGCGGTGACCGCTTCTTGGATCAGTTCTTCGGCGAGGTCACCATCCTCGTAGGCCTCCAGCCGCCAGCCCACGACGCGACGCGAGTAGATGTCCATGATCACGTAGAGGTGGAAGTAGCGGCCCCGGATCGTGGTCTTGAGCTTGGTGATGTCCCAGGACCACACCTGTGACGGGGCGGTCGCGACCAGCTCGGGGATCTTCTTCGGCGACCCCTCAGCCTGCCGGCGGCGCTCGTGGACCTGCCCGGCCGCGCGGGCGACGCGGTACCAGGAAGACTTCGACGCCAGGTAAACACCCGCATCCCAGGCCCGGTAAAAGGCTTGGCAGATCGAGAAGCCCTCATACTCAGGGGTGTTGATCAGCGCCAGGATCTGCGCGCTCTCCGCAGTGGAGAGCGTGGCCGGCTGGTGCCGGTCCTTCTGCGGGATCGGCGCGGCCAGGCGGGCGCGGGGGCTGCGGTGCCGATAGAACGATGCCCGCGAGTAGCCGACCAACGCGCAGGCCCGCACCACCGGCATCCCCACCGCAGTCAGGTCGACGACTGTTTCGAACGCTACTCGGTGGGTTTCGGCTTCCGAAACGCGGCCGGGATCGCTGGCTCGTCCGGCAGCGGCGGGGTGCGGATTTGTGAGCTCTTGGCCAGCGCGGACAAGAGCTCTGAGGCTTTTCCCAACACTTCCACCGCGCTCTCGGACTGCTCCAACTGGGCTTTGAGGATCGCGTTTTCCTTCTGCAATCGCAGAAATTCGATCCGTTCCTGTTTCGTCAACACGTACTTAGTCTGCCGCTGTTCCGTCTCGACCAGCAGGCCCTGCCGCTTCTCCTGACTCCACCGCGACAGCGACCTAACGTCGATGCCGACTCGGCGACAGAACGCGGACTTCGCGCCGATCTCCGCGCCCGTCGACGCGTACTGCTCCCACTGCGCAAGAATCGCGAGGCGCTCAGCAGACGTGAAATGATGCTTCCGAGTAAGCCGGGTTTGGACTTCTGACATTTCCATTTGGATGTCCTCTTCCCCGCCCTCAGCCGGCCCGTGATGAAACGATGAGGTCACGTCCCGCTGAGTGGTGGAGTTTCTCAACACCGTGCGGGTCAGTTGTTTTAGTTTAGGCGGCGGCTAGTTCTGGGAGGATCACCGCCTCGTCGATTACCTCGGTGGGGTTGTTCATGGTGGCCAGCTCGAGCATGGATGCTTCGGAGAAGTAGCGGCGTTCGCCGGCTTCCCACTCGTCGTGCTGCTCGATCAGAACCGACCCGGCCAGGCGCAGCAGCGCGGCTGCGTTGGGGAAGACACCGACCACGTCGGTGCGGCGTTTGATCTCTTTGTTCACCCGTTCGAGCGGGTTGGTGGACCAGATCTGGCGCCAGTGCCGCCGGGGAAACCCGGCGAACGCGAGCAGGTCGGGTTGCGCGTCGACGAGCATCGCGGCGACCTTCGGGTGCGAGCGGCCCAGCATGGTGGTGACCTCGCGGAACTGTTTCTCGATGTGCTCTTGGTCGGGCTGGGCGAAGATGGTGCGGATGATCGAGGCGACCATGTCCTGGGAGCCCTTCGGGATCACGGCGAGGACGTTGCGCATGAAATGCACCCGGCATCTCTGCCAGCCGGCGCCCTGGAAGACGGTGCCGATGGCCTTCTTCAGCCCGGTGTGAGCGTCAGACATGACGAGCTTGACCCCGTCCAGGCCTCGGGTCTTCAACGACCGCAAGAAGCTAGTCCAGAAGCCCTCGTTCTCGCTGTCACCCACGTCAAAGCCCAGCACTTCCCGGCGCCCGTCCGCGGCGACCCCGACCGCGACGACGATGGCCTGGGACACGATCCGGTGCCCAACCCGGGCTTTGCAGTAGGTGGCGTCCAGGAACACGTAGGGGAAGTCTTGGGCCGCGAGGGTGCGGTCGCGGAACTCGGCGACCTCGGCGTCTAGGCCCGCGCAGATCCGGGATACCTCGGACTTGGAGATCCCGGTGTCAGCGCCGAGCGCTTTGACGAGGTCGTCGACTTTGCGGGTCGAGACGCCGTGCACGTAGGCCTCCATCACGACCGCGAACAACGCCTGATCGACCCGGCGACGCCGCTCAAGCAGAGCCGGGAAGAACGACCCAGCGCGTAGCTTCGGGATCTTCAGATCGAGGTCGCCGGCGGTGGTCGACAAGGTCCTCGGTCGGGTGCCGTTGCGGTGGGTGGTGCGGTCGCCGGTGCGCTCAAACGGGGCGGCACCGATGAACGCGGTCGCTTCCGCATCGATGAGTTCTTGGTAAAGAGTTTCCGTCGCGACCCGAATTCGGTCGGTGACGTCGGTGAGTTTGAGTTCTCCCAGCAGGTCGAGCAGGGCAGACTGGTCTAGAGCCATCGTGGTTTGTGTCTTTCTGTGAGTTGCTTTAGTCGGTACTCACTGACCCTCCCACGGTGGCTCTTTACGTTGACGAAGCAACGCTCAAGAGCGGGAAACCACACCACTCACAGGGACGCAACCAACGATGATTTGTCTCACCACAGGCTGACACTCAGGGCGTACCGGGTGCAGATGTCCGCATCGGCAACAGTTGGCGGCGCGGTGCTTCTGGGCCGATCCCACCGCGGCGGCGTTACGCCTTTGTGAGATTGCGACAGGGGGATTGTCAGCCGGACCGGGCAGACTGGGCACATGGCTTCCTTGCGAGTGCACCCCGACCGGCTGGAGATTCACCTGACGCCCGCTGAGAAGACGCTGGCTCTCCGCCGAGAGGACCTGGTGATCTCCCGGGACACAATCCGCTCGGTGACGATCACGGATGATCCGTGGATCTGGGTGCGCGGCATCCGTGCCCCGGGGGCCCTCGTTCCGCTGGTGCTCGCGGTCGGCGTCTGGAAGTTCCACGGCGGCAAGGACTTCCTGGCCATCAAGCGCAAGCGCCAGGCCGTCGTGATCGACCTGAGCGGCGACGACTTCGCCCGGGTGATCCTGTCGACCAACCACGCGCCCGACCTCATCGCCTCGCTCAAGCTCGAGCCCACCGAAGCCGCCGCTGTGGCGGACGAAACGGTGACGGATGCCGCAGCCTCGGACGCGACCGGACCCGCCGGACCCGCCGGTGCGGCCGTCGAGCCGAGCACCCCGGCCGAGCCGGCCAAGCGAGTGCGGACGCCGAAGGCTCCGAAGCCCGCCGTACCCTCTGAGGCGGCCGCCACGGCCGAGACACCCGCCCCGGCAGCGCCCGTCAAACGCGCCCGCACCGCGAAGCCCGCCAGGGTCACCAAGGCCGTCACGCCGACCGAAGGGGCCAAGCCCGCCAAGGTGGTCGCACCGACCGAGTCCGCCAAGCCTGCGAAGCCCGCCAAGGTGATCGCACCGACGGAGTCCGCAAAGCCCGCCAAGCCCGCCGAGGCCGTCAAACCGGCCAAGGTCGCCAAGCCCACCAAGCCTGCCCCGGCGGATGCAGTCGCAGCCGTCGCCCCGGAGGCGAGCGCGTAGCTCGTCCCGACCGGCACCGGGGCACAGGTAGGAACCGAGCCCGGGTCAGCGCACCGTGCTGGCGCGCACGTGGATGCGTTCGCCCTGGTGGCCGAACAGGCTGAGGATCTCCGCCGGCTCCGGGCCTGCGCTGCCGAAGGCGTGCGGCACCCGGGTGTCGAATTCCGCGACCTCGCCCACCCCGAGGATCATGTCGTGCTCGCCCAGCACGAGCCGCAGCCGGCCACTGAGCACGTAGAACCAGTCGAAGCCCTCGTGGGTGCGCTGCTCGAGCACGTCGGTGCTCGTGCGTCCGGGCAGGATCTGCTTGTACGCCTGCAGCCCGCCCTTCTCCCGGCTCAGCGGGATGAACGTCGTGCCGTGCCGCGTGAACGGCCGCTGGTCGAGCCGCGGGTCGTCGTCGGCGGGGGCGCGCACGAGATCGTCGATGGTCACGTCGTGAGCGCCCGACAGCGCGAGCAGTAGCTCCAGCGTGGGGGTGCGCTGTCCGGACTCGAGCCTGGAAAGGGTGCTCTCCGAAATGCCCGTCGCGGCGGAGAGTTGCGCCTGGGTGCGCCCGCTCTGCAGCCTGAGCTCGCGCAGCCTCGCGCCAACGGTCTTCAGAACGGATGCCGGTTCGCTGGTCATGCCCCCATCATGCCACTTCAGCAACCCTGCTTGCCATTTCGACGGGTCTCGACGTTCCCTCACTCGTTGGTTGAGCTTGTCGAAACCTGGTGACCCGGCCTTCAGCGGCCGCGTCCCAAGACCGGCTCGCGGGGTCGACCGCCGGGACCGCCGGGACCGACGACACCACCGAGGCAGGGCGGGAGGTCAGCCCAGCCGGTCGAGGAATTGGATGGAGCGCTCGAGTATCAACTCGGCAAGTTCCTCGTCGTACTCCTCGAGGCTGGAGTCGGCGATGAGGTGGCCGCCGGTCGGGTAGATGAACAGCTCGGCCGCCCCGGCCTCGTCGACGAGTTCCTCGGCATCCTCGAGTTCTACCCACTCGTCTCCGCTTCCCACGTGCACCTGCAACGCCACGGTCCCCGGCCAGTTCGACGCGAACGAGCCCGCCGGCACACCGCCGTGGTAGAGCAACGCCCCAAGGGCCCCCGGGCGGGTCTGGGCGAGCTTCTGCGCCGGCAGTGAGCCCAGCGAGAACCCGGCGTAGACGGTGTCCGGCGGCAGCGCATCCGCGGCTAGCGTGCCTCGCTCGATGATGGTCTCGAAGCCCAGCTTCTCCGCGTGGGCGACCCCGGCATCGATCGAGTCGAAGGTGAGGCCGTCGTAGAGGTCGGGCACGACCACGTCGTGGCCGGCGTCCCGCAGCCGCTGGGCGAATTCCGCGACGCCGTCGGTGAGGCCCTGGGCGTGGTGGAAGAGGATGACGTGGGTCACAACGGTCCTTTCGGCAGGGCGGCCGAGCGGCGCGGCCAGAGCCCCGCGCGCTAGGCGGCCAGGAACAGGATGAATCCGATCAGCGGCAGCGTACCCTGGGTCAGCGCCGACCGGACCTTGCCCGGGCCCGTCGTGGTGAGCACAATCGCGGCCGTGAACATCGACGCGGTGCTGAAGAGGATCAACGCGGTGCCGGCGTCCTGGGGGCCACCGAAGTAGAGGAACAGGCCGATGGCCGCACCCACCGCCAGGAACAGGTTGTAGAAGCCCTGGTTGTACGCGAGCACCTTGGTCGTCTCGGCGTCGGCTTGGTTGGCCAGGCCGAAACGCTGCCAGATCTTCGGCCGGGTCCACCACGCGCTCTCCATGAGGAAGATGTACACGTGCAGGACTGCCGCGAGGGCGACGAAAACTGAAGCGAAGATGGCCATATTTGCAGCCTAGCCTCCCGGTTCCGGTATCAGCGGCGTACGTCCACCACCGTGCGGCCGTGGATGCGGCCGGCCAGGATGCGTTCGGCGGCTGCGAAGGATTCGTCCAGCGTGATGACCTCGGTGAGGCCGTCGAGCAGCCCGAGGTCGAGGTCGGTGGCGAGGCGCCCCCAGGCCTCGTCACGGAGGGCGAGCGGTGCTTCGACCGAGTTGATTCCGGCGAGCGTGACGGCGCGCAGGATGAACGGCATCACGGTCGTGGGCAGGTCGGCGCCCTGGGCCAGGCCGCAGGAGGCCACGACCCCGCCCTGATGTGTCTGGGCCAGCACGTTGGCCAGGGTGTGGCTGCCGACGGAGTCGACGGCGCCGGCCCAGCGCTGGGTCTGTAGCGGCTTCCCGGGCTCGCCCAGGGTATGCCGGTCGAGGATCTCCGCTGCGCCGAGGCTCCGCAGATAGTCACCGAGTTCGTCGCCTCGGCCAGTGGAGGCGACGACGCGGTACCCGCGCGCGGCGAGCAGGGCGATTGCGATGGATCCGACGCCGCCGGCCGCGCCGGTCACGAGCACGTCGCCCGATTCGGGCTGCACTCCGCCGCGCTCGAGTGCGAGCACCGCGAGCATCGCGGTGAACCCGGCCGTGCCGATGGCGGCGGCACGCACGGGGCTCAGGGCATCCGGCAGCCGCACCAGCGAGGCGCCCGAGACCCTGGCACGTTCGGCCAGGCCACCGTGGTGGCTCTCACCGATGCCCGACCCGTTCAGGATCACCCGGTCGCCGGCGCTCCAGCGCGGGTCGCTGCTCGCCTCCACGGTGCCCACGAGGTCGATGCCGGCGATCAGCGGCCACACCCGGGCCACACCGGGCCGGCCCATCAGCGCCAGGCCGTCCTTGTAGTTGATGCTGGAGAACTCGACGGCCACGGTGACGTCGCCGTCCATGAGAACGTCGTCGGTGACCGTGGTCAGCGCAGCTGACTGGGTGCGCTTACCCGATTCATCCTCGGTACGGTCGACGACGATGGCGCGGAACTCGGGAGCAGACATGCCTTCACCCTAGACCTGGCACGGTGCTGCCGGCCGGATCAGGTCACGTCCCGCTTCCAGCTCACCAGGTAGCCGAAGCCCGTGGCGAGCAGACCGTACGCCAGTAGGACGAGACCGCCCTGCCAGCTCGCCAACACGGCCCCACCCGGGCTGGCGAGGGTGAAGAAACTCGCCCCCACGAGCGCGTCGGAGGCGGCGCCTGGCAGGAACTTGCCCACATCCGCCGTCACCTGCGTGAACGACGACGCGAAGCGGAGCAGCGGTTCGACGAACTGGGTGAACGCGAGCACGATCACGATCGACGCGACCTGGCTGGGCACAAGAACGCCCAGGCCCACGCCGATGACGGCCCAGAGCGCCATGGCCACCACGGTGCGGCCGATCAGCGCCCAGGTCGCCGAGTCGGCGAGCAGCGGGTCGATGCCGAAGCCGTTGAAGACCAGGGCGCCGACGCCCACGGATGCAGCCAGCGCGACGACGCCGAAGGCCGCACCCACCACGAACAGGGCGATGGTCTTGGCGCCGAGCACCCGGGCGCGCCGGGGTGTGGCCAGAAAGGTAGGCGTGAGGGTCTGGTGGCGGAACTCGCCGGTGCTGGCCAGGGCGCCCAGCAGCACCGGGAAGACGTAACCGACCGAGGCGGCGAAGCTGTAGATGAGCGGGGGCAGGCTCCCGAGCCCGGCCAGGCTGCCGCCACCACCGGTGTTCACGGAGTCCGAGCTGATGGCGCCGCTGTCGATGCCGCCGAACAGGGCGGCGAGCCCGCCGGCCAGGAGGGCGATGTAGCCGAACAGCACCAGCGCGAGGATCCACCACATCCGGGTGGTGAGGATCTTGCTGAATTCGGCGGCCACGGGGCGCAGGATCAGGTTCACAGCGATTCGCCTCCATCGACGAGGGCGAGGAAGGAGTCTTCCAGGCCGGCCTTCTGCCTGTGCAGCACGTTCAGTTCCACGCCGGCGGTGAAGGCTATGTGGCCCACCAGGCCGGGGTCGGGCACGGCCACGATCAGGCCCGTGCGGCCGGAGGTGAACTGCAGGTCCGCCGCCGTGAGCGCGGCCGCGAGGGCGTCCCGGTCGGGGGAGTCCACGATGACCTGCGGGGCGATGTTGGTGTCCAGGCTGGAGAGCGGGCCGGAGTGCACGAGTTCGCCCTTGGCGATGATGATCACGTCGTCGACGCTCTGCTGCACCTCGCTGAGCAGGTGCGAGCTCACCAGCACGGTGCGGCCCTCCGCGGCCATGCTGCTGAGGAACCCCCGGATCCACTTGATGCCCTCAGGGTCCAGGCCGTTGATCGGCTCGTCGAGCACGAGCACGCCGGGGTCGCCCAGCAGCGAGTAGGCCAGGCCCAGACGTTGGCGCATACCCAGGGAGTAGCCGCCGACGCGCTGGTCGGCGTGCTCGGCCAGGCCCACCTGGTGCAGCACCTCGCCGACCCGGGTGCGGGGCAGCCCGGCGGCGATCGTGTACACGCCGAGGTGGTTGGCGGCCGTGCGGCCGGGGTGGAAGCTGGCGGCTTCGAGGGCCGCTCCCACGGTGGCCAGAGGCCGTGGCAGGTCCCGGTATCGCACCCCGCCGAAGGTGGCAGTGCCGGACGTGGGGGCCACCAGGCCCAGCAGCATCCGGAGGGTTGTGGTCTTGCCGGCGCCGTTCGGTCCCAGGAATCCGGTCACCCGGCCGGGCTCGACCGTGAAGGAGAGGTCGTTGACGGCCGTGACCTGCCCGAACCTCTTGGTGATATTGCTGAATTCGATGACCGAGCCGATTGGCATCAGTGTCCCCTCTGTCGCTAGCGTCAGTTTATGGGGAAAACGGGCCGGTCCGCCCGGGTTTTTTGCACGGATGCCGGCCCAGCGCGGCCAAAGTCGGCTACGCGCGCAGGAATTCGGCGATCGCGACCAGCAGGGTGTCGATCTCCGCGGCCGTGCTGTACGGGGCCAGGCCCACCCGCAGGCCGCCCGCATCACCGAGGTCGAGGTGACGGGACGCCTCGAGAGCGTAGAACGACCCGGCCGGAGCCAGAATCCGCCTTTCGCTGAGGAACTGGGCCGCGTCGGCGGCGGTGCGCTCGGCGAAGCCGACCAGAACCGTGGGCGTGCGATCGGCGGCCTGCGAGTACAGGGTCACCCCGGGCAGCGCGGCCAGTCCGGCTTCGAGCCGTGCGCGGAGGGAATCCTCGTGCGCCTCCACCTGCCGGAGCGACGCGCGCAGGCGTTCCCGGCGGCTGACGCTGGGGCGTGAGGTGCTGCCGCTGGCCAGGTCGCCGAGGCCCGCGAGGAAGTCCACGGCGGCCGTGACGCCCGCGAGGGTCTCGTAGGGCAGGGTGCCGAGCTCGAAGCGCTCCGGCACCACATCCGTGGAGGGCAGCAGCTTGTCGGGATGGATCCCCTCGAGCAGGGCGGGGTCGGCGGCCAGGACGCCGCAGTGCGGGCCGAAGAACTTGTACGGGGAGCAGACGAAGAAGTCGGCGCCGAGCGCGGCCAGGTCCACGAAGGCATGCGGAACGTAGTGCACCCCATCAACGAACAACCGGGCGCCGGCCGCATGCACCACCTCGGCGATCTCCGCGATGGCCGGTCGGGTTCCGATCAGGTTGGATGCGGCGGTGACCGCGACCAGGCGCGTGCGGTCGGTGAGCACCGCGGCGACGGCGGATGCGGGCAGCTCGCCCGTGCTCGGATCGAAGTCCACCCACACCACGGTGGCGCCGACGTGTGCGGCGGCCTGCACCCACGGGCGGATGTTGGCGTCGTGGTCGAGGCGGGAGACCACGATCTCGTCGCCCGGCGCCCAGTGCCGGGCGAGGTGCCGGGAGAAGTCGTAGGTGAGCTGGGTGGCGCTGCGGCCGTAGACGATGCCGAGCGGGTCGGCGCCGAGCAGGTCGGCCATCGCGGTGCGGAAGCCGGTGACGGCATCGTCGGCGTTGCGTTCGGAGGGGCTGCGCCGGCCGCGAATCGACAGCGGGCCGGTGAGGGTGTCCATGATCGCCTGGCCGACGCTCACGGGGGTCTGCGTGCCGCCCGGGCTGTCGAAGTGCACGGAACCGGCGGACAGGGCGGGAAAGTGGGCGCGGATCGTTTCGACGTCGTAGGTCACCCTGCCATCCAAGCATTGATCGGCCGGTCCCTCCGCGCGTGGGGCGACCGAACTAGCATGGGCGCATGCCAGAGACCACGGCGGGGCCCTCCGTGCGGCGGCGTGTGTCATTCGGGGCGGTGCTGGACTCGTTCTTCTTCGTCCTCGCCGGCTTCGCGGCGGTCTGGCTCGCCGTACTCCTGGCCACCGAGAGCCTGGGGCTGGGCTGGGGATTGCTCTGGTTCGCGGTGCTGTTCTGGGCGTTGCTGGCCTACCTGGTGCTGCCGCGCCTGCACCGCATCCTCACCCGGCTCTACGTGCCCGACTACTTCATTGGCCGCACCCGCACGAGCGACGGCCTGCTCGGCGACCCGGTCAACCTCGCCCTCACCGGCAGCGCCGACCAGGTGCACGCGGCGCTTGCTGCGGCGGGGTGGACCCGGGCGGATGACGTGACCCTCGCCTCCAGCTGGCGCATCGTGACCTCGACCGTGCGTCGGCGCAGCTACCTGCAGGCACCGGTGAGTCCGCTCTTGCTCTTCGACCGGATCCAGGACTTCGCCTACCAGCAGGAGGTCGAGAACAACCCGGCCAAGCGTCATCACGTGCGGTTCTGGCGCTGCCCGGACGGCTGGATGCTGCCCGGCGGTCACCGCGTGGACTGGCTGGCCGCCGGCACCTTCGACCGGGCCGTGGGGCTCAGCCTGTTCACACTGCAAGTCACCCACAAGATCGACGAGCACACCGATGTGGAGCGGGACCACATCGTGGCCAGCATCCGCGCCGCTATGCCGCAGACCCGGATCGTGCTGCTGCGCGATTTCGCCAGCGGCTATCACTCCCGCAACGGCGGCGGTGACAGCATCCAGACCGACGGCGACCTGCCGGTGATCGACCTGCGCGGCCTGCCCGTGGCCGGAAGGCCCAGCGGTGAGGCCGTGGGCGAAGCCGGATCGGTGGTCGAAGTGACCGGGCTGTCATGAGTGACATCCGCTCCCCGCGCGGCAAGCGCCCGGCGTCGGTAGTCGGCGGGGCGCTACTGATGGCGGTGCGCGCGTTGTCCGGCGCCGCCGTGATCGTCACCGTGCTGGCATCCTGGGACACCTATGCCGCCACGATCGTGATCAACGGCGAGCGGGTCGGCGGCGTCAACCCGCAGGCCGCGGGCGCCGTCCTGGGCTGGCTGCTCGGTGCCTACGCGGTCTACCTCGTGCTCTACCTCGGCCTGGCCGCGCTGGTGCTCATCGGTCACAACTGGGCCAGGGTGGTGGCCATGTCGTTCGCATCGCTGAGCATCCTGCTCTCCTTCGCCGACTACGCCCTCAACGGTGCCGAGATCACGCTGCGCACCTCGCTGGCGGGTGTCACGGTCGACATCCTCATCCTGCTCGCACTGTCCAGCGCGAACGCCCGGCACTTCGCCCGGGCCCGGGGTGAGGCCCGGTCCGGGCGCTGAGCCTCAGGCGACGGGCGCGTCGGCCGTGATGAGGCCGGCGCTCGCCGGGGCGAGCGCGCTGCGGCGGGTGGCGGCCACGATCATCACGATCACGGCGGCTGCGGTGATGACGGCGCCGGTCCAGATCGGGGAGGTGTAGCCCAGGCCGACGCTGATGGTGATGCCACCGATCCAGGCGCCGAGGGCGTTGCCCACGTTGAACGCGGCGATGTTGGCGCTGGAGGCCAGGGTGGGCGCGGTGTCGGCGTAGAGCATGATGCGCGTCTGCAGGCCGGGAACGGTGCCGAAACCGAAACCGCCCATCAGCACGAGCGCGACGACGGTGGCCACGGGGTTGGCGGCGGTGAGGGCGAAGAGCACCATCACCACGGTGAGGCCGGACAGCAACACGATCAGGGTGGGGTCGAGGCGCCGGTCGGCCGCCTTGCCGCCCAGGATGTTGCCGACGAAGAGTCCGGCACCGAACACCACGAGCAGCCACGGCACGGCGGCGCTGGCGAAGCCGCTGACCTCGGTGAGGGTGAAGGCGATGTAGGTGAAGGCACCGAACATGCCGCCGAAGCCGAGCACCGTCACCACGAGTGAGAGCCACACCTGGCCCGACCGGAACGCTCGGAGTTCGCCGCGCAGGTTGCTCACGTGCGCGGTGTCGTCGGTGGCGCGGGGCACGAGTGCCACAATTCCGGCCAGCGCGATGGCGCCGATCACGGTGATCGCCCAGAAGGTGGCCCGCCAGCCGAAGCTCTGGCCGATGAAGGTGCCGAACGGCACCCCGAGCACATTGGCGAGGGTGAGGCCGGTGAACATGATGGCGATGGCGCCGGACTTCTTGCTCTGTGGCACCAGGCTGGCCGCGACGACAGAGCCGATGCCGAAGAAGGCGCCGTGGCAGAGGGCCGCGATGATGCGGCCGAGCAGCATGACCGAGTAGGTCGGGGCGAGAGCGGAGACCAGGTTGCCGATGATGAAGAGCACCATCAGCCCCACCAGAACGTGTTTGCGGGGCAGCCGGGTCACGGCGGCGGTGAGCAGGACGGCACCGGCGGCGACACTGAGGGCGTAGCCGGAGATAAGCCAGCCGGCGGCCGCCTCTGAGACAGCGAAGTCGGCGGCCACCTCGGGCAGGAGGCCGGCGATGACGAATTCGGTCAGGCCGATCCCGAAACCGCCAAGGGCGAGTGCGATCAATCCAATGGGCATGAAAATCCTTCGGTGTGTGCGGGGTACGCGCCCGTCCCCATCGCTGATCGGTCCCGGTGGTCGAGCGAGTCGAGACCTAGGGAGGTACTTGCAGGCGCGTGATAAATAATTGCACACGCTAGGTAACTGCGCAAGCAACTACTTTCACCGTGTGGCGTCGCGCCGTGAATGCGCCCGCGCTCAGGCGCCGTGCGGACTACGCCGCGTGCGCCGTGCAGGCCGGCGCGGCCAAGGCCACGCAGTCCGGGCACACCACAAGCTGCTCCCGGCACGACAGGTCGCGGCAGTTGAGCATGTTCTTGGTGGGGTCGCCGCAGACCCGGCAGTTTCCGAGCACGGCCGCGTGGTCGCTGAAGTCCACCGACATCCGCTGGTCGAACACGTACAACGAGCCGTCCCACAGGCCGTCGTCGCCGTAGGCCTCGCCGTACCGCACGATGCCGCCCTCGAGCTGGTAGACCTCGCCGAAGCCACGGTCCTTCATGAGCGACGAGAGCACCTCGCAACGGATGCCGCCGGTGCAGTAGGTCACGACGGGCTGGCCCTTGAGGTGGTCGTACTTGCCGCTGTCCAGCTCGGCTGCGAACTCACGGGTGTTGGCCACATCCGGCACCACCGCGCCCCGGAAGCGGCCGATCTCGGCCTCGAAGGCGTTGCGGCCGTCAAAGAACACCACGTCGTCACCGCGCTCGGCCACCAGGGCGTGCAATTCGGCGGGGGCCAGGCGGGTGCCGCCACCCACCACGCCGCCAGCCTGCACCGTGAGTGAGGCGGGGGAGCCGAAGCTGACGATCTCGTCGCGCACCTTCACCACCAGGCGGGGGAAGTCGAGGCTTGCGCCGTTCTCGTCGAGCCCCGTGCCCTCGCTCCACTTGAAGTCGATGTCGGCGAACGCCGCGTACTGCCGGGTCTTGCGCACGTAACGTTTGAGGGCCGGCAGATCGCCACCCACCGTGCCGTTGAGACCGTCCTTGGAGATCAGGATGCGCCCGCGCAGACCCAGGGATTCGCAGAGGTCTCGCTGCCACAGCCGGATGGCCTCGGGGTCGGCGAGCGGGGTGAAGACGTAGTAGAGAAGGATCTTCGGAATGGCCACCTCCATATTTTAGGCGTCGGTGCTTTTGAGGCAGCAGCCACGTAGGCTGAAACACCAGACCACCAGCCGAACCCTTGGAGCGTGTATGCCCAGCACCGATCCCTTCGCCCGTTTCGGCGAGGTGCCACTGTTCAGCCTGACCAGTTCCGTGATGATCGACGGCGGGTCCCTCGCGGCTGCGCAGTACGGCGCCGGCGCGGGTGGACAGGATGTGTCCCCCGACCTGCACTGGACGGGCTTCCCCGCCGAGACCAAGAGTTTCGCTCTCACCGTCTATGACCCGGATGCGCCCACCGGCTCGGGCTTCTGGCACTGGGCGCTGTTCAACATCCCCGCCGAGACCACCAGCCTGCCCACCGGAGCCGGGGCCGAGAACTCGGTGCTGCTGCCCGCGGGCGCCGTCGTCATGCCCAACGAGGGCCGCGCACCCACGTTCATCGGCGCCGGCCCGCCGCCCGGAACGGGTACCCACCGCTACCAATTCGTGCTGCACGCGCTCGACGTGGCCGACCTCGGCGTCGACCCGCAGGCCACGCCGGCGGTGATGGGCTTCAACGTGCATTTCCACACCCTGGCGCGCGCCGTTCTCGAGGCCACGGGAGTCGCCGGAGGCGCTGACGCCTGAGCCGGGGAACCGCCGGATCCATGCACATGAATGATTCTCAGGTTATCTCAGGGTGTGACAACTATCGTCATCAGGCGGCAAAATTCTGATCCACGCGCCTCCAGGGCGACATCGGTTTGACCCTGCCGCTCTCGGCAGAGCCACACCGGCAGTAAGGCACCATGTTCCGCATCTCCCCCCTCACCAGCAGTGCATTCGATTCCACCGCGGGTCCCGCCAGGGACTCCCACCTCACCCACCGGGAGACCGGACTGGCGCGGGTGCCGGTCTGGCTCTGGCGTGCGTTGATGACGCGACTCGCGCCCGGTGAGCTGCACAAGTTCAACGCCGACCCCATCGACGCCGTCGACTACCACTTCGACCTCGACTACGTGGGCGACGGCATCCGCGACCACCGACTCGATGTTCTGGTGCCGCACGATGCCGTCGACGGGGCAGCGGCCCCGGCCCCGCTGCCGGTCTACGTGTACTTCCACGGCGGCGGCTGGACCTCCGGTGACAAGGCCCCGCTCACCAAGTACGCCGCCAGCCAGGCCGTCGAGGGCATGGTGGTGGTCAACGCGAACTACCGCATGGCCACGCGGTTCGGTATCACGCACATGCTGCACGACGCCAATGACGTGCTCACCTGGGTCAAGCGCAACATCCTCGAGTACGGCGGCGACCCCACCCGCATCGTGATCGGCGGCGACTCCGCCGGCGGTCACATCGCGGCGCTGCTCACCGCCGCGGCGAATGACGAGGCCCTCGCCGCGCACCACGACATCGACCTGCAGATCGAGCCTGGTCATCTGCGTGGTCTCGTGCAGCACTGCAGCATCGCCGATTTCTCGGTGATGTTCGAGCGCGGCTTCGTGCTCAGCCTCAATTTCCTGCGGATGTTGCTCCCCGAGCGCGGTCGTGGCCAATCGCTGCGCGATGCCGCCCGCTTCCTGTCGCCGATCGAGTGGCTGGGCAAGGGATTCCCGCCGGTGTTCATCACGACTTCAGAGCGGGACTATTTCTACCGCGCCAACCTCAATTTCATCGAGGCCCTTCGGCGTCGCTCGGTCCTTGTCGACACCGTGATCTACGGCCGGCACCGCACCAACACCCGGCACACCTGGCAGCAGGATGCGAGCCACCCCGAATCGCAGGAGGTCTACCGCCGCTTGGGTACCTTCGTGCGCAAGGTGGCCGACCTGCCCACCCAGGCCGCGCACGCGCTCGCCCGCTCGGCTCCGGCCGAACCCGCCCTGGCCTGATTCCCGCGCCGGCCCCGGTACGGCGCGTGGTAGACAGGGTCGACCTGCCGCACACCCGGGCAGGGCCACGCCGGCTCCGAGGGAAGACATGAACCAGGCCCACCCGTTCCCGCCCGCCGGCCGGCCAACCGCCGGCCTCCCGTTCACCGGCCTGCCCCGAACCGGGCTGCCGCCGCGGGCCCTGACGGTCGACGACCCTCAGCTCGCCGAGCACATCACGCACCGGCTCACCGACGTGCGCGAGGTGGCCGGGCACCGCGAATACCGCGCGTTCGCCGGCGCCTGGAACGACACCGAGATCGTCGTCGCCTGCCACGGCGCCGGGGCCCCTGGCGCCATTCGGCTCTATCAGGAGCTGATGGATGCCGGTGCGGACACCATCATCAAACTCGGCTCCGCCGCAGCCCTGCTGCGCGGCATCGGCCCGGGCGATCTCATCATGGCGGAGTCCTGCGTGCGCGACGACGGCGTGACCGGGCAACTCGTGCCCGCGGGCTACCCGGCGGCCGCCGGCCCCGAGGTGGTGCTGGCGCTGGCCGCATCCGCTCACCGGCAGGACGCACCGCACCACCGCGGCATCGTCTGGAGCCGGGCCGCATCCTTCCCCGGCATCGTCGACCTCAACCAGGCCGGCTACGTGTCGGTCGGGGTGCTCGCCCTCGAGATGGACCTCGCGGCGCTTCTCGTGCTGGCGTCCACCCGCGGCGTGCGGGCCGGCGGCTGCCTGGTGATCGAGGGTGCCGGCGCCGTCGCCGACCCCGCGCACCTCGCCCGTGGAGCCTCCGTGGCTCTTGACGCGCTCGTCGGCCTGCCCGACGCCTGAGCCCGAACCATCGGGAGTCTCTGCCGATTGCCCCGCCAGCGGCCGCCGGCGGCTAGCATCGTCGGGTGCACATGTTCTTTCGAACCCTGCTCCACTCGCTGCTGTCGCGCTTCGGCCCTCGGCTCGGGCACTATGACGTGGCCCGCACCCGCTTCATCACGCTGCCCACCGACCAGGACATCCTGCGGCACATGAACAACGGCGTGTACCTGTCGATCATGGACATCGCCCGATTCGACATGCTGCACCGCACCGGCATCTGGGCGATCTTCCAAGCCAAGGGCTGGTACCCGGTCGTGGTGTCCGAGACCATCAGCTTCCGCAAGTCACTCACCCTCGGCCAGCGTTTCACGGTGGAGTCCCGCATCCTGGGCTTCGACGAGAAGGCAGTCTATGTGGAGCAACGCTTCGTGCGACCCAGCGCGGATGCCGACGGTTCCGTCGAGGTCTACGCCCGCGGCTTCATCCGCGGCCGGTTCCTCAAGCGCTCGGGCGGTGTCGTGACCATCGACGAACTCATCGACGCCGTCGGTGCCGTGCCCGACGACCTGACGGTGCCCGCCTGGCTGCTCGACTGGAGCGCCGACGTCGCCATGCCGGCCACCCGCGCGGCGGCCCCCAGTATCTGGGAGTAGCCGGTCAGACCGAGTCGGTGCTCCCCAGTTCGATGTCCACCGGCGCGGTGGCTGCCTGCTGGATGCGCTTGAGCACGATCAGCTCTTGGTAGTGCTTCTTCAGGGCGGGGTAGTACCTGCTGAACGGCGGCAATGCGTGGTGCGTGCGGGAGGCGACCAGGCGATCGAGGTAGTAGTCCCAGACCGGTCCGAAGGTGGCTGCTTCCGCCGGGGATTGCAGCCGCAGCCCGAAGGTGAGCACGGTCTTTCCTGAGCCCTCGCTGAGATGGGCGAGGACTCGCCAGGTATCCTCGCCCTCACCGATGTCGAGTGCCAGGCGGGTGGGCGGTGTGCACTCGAGAATGCTCACGAACTCCCACTGTGAATCGTTCTGGGACTCCATGCGAAAACGCACGGCCCCGGTGAGGGGAGAACCGGTGTACGTGCCGATCCAGCCGTGCAGGGCCTCGGGCTTCGTCAGCCCCTCCCAGATGTACTCGGGGGCCGCGGTGAAGATCCGGTCGAAGAGCAGGTAGAGCCCGTCGTCCCTGTGGGCGAAACGTCCGGTGGCATGAGCGACGTCCGGCGGACCAGGCAGGGGCTGGGTGGGCATAGTGACCTCCACGGTGAGTGAAACACGAGCCTTCTCTCTGAGGCTATGCCTAGTTCGGGGCCGCCGCCAGAGCGCGCCCTACGCCGCAGCCCCTTCTGCGACTTCGGCTTCGAGCACCGCCATGGCGGCATTGTGACCGCCGAGCCCGCTCACGCCGCCGCCGCGCCGAGCGCCGGCCCCGCAGAGCAGGATCCGCTGGTGCCGCGTGGCCACACCCCAGCGCTCGGCCGCCGTGTCTCGCGGCGCGTCGTCCTCCAGGAAGGGCCAGGACAGCAGGCCGTGGAAGATGTCCCCTCCAGGCAGGTTGAGTGCCTCCTCGAGGTCCGCGGTGGTCTTCGTTTCGATGCAGGGGGCGCCGGTGGCATCTCTCAGCAACAGGCTCTCGATCGGTTCGGCGAGAACCGAGTTGAGCGAGGCCAGCACGGCCGCCTGCAGTCGAGCGCGCAGGCCGGCGTTGTCCTCGTGGGCGAGCCGGTCGGGCGTGTGCAGGCCGAAAACCGTGAGGGTGTGCGCGCCGGCCGCGACGAGGTCCGGCGAGAGGATGCTCGGATCGGTCAGCGAGTGACAGTAGATCTCGCAGGAGACCAGCTCGGGCACCGTGCCGGCGCTGGCCTGCCGGTAGGCCGTCTCCAACTGGCTGAGCGTCTCGTTGATGTGGAAGGTGCCGCCGAACGCGGCCTCCGCGGACACCGCCGGGTCGAGCAGCCGGGGGAGCCGGGACAGCAGCAGATTCACCTTCACCTGGGCGCCCTCCGGTTTCGCCGTGTCGGCCGGCCTGTCGCCCAGGAGCCCGTCCAAGACCCACGGCGCCACATTGGCCAGCACCCGGGAGCCGATGACGGCCTGGTCAGCACCGTCCTGGCGATACCGCACGGTGCCGTCTGCATCGATGCCGGTCACCTCTGCGCCGGTCAGAATGCGCGCTCCCGCCTGCCTGGCGACCCGTTCGAGTTCGCCGGTCACCGCGCCCATGCCGCCGATCGGCACATCCCAGTCACCCGTGCCGTTGCCGATCGAGTGGTACAGGTAACACCGGTTGGCGTCGAGGGAGTCATCGTGCACCGACGTGAACGTGCCGATGAGGCCGTCGGTCGCCACGACCCCGCGCACCAGGTCGTTGCTGAAGCGTCGGGTCAGCATGTCGCCGAGCGGACGCTCGATCAGCTCGGTCCACAGATCGTCGTTGCCGACCAACCGGCGAGCCTCCGAACGGGTGGGCAACGGTTCGCACACCGTGGGGAACAGCGCCCGGGCCACGTGCCCGAGGTCGTCGCCCAGCTGTTGCCAGGCGGCCGCATCAGACTCGGCCCCGATGCGACTGAACGACGCGCGGGTCTCGTCCGGGTCCCCGGCGTCCACGAGTAGTCCGGCCGACGGACGCGCCGGATCAGGGGTGTACGACGAATAGCGGCGGCGGGCCAGGTGGATGTCGAGGCCGAGTTCGTCGACGATGCGCCGGGGGAGGAGGCTCACCAAGTAGGAGTACCGGGAGAGCCGGGCGTCCACGCCCGCAAACGCGGCCGCCGATACGGCTGCCCCACCCACGTGGTCGTCGCGTTCGAGCAGTAGAACCCGGCGTCCGGCACGGGCCAAATACGCCGCCGCGGTGAGCCCGTTGTGGCCGCCGCCGACGATGACGATGTCGTGTGTGTTGTCCATGGAGAGGCCTTCCGTCCGCGCCGATGCTGGTGCATCGACACTAACGCCATCGGGCGACACGCCCGGGATGCAAATGCGATTTGCGACCCCCTCCGAAACCCCCGTATAGTCATCTCTCGTCACCCCACAGGTTCGGAAAGCCGCAGAGCTTCCGGCCTCAAGCGGGACCAACTCCAAGCAGAAAAGAAAGCGATTCTTCGCTTTGTACAGCTTGATGAAGTTCGCTTCGAATCCAGTAAATGGAAACCAAGCGGGCAACAAGAACAACATCGAAGTGCCCCGGAGCGACAGCCTTTCAGGCCTGAAGTCGGGTGCGTCCGATCCTTGAGAACTCAACAGCGTGCACAATGTCAAATGCCAAAAACCTCGGTCGTAGGGCTCCTTTCTAGGGAGTACCGCGGAAGAGATTCCTTTGGAAAACATTTAAACAACAAAGCAAGTCAGTAATGATTTGTTCTGTCAGTTTCAAACTTGCATCGTTGTCGCCTATTCCGGCGGCTCGGTGCACTAGATGTGACGCCAGCTTGCTGGTTAGTCAGCTAAACATTTACGGAGAGTTTGATCCTGGCTCAGGACGAACGCTGGCGGCGTGCTTAACACATGCAAGTCGAACGGTGAAGAGGAGCTTGCTTCTTGGATCAGTGGCGAACGGGTGAGTAACACGTGAGTAACCTGCCCCAAACTCTGGGATAAGCACTGGAAACGGTGTCTAATACCGGATACGAGCTTCAGCCGCATGGCTAGGAGTTGGAAAGAATTTCGGTTTGGGATGGACTCGCGGCCTATCAGCTAGTTGGTGAGGTAATGGCTCACCAAGGCGACGACGGGTAGCCGGCCTGAGAGGGTGACCGGCCACACTGGGACTGAGACACGGCCCAGACTCCTACGGGAGGCAGCAGTGGGGAATATTGCACAATGGGCGCAAGCCTGATGCAGCAACGCCGCGTGAGGGACGACGGCCTTCGGGTTGTAAACCTCTTTTAGTAGGGAAGAAGCGAAAGTGACGGTACCTGCAGAAAAAGCACCGGCTAACTACGTGCCAGCAGCCGCGGTAATACGTAGGGTGCAAGCGTTGTCCGGAATTATTGGGCGTAAAGAGCTCGTAGGCGGTTTGTCGCGTCTGCTGTGAAAACCCGAGGCTCAACCTCGGGCCTGCAGTGGGTACGGGCAGACTAGAGTGCGGTAGGGGAGATTGGAATTCCTGGTGTAGCGGTGGAATGCGCAGATATCAGGAGGAACACCAATGGCGAAGGCAGATCTCTGGGCCGTAACTGACGCTGAGGAGCGAAAGCATGGGGAGCGAACAGGATTAGATACCCTGGTAGTCCATGCCGTAAACGTTGGGAACTAGATGTGGGGACCATTCCACGGTCTCCGTGTCGCAGCTAACGCATTAAGTTCCCCGCCTGGGGAGTACGGCCGCAAGGCTAAAACTCAAAGGAATTGACGGGGGCCCGCACAAGCGGCGGAGCATGCGGATTAATTCGATGCAACGCGAAGAACCTTACCAAGGCTTGACATATAGAGGAAACGGCTGGAAACAGTCGCCCCGCAAGGTCTCTATACAGGTGGTGCATGGTTGTCGTCAGCTCGTGTCGTGAGATGTTGGGTTAAGTCCCGCAACGAGCGCAACCCTCGTCCTATGTTGCCAGCACGTAATGGTGGGAACTCATGGGATACTGCCGGGGTCAACTCGGAGGAAGGTGGGGATGACGTCAAATCATCATGCCCCTTATGTCTTGGGCTTCACGCATGCTACAATGGCCGGTACAAAGGGCTGCAATACCGCGAGGTGGAGCGAATCCCAAAAAGCCGGTCTCAGTTCGGATTGAGGTCTGCAACTCGACCTCATGAAGTCGGAGTCGCTAGTAATCGCAGATCAGCAACGCTGCGGTGAATACGTTCCCGGGCCTTGTACACACCGCCCGTCAAGTCATGAAAGTCGGTAACACCCGAAGCCAGTGGCCAAACCCGCAAGGGATGGAGCTGTCGAAGGTGGGATCGGTGATTAGGACTAAGTCGTAACAAGGTAGCCGTACCGGAAGGTGCGGCTGGATCACCTCCTTTCTAAGGAGCACAGCAGTGCCGTCTGTATACAGCGGAGTAACACTGCCAAGTCATACGAAGACGAATGTTCTTCGATGGCGCTCATGGGTGGAACATTGACATTGATGCAGAACCAAATGGTTTGATCTCAGTACTTCACTTCGGTGAATGGAAAGGGTTGGGTCAGGCGGGTTTGCATGACGCACGCTGTTGGGTCCTGAGGGACCGGAACAATCGGTGATCGAGCTTGTCTTGATCGCGGTTGAACTTTTCCTCTGGACCTTTTTCGGTCAACAGTCGTACCTTTCGGGGTCGTTGGTCGTAAGGGGTACCGCCCGTACTTTGAGAACTACACAGTGGACGCGAGCATCTTAAATTTGAACCCTTCGGGGTCAAATTACAAAGATCAACACACTCTTTGAGTGTGTGATCATTGGTCAATTTCGGTCACGGACTTTGTTCGTGACACTTAATCGATTCAAACTCATGTGATTTCAAATTTTCAAGAGCAAACGGTGAATGCCTTGGCATGTAGAGCCGAAGAAGGACGTAGTAATCTGCGATAAGCCTCGGGGAGTTGATAAACGAACTGTGATCCGAGGATGTCCGAATGGGGAAACCCCGCCAGGCCCGCAAGGTGACCTGGTGACTCCCGCCTGAATATATAGGGCGGGTAGAGGGAACGTGGGGAAGTGAAACATCTCAGTACCCACAGGAAGAGAAAACAATAGTGATTCCGTTAGTAGTGGCGAGCGAACCCGGAAGAGGCTAAACCGATCATGTGTGATAGCCGGCAGGCGTTGCATGGTCGGGGTTGCGGGACTTTTCTGCTGCTTCTGCCGAACAGTGAGGGTTAGAACGTTGTATAGACGAACAGGATTGAAAGCCTGGTCATAGAGGGTGCGAACCCCGTAGTCGAAATGCAGCAATCGCCCGAAGAGTATCCCAAGTAGCACGGGGCCCGAGAAATCCCGTGTGAATCTGTCAGGACCACCTGATAAGCCTAAATACTCCTACATGACCGATAGTGAACAAGTACCGTGAGGGAAAGGTGAAAAGTACCCCGGGAGGGGAGTGAAATAGTACCTGAAACCGTTTGCTTACAAACCGTTGGAGCACCCTTTGTTGGTGTGACAGCGTGCCTTTTGAAGAATGAGCCTGCGAGTTAGTGATATGTGGCGAGCTTAACCCGAGAGGGGAATGCGTAGCGAAAGCGAGTCTGAATAGGGCGATTCAGTCGCATGTCCTAGACCCGAAGCGAAGTGATCTATCCATGGCCAGGTTGAAGCGACGGTAAGACGTCGTGGAGGACCGAACCCACTTCAGTTGAAAATGGAGGGGATGAGCTGTGGATAGGGGTGAAAGGCCAATCAAACTTCGTGATAGCTGGTTCTCTCCGAAATGCATTTAGGTGCAGCGTTGCGTGTTTCTTGCCGGAGGTAGAGCTACTGGATAGCCGATGGGCCCTAAAAGGTTACTGACGTTAGCCAAACTCCGAATGCCGGTAAGTGAGAGCGCAGCAGTGAGACGGTGGGGGATAAGCTTCATCGTCGAGAGGGAAACAACCCAGACCACCATCTAAGGTCCCAAAGCGCGTGCTAAGTGGGAAAGGATGTGGAGTTGCATAGACAACCAGGAGGTTGGCTTAGAAGCAGCCACCCTTGAAAGAGTGCGTAATAGCTCACTGGTCAAGTGATTCCGCGCCGACAATGTAACGGGGCTCAAGCACGCCACCGAAGTTGTGGCATTGATATTTTTGGTAAGCCGCACCCTTGTGGTGTTGGTTCAGCCGTGTTGATGGGTAGGAGAGCGTCGTGTGGCCAGCGAAGCGGCGGTGTAAACCAGCCGTGGAGGCTACACGAGTGAGAATGCAGGCATGAGTAGCGAAAGACGGGTGAGAAACCCGTCCTCCGAAAGATCAAGGTTTCCAGGGCCAGGCTAATCCGCCCTGGGTAAGTCGGGACCTAAGGCGAGGCCGACAGGCGTAGTCGATGGACAACGGGTTTATATTCCCGTACTGATGAAAAACCGTCCAAGCTAATCCAGTAATGCTAAGCATCTGAATCCTCTAGATGGATCCCTTCGGGGTGAAGCGTGAGGCCTAGCGTGCGACCCTATGCTGGTGCGGTTAGCGTATTAACAGGTGTGACGCAGGAAGGTAGCTGAGCCGGGCGATGGTTGTCCCGGTCTAAGGATGTAGGCCGAGAGATAGGCAAATCCGTCTCTCATATAAGGCTGAGACCCGATGGGTAGCCCGTAAGGGTGAAATCAGTGATCCTATGCTGCCAAGAAAAGCATCGACGCGAGGTTTTAGTCACCCGTACCCCAAACCGACTCAGGTGATCAGGTAGAGAATACTAAGGAGATCGAGAGAATCGTGGTTAAGGAACTCGGCAAAATGCCCCCGTAACTTCGGGAGAAGGGGGGCCTGAGGCGTGAAGGGATTTACTCCTGGAGCGTTCGAAGGCCGCAGAGACCAGTGGGAAGCGACTGTTTACTAAAAACACAGGTCCGTGCCAAGTCGCAAGACGATGTATACGGACTGACGCCTGCCCGGTGCTGGAAGGTTAAGAGGAACGGTTAGCCGTAAGGCGAAGCTGAGAATTTAAGCCCCAGTAAACGGCGGTGGTAACTATAACCATCCTAAGGTAGCGAAATTCCTTGTCGGGTAAGTTCCGACCTGCACGAATGGCGTAACGACTTCCCAGCTGTCTCAACCGCGAACTCGGCGAAATTGCATTACGAGTAAAGATGCTCGTTACGCGCAGCAGGACGGAAAGACCCCGTGACCTTTACTACAGCTTGGTATTGGTGTTCGGTGTGGCTTGTGTAGGATAGGTGGGAGACTGTGAAGCTTGGACGCTAGTTCAGGTGGAGTCATCGTTGAAATACCACTCTGGTCATATTGGATACCTAACTTCGAACCGTGATCCGGTTCAGGGACAGTGCCTGGTGGGTAGTTTAACTGGGGCGGTTGCCTCCTAAAAAGTAACGGAGGCGCCCAAAGGTTCCCTCAACCTGGTTGGCAATCAGGTGTCGAGTGTAAGTGCACAAGGGAGCTTGACTGTGAGACTGACAAGTCGAGCAGGGACGAAAGTCGGGACTAGTGATCCGGCAGTGGCTTGTGGAAGCGCTGTCGCTCAACGGATAAAAGGTACCTCGGGGATAACAGGCTGATCTTGCCCAAGAGTCCATATCGACGGCATGGTTTGGCACCTCGATGTCGGCTCGTCGCATCCTGGGGCTGGAGTAGGTCCCAAGGGTTGGGCTGTTCGCCCATTAAAGCGGTACGCGAGCTGGGTTTAGAACGTCGTGAGACAGTTCGGTCCCTATCCGCTGCGCGCGCAGGAAATTTGAGAAGATCTATCCCTAGTACGAGAGGACCGGGATGGACGAACCTCTGGTGTGTCAGTTGTTCCGCCAGGAGCACCGCTGATTAGCTACGTTCGGAACGGATAACCGCTGAAAGCATCTAAGCGGGAAGCCGGCTTCGAGATGAGATTTCCATCCCTTAGGGGGAGAGGCTCGCAGCTAGACTACTGCGTTGATAGGCCGGATGTGGAAGAGAGGACTAAAGACTCTTGGAGCTGACCGGTACTAATAAGCCGATAATTTGATAACACTCAGTTTGAATAAGCTGCTATGCGTCCACTATGTGGTTCTCGATGTACGGTCGAGAACAACGCCCACGCCACAGCGTGTGGGCTCTATAACTAAAAATATAGGTTCGATTCATCGAAAGATGTTTCGGCGGCTATAGCAAGAGGGAAACGCCCGGTCACATTCCGAACCCGGAAGCTAAGACTCTTTGCGCCGATGGTACTGCAGGGGGGACCCTGTGGGAGAGTAGGACACCGCCGGACTTAACTTAGAAACACCAGAAAAGCCACCCCGACCGGGGTGGCTTTTCTGCGTTTAACCCCCACGCCGCTGCCCTCCGCGACCACGTCCCGGCTGCCTCACCCCACCCCGGTCGAACCCGTCAAGACCCCGTAGGTCGGCCTCCAAACCCCACCACACCCGTCCCGTCACCAGGTCTCGACGAGCTCGACCAGCGAGGCGGGAGCGTCCCGCAGGCATCCGCGACCACGCCCTGGATGCCCCACCACACGTCGGTCGAGCCTGTCGAGACCCCGTAGGCCGACCTTCGAACCGCACTGAGTATTAGCGCTCCTGGGGGCCACCGTTATCGACTTTGGGGGCCACCGGGTGGTGTGGCCGGTAGCGTGCTCGGGGGCCACCGAATATTGCTGTTGGGGGCCATCTGCTTAGCTCCTTCCGCCGCGTGTATAGGCACGCGGCAGAAGGAGTAATCAACAATGGTACGAAGGATCAACGCGAAGCTCGTGCTTCAGCTCAGAGCCGAAGGCATGACGGGGCGCGCGATCGCGATCGCGCAGGGCATGTCGCGCAAGAGTGTGCTGGCGGTGTTCGATGCCGCCGAGAAGGCTGTCATTGGCAGTGACGGTCTTGCCGGTCGTAGCGAGGCCGAGGTGTATGCGCTGCTGTTCCCGGGTCGGGGCGAGCACGAGAGTGTATTCGTGCAGCCTGATTGGGACGGGGTGCACAAAGAGCTCGCCAAGGTCGGGGTGACGCTGAAGCTGCTCCATGGCGAGTACGTCGACCGGTGCACAGTGGCGGGGCAGCCGGCGATGGGTTACGACCGGTTCTGCAAGTCTTACGGGGCACATGCGTTGGTCACTGGGGCGGCGTCTCGGGTGGACCACAAGGCCGGGCGGACGGTCGAGGTCGACTGGTCGGGGCCGACGATGCAGCTCACTGACCCGGTCACCGGGGAGATGTCTCGGGTGTATTTGTTCGTCGCGTGCCTGCCGTTCTCTCGGTATTCGTTCGTCGAGCCGGCGCTGGATATGCGGCAAGACACCTGGCTGCTGGCCAACGTGGCAATATTCGAGTGGTTTGGTGGAACGGTTCCTAGGATCGTGCCCGACAACCTGAAGACCGGCGTGATCAAGCACCCTCGCGAGGGTGAGGTCGTGTTGAACGACGCATACCGCGAAATGGCGGCGCACTACTCGGCCGCAGTGCTGCCGGGCCGCCCCCGGTCACCAAAAGACAAACCATCAGTGGAAAACACGGTCTCCCACGTCGCCACCTGGGTGATCGCCGGGCTGCGTCATCGGCGTTTCGGAACGCTTCCCGAACTGCGCACCGCGATCCACGAACGCATCGATGCCTACAACCGGGAGCCGTTTCAGAAACGCGCCGGCTCGCGCCTGAGCGTGTTCGATAGCGAGGAGAAGGCGTTGCTGCGGCCGTTGCCATCAGCTCCGTATGAGATCAGCCGGTGGATCATGGGGCGCCGGGTGCAGAAGAACGGGCATGTGGTCTGGGAAAAGAACTTCTACTCCGCCCCCTACGCCCAGATCGGCCAGGCCGTCGATCTGCGCATCACCAGCCAAGTGTTAGAGGTTTACCGGAATCATGAGCGGCTCACCAGCCACCTGTTGTTCGGCGAGCATGTCGTGAACGAATACCGCACCAACGATGCCGACCAGCCCCAGGGCGAGAAATATCGGGAGTGGGACACCGTGAGGATCCGGGCCTGGGCGGAGCGGGTCGGCCCGAACATGGTGACCGTGGTGAACAGGATCTTCGAGGCCGTGCCGGTGGAGGAACAGGGGTTCGACGCTGCCCTGGCAGTGCTGCGGCTCAGCCGCCGCTACTCCAGCGCGCGAGTGGAAAGAGCGTGTCAGATCGCATTGGAGGGTCGTGTTCGCTCTCCCCGGTATGCGCACTTACAGCCGATCCTGGAGACCGGGCAAGACAAGACAGGCACCCGCAGGATTCCGCGTTTCGAGCCCACCGAGCCCGAATCTGGCGGATACGTCCGCGGCGCCGACTACTACGCAGGAAGCGGTGCACGATGAGCCGGATCGACATCGAGACCAAACGCAAACTCCGCGAAATGGGAGTGACCACCCTGTTGGACGCGTTCGACGCCCAAGACGACGTCCTGACGCTGGGTTTGGCGTTCGAGGAAAAGATCAAACTGGCCGTCGATGACGCCCACTCCGTCTTCACCCAAACCAAGGTGGAGGGGCTGATCCGCCGAGCGAACCTGCGCTATCCGAACGCGGACCTGCGCCGCCTGGACCTCGTCGAGGAACGCGGCCTCGACCGGTCGATGATCGCCGGCCTGGGCACCTGCTCGTTCATCGACCGGCAGCAGAACGTCGTGTTCCAGGGCTTCACCGGGTCAGGGAAATCGTATCTGGGCTGCGCACTGGCGAAGGCAGCATGCATGCACCGGGTGCGAGCACACTACATCCGGATGCCAGAACTCGAAGAGGCCTGGCAGCTTGCCCGAGACAAGCCGTCTGGGACCACGAAGTTCCTGAACAAGTACGCCGCGTTCTCGCTGCTGGTAATCGACGAGTGGCTCCTGGACGAGCCCGACGAGAGCACCAGGAGCATGCTTCTGGAGCTCCTCGAGCGGCGCTACGACCACGCATCAACGGTGTTCTGCACCCAGTACGCCCAGAAGGATTGGCACCAGCGCCTCGGTTCTGGGGTTCACGCCGACGCGATCATGGACCGCATCGTGCACAACACCATCTGGGTCGAGACCGGCGGCCACAACATGAGAGAACACACCGCCGGCCAGGTCACGGCATAGACACTCGCGCGGTCGGGCGCCACTGGCCCCCGACCGCGCGACTGCACGGCCCCCAAAGGCGATACCGGTGGCCCCCGAAGGCAATATTCACTGGCCCCCAAACCCGCAAATACTCAGCACCATGCCCGTCCCGTTGGCGGGTCTCGACGGGCTCGACGAGCGTCGGGGGAGACACAGCGACCGGAGGCGCTAGCGTGGGGATTTCACTCTGACGATCGCCCTGAGGCGATCGAAGCCTGAACGAGCGGGAGACGAATTGAAGACCGACGCCGCCTGGCCCGTCGCGGAACTGCACGTGCACATCGAGGGCACCCTCGAGACCGAGCTGCTGGTCACGCTCGCTCGGCGGAACGGCGTCGAACTGCCCAGCTACGACCCGGAGGCGCTCCGGGAGCTCTACAGGTTCACCGACCTGCAGTCGTTCCTCGATATCTACTACGCCAACCTGGCTGTGCTGCGCACCGAAGCCGACTTCTACGATCTCGGAATGGCTTACCTCACCCGGGCCACGGCGGCCGGCGTGCGCCGGGCGGAGATCTTCTTCGACCCGCAGACCCACCTGGCCAACGGCATCGCGCTCGACGTGGTGTTCGCCGGGCTCACCCGCGCCCTCACCGAGGCCCGCGCCACTCTGGGCCTCTCCGCCGACCTGATCCTCTGCTTCCTCCGCCACCTCGGCGGTGCGGCTGCCCTGGAGACCCTCGACGCGGCCGTCCCCTACCTCGACCAATTCATCGGTGTGGGGCTCGACTCTGCGGAGGTCGGCTTCCCGCCCTCGTTGTTCACCGAGGTCTTCGCCAAGGCCGCCGCGCTGGGCCTGCACCGCGTCGCCCACGCCGGCGAGGAGGGCGGACCGGATTACGTGCACGAAGCCCTCGACCTGCTCGGCGTGGAACGGGTCGACCACGGCATCCGCGCCATCGAAGACCCCGACCTCATCGAACACCTCCGCAAGTGGCAGATCCCGCTCACGGTGTGCCCGCTCTCGAACGTCTGCCTGCAGGCGGTTCCGGAGCTCGGCGTGCATCCGCTGCCCGCGATGCTCGCAGAGGGTCTGCTCGTGACGATCAGCAGCGACGACCCGGCCTACTTCGGCGGCTACGTCGACGACAACCTCAACGCGGTGCAGAGCGAGTTTGCCCTGTCGCCGCAGCAGATGGCTACCCTGGCCCGCAATTCCTTCCGGGCGTCCTTCCTGCCCGAAGCCGAAAAACTCCGGCACATCGCCGCCGTGGACGAGCATCTCGAGGGCCTGCTGCGACTAACCTCGGGAGCATGAGCAATCCCCTTCCTCACGTGCAGCAGGACCTCGGTGCGGAGGCGGTAGCCCTCGTCACCAAGTGGCTGGCCGACAGCGCGACAATCCCGGCGGATGTGTCGGCGGAACGTTTGGCCGGGGTGCTGAAGGATCCGAACGGGCTCGACTTCACCGTGGGCTTCGTTGACGGAGTGATGCGGCCCGAGGACGTGATGGTCGCCGGGTACAACCTGCAGCGGGTGGCCAGGCTCGCGCCCGCCTTCCTGCCGCCGGCCCTGCGCGGCGCCATCAGCGTGGGCGGTGTGATGGGACCGGTGCTGCCCTGGGTGGTCATCCCCGCGGCCCGCAAGGTGCTGCGCCAGATGGTGGGTCACCTGGTTGTCGACGCCAGTCCCGACAAACTCGGTCCGGCGATCGAACACCTGCGCGCATCGGGCAACCGGCTCAACATCAACCTGCTCGGCGAGGCCGTGCTCGGCGAGAAGGAGGCGCTCCGCCGCCTCGAGGGCACCCGGGCGCTACTGGCTCGCGACGACGTGGACTACGTGTCCATCAAGGTCTCCTCGATCGCCAGCCAGCTGTCGATGTGGGCGTTCGACGAAGCCGTCGACCGGGTCGTCGCCCGGCTCACCCCGCTCTACGAACTGGCCGCGGCCTCGCCGACCCCCAAGTTCATCAACCTCGACATGGAGGAGTACCGCGACCTCGACCTCACCATCGCGGTCTTCGAACGCATCCTCGATCAGCCCCGCCTGATGAACCTCGAGGCCGGCATCGTGCTGCAGGCCTACCTGCCCGAAGCCCTCGGCGCACTGCAGGGGCTCACCCAGTGGGCGCATGCCCGCCGGGCCGGCGGCGGCGCGCCCATCAAGGTGCGGGTCGTCAAGGGCGCCAATCTCGCCATGGAGCACGTGGACGCTGTCGTACACGGCTGGCCGCTGGCCACCTACTCCAGCAAGCAAGACACCGACACCAACTACAAGCGAGTGCTGAGCTGGGCGCTGACCCCGCAGAACACGGATGCTGTGCGCATCGGCGTCGCCGGGCACAACCTCTTCGATGTGGCCTATGCCCACCTGCTGGCGCAGTCGCGGGGCGTGGACGACCGCATCGAGTTTGAGATGCTCCTGGGCATGGCCACCAGCCAGGCCGAGGCCGTGAAGAAGGACGTCGGCCGGCTGCTGCTCTACACCCCGGTCGTGAACCCCGCCGAATTCGACGTGGCCATCAGCTACCTCATCCGCCGCCTCGAAGAGAACGCGAGCGAGGAGAACTTCATGTCGGCGGTCTTCGAGCTCGTCGACACCCCGGCCCTATTCGACCGGGAGAAGGAACGCTTTCTCGCCTCCCTGGCGAACCTTCAGTCCGGCTCCGACGCGCGACGGGGCAGCATCCAGGCCTCGCCGCCCAACCGCGGCCAGGACCGGTCGGTGGTCGTCCCCCTCGAACCGCTGCCCGCGGCCGACGAGCCTGCCCTCACCATGCCGCCGCCCGAAGCGGATGACCCCAACCTCACCGCTCTGGTGCTCGGGCTCACCCGCGGATCGGTTTCGCGCAGCAGGTCGGTGCTCGGCGGGTTCCGCAACGAACCCGACACCGACCCGTCCCTGCCTGCCAACCGTGACTGGGGCCGGGCCATCCTGGCCCGCGTGGAGACGTCCGCCCTCGGCCGCGACGGCATCCGTGCCGCCCGTATCGCCGACGCCGACACGCTCGACGAGGTCATCGGAACCGTCACCCGGGCCGCCGCCGACTGGGCCCGGAAGTCCGGCGCCGAACGGGCGATCATCCTGCACCGGGCCGGGGTGGCCCTGGCCGCACACCGTGCCGACCTGATCGAGGTGATGGCGAGCGAGACCGGCAAGACCATCGCCGAGGGCGACCCCGAAGTGAGCGAGGCCGTCGACTTCGCGCACTACTACGCCGAACGCGCCCGCGACCTCGACGCCGTGCAGGGCGCCATTTTCGTTCCCTCCCGGCTCACCGTGGTCACCCCGCCGTGGAACTTCCCGGTGGCGATCCCGGCCGGTGGGGTGCTCGCCGCCCTGGCCGCGGGCTCCGGCGTGATCCTCAAGCCGGCCACCCTGGCCCAGCGCACCGGCGCCGTCCTCGCCGAGGCCCTGTGGGAGGCCGGAGTTCCCCGTGATCTGCTCGCCCTTGTCGACCTGCCCGATCGGGCGCTCGGCAGCCGGCTGCTCGCTCACCCCGACGTCGATCGGGTCATCCTCACGGGAGCGTACGAGACCGCGAAACTCTTCCGGGGCCTGCGCGAAGACCTTCCGCTGCTGGCCGAGACCAGCGGTAAGAACGCGATCATCGTGACTCCGGCCGCCGACCTCGACCTCGCGGCCGCCGACGTGATCAGGAGCGCCTTCGGTCATGCCGGCCAGAAGTGCTCGGCCGCGAGCCTGGTGATCCTGGTCGGCTCGGTCGCCCGCTCCACCCGGTTCCTCGGTCAGCTCGTGGATGCGGCGACCTCGCTGCGCGTAGGCCGACCCGCCGATCCCGACAGCCAAATGGGGCCCATCATCGAGCCCGCGAGCGGCAAACTGCTGCACGCCCTCACCGAGCTCGGCGCCGGCGAGAAGTGGCTGGTGGAGCCGAAGCTGCTCGATGACACCCTGGAGACCGGAGTCGGCCAGCTCTGGTCGCCCGGGATCCGCACCGGTGTGGCCGCCGGGTCGTACTTCCACCTCACCGAGTTCTTCGGCCCGGTGCTCGGCGTCATGCACGCGCGCACGCTCGAGGAAGCCATCCGCTACCAGAACGCCGTCGACTACGGACTGACGGCCGGGCTGCACTCCCTCGATGCCGACGAGATCGCCCCGTGGGTCGACACCGTGCAGGCGGGCAACCTCTACGTGAACCGCGGCATCACCGGCGCGATCGTGCAACGGCAGCCGTTCGGTGGCTGGAAGCGCTCGGCCGTCGGCGCCGGCAGCAAGGCCGGCGGACCGAACTACCTGTTCGGACTCGGCGGCTGGGTGACCGACCCCGGCAAGAACAGCTCCACCCTGCACCTGCGTGGGCTCGAACAGCGCATCACCGACCTTATCGAGGCCTCGCAGCCGTCCTTGCCCTATGAGGACTTCGACGTGTTGCGGCGCTCGGCGCTCAGCGACGCCCTGGCCTGGCGTGAGGAGTTCGGCACCGTCACCGACGTGTCGGAGCTCGGCCTGGAGCGCAACCTGTTCCGCTACTGCGCGCTGCCCGTCACAGTGCGGCTCGGCGACGACGGCAATCTGGCCCTGCTCTTGAGGGTCATCGCGGCCGGTTTGGTGTCCAAGTCCCGGTTCGTGGTCTCCAGCGCGATCCCGGTGCCGCCCAAGGTGCGCGCCGTGCTCGCGCCGCGCGACATCCCCGTGATCATCGAGAGCGACGACGAGTGGCTGGCCCGCGTGGCCGCCGGGGGCGTGACCACGAGCCGGGTGCGCCTGATCGGCAGCGACCCGGTGACCGGCGCGGCCGCGGATGCGTCGGCGTTCGCCGCCGCGGTCGACGGCAGCCCCGACATCGCCGTGTACGCGCATCCGGTGACCCAGTCCGGGCGGGTCGAACTGCTCCCGTTCCTGCGCGAGCAGGCCATCTCCATCACCAACCACCGCTTCGGCAACCCGAGCACCCTCACGGACGAGGTCGTCTAGCGCCATAATGGCTGCGGCCGGAGGCCGGAGGCGAGGTGACGCAGTGAGGGCACCACGATGGCTGCGTCTGCGGCGTGAAGCCTGGGGCTTCATCGTCGGATCGGCGTTGTTCATCCTCGGCGCCCTGCCCGGCTACCTCGGCGCGGTCGGGCCCGTCGTGGACAACCTCACCTTCTTCATCGGGGCGCTGTTCTTCACCCTCGCGGCGTTCATCCAACTCAATCTCAGCGGTCGGCGGCCACCGCGCAGCACGACCAACCGGCCCGACAGGTTCGACTGGTGGGCGGCGGCCATCCAGTTCGCCGGCACGCTCTTCTTCAATCTCAGCACCGCTACGGCGCTCTCGGCGAGCCTGGGCGGCACCCGCACCGGCTGGCGACCGGATGCGTTCGGCTCGGTCTGCTTCCTCGTCGCCAGCGTCCTCGCGGTCGTGGCCACCACCGGACGGGACTCGCTCTGGGACCCGAGGGCGCGCACCTGGCGGAGCACCTGGCTCAACCTGCTCGGATCGGTGGCCTTCGGCCTCGCGGCCATCGGCGCGTATCCGGTTCCCGGCACCGGGGCGGAGTTTCTGGCCGGCTGGGCCGCGGCGGGCACCATCGCCGGTGGTGTCTGTTTTCTCGTGGCCGCGGTTCTGACCCGCCCGGGCACTCCGCGGCTGACGTGAGCCGGAGGAGGCGGGGCCGTGCCGGGTAACGGCAACACGAACGGAAAGGCTGATAATGGAGGGTAGCCATCTCGACGGCCGCCATTTTCCGGCGACCAGCGCAGGCCTCAGCCTACGCACGGTTGCCACTCAGACTACTGGGAGAAAATCGATAGGACATGATTTGTCGCCACTCATAACTCGACAGGGGAACCCGTTGGACGGAAACGCAACAACGATGCACCGCAATGTCGCGTTGTTGTCGGTCGCCACCACTATCGCTCCCCGCATCACGACCTCGGAGGAGATCGACCGGCGCCTGCAGCCCGCGCTCAAGCGCCTCCGCCTGCCCAAGGGGCTCCTCCAGCGGGTCGCCGGTGTGCACGAGCGACGCAACTGGGCCGAAGGCCAGGCGTTCGACGACGCCGCTGTCGAGGCCGGCAAGCGCGCCCTGGCCCAGGCTGGGGTCGACCCAAGCGAGGTCGGGTTGATGATCAACACCTCGGTGACCCGCAAGCACCTCGAACCCTCCGTGGCGGTGCGCATCCACCACGGTCTCGGCCTGCCGTCCTCGGCGACGAACTTCGACATCGCCAACGCCTGCCTGGGCTTCGTCAATGGCATGACCCTGGCGGCGCAGCTCATCGACTCTGGCCAGATCAAGTACGCGGTGATCATCGACGGTGAGGACGCCGACGAGATCCAGACCAACACCATCGAACGTCTCGGCCGGCCCGACATCGGCCGCAAGGACTTCATGAGCGAGTTCGCCAGCCTCACCCTCGGCTCCGGTGCGGCCGCGGCCGTGCTCGGCCGTGCGGATGCGCACCCAGAGGGGCACCGCATCCTCGGTGGCGTCACCCGCGCCGCGACCCAGTTCAACGACCTCTGCGTCGGCAGCGTGGACGGCATGTTCACCGACGCCAAGGCCCTGCTCAAAGGCGGCATGGAACTGGTCGTCTCGGCCTGGACCGAAGCCAAACGAGACTGGAGCTGGTCGAACATGGACCGCTACATCCTGCACCAGGTCTCGGATGTGCACACCAACGCCATTGTGAAGGCCACCGGCCTGGACCGCAGCCGGGTGCCGCTGACGTACCCGACCTACGGCAACGTGGGCCCCGCGTCCATCCCGATCACGCTCTCCCAGGAGGCGGCCAAGCTCGAACCCGGCAACCGGGTGCTCTTGATGGGCGTCGGCTCCGGCCTCAACACGGCCATGATGGAGATCCAGTGGTGAGGTACCGGCTGCCGCGTGTCGCGTCGGCCCTTGTTCCGGCGAGCGTTCCGCCGAGCGGCCTCCCCGGGCTCGAGGCGGCCTGGTCCCGCATCGTGGATGTGCGCGAGAGCGGCCTCGACAACGGTCTCGCCGGCGGCCCTACCGGGGACAGCCACGCCTGGCACCTGCTCGACAATGGGGAGCGGCTGGCCGAACTGGGCCTCGAGCCGGTCGGCACGGTGCTCTGCGTGCACGGCAACCCCACCTGGTCCTATCTCTGGCGTGACCTGGTGGCGCAGGCCACGGCATCCGCAGCCGCCGGCGGAGAGGCCTGGCGGGTTATCGCGGTCGACCAGCTCGACATGGGCTACTCCGAACGCACCGGCGTCGCCCGGCCGCTGGCCCGACGGGTGCAAGACCTCGACGACCTCACCCGCACCCTCGCCCTCACAGGCCCCGTCGTCACCTTCGGGCACGACTGGGGCGGCGTCGTCTCCCTCGGCTGGGCAGTCGACCATCCGGAGCTGCTGGCCGGCGTGATGCTGCTGAACACCGCAATCCACCAGAGCGAGACCGAGGCGATCCCCGCCCCGCTGCGCCTCGCCCTGGCCCGGGGGATGCTCAGTGCAGGCACCGTGCTCACCCCGGCGTTCCTGGACACCACCCTGGCCCTCGGGCACCCGGCCCTGCCCGCTGCTGTGAAGAACGCCTACCGGGCGCCCTACCGCGGCCCCGCGCGACGCGGCGGCATCGGCGGATTCGTCGCCGACATCCCCGTGGACGCCGGGCACGACAGCTATGCCGAGCTCGACCGCATCGCCGAGGCCCTGCGGCAGCTCACCGTGCCCGCCCTCATGCTCTGGGGCCCGCGAGACCCGATCTTCAGCGACCGCTACCTCGACGACCTCATCGACCGGCTGCCGCACGCCGACGTTCACCGCTTCGAAGGTGCCGGGCACCTCATCGCCGAGGACGTCGACTACGCCGGAGCGGCACTGACCTGGCTCCGGACATCCGCGCCGGTTGCGCCGGTTGCGCCGGTCGTGCCTGTCTCGTCGGTCGTGCCTGTCCCGTCGGTCGAGCCTGTCTCGTCGGTCGAGCCTGTCGAGACCCCGCTTGCGCAGAACGACTCGCCGGGTCTCGACAAGCTCGACCAGCGTGTAGGGCTCGACCAGCGTATGGGGCTCGACGAGCGTGTGGGGCTCGACGAGGGCACGGCGCCCGACTACCGTCCGCTCTGGCACTACCTCGACGAACTTCACGACAGCGACGAGACCGCGCTCATCGACATGGCCCCCACCGGCGGCCACGGCCCCCGCGTGGTCAGCTGGCGACTACTCTCCCTCCGGGTGCGCCAGATAGCAGCCGGCCTGCACCAGGTGGGCGTGCGCCGCGGCGACCGTGTCTCACTACTCGTGCCGCCCAGCGCCGACCTCACCGCCGTGCTCTACGCCTGTGTCCGGCTCGGTGCCGTCGTCGTCGTGGCCGACGCCGGCCTCGGCCTCACCGGCCTCACCCGGGCCGTTCGCGGTGCCCGCCCCGACCACGTCATCGGCGCGCTGCCCGGCTTGATGGCCGCCCGCGCGCTCCGCTGGCCCGGCCAGAAGATCTCGACCAGCCGGCTCCCGACCGTCAGCCGCCGTGCCCTCGGCGTCTCCTACGCCCTCGCGGACCTCATCTCGCTGGGCCGTGACGAGGAGCTCCCCGAGCAGCCTCAGGCCGACGACGTGGCCGCGGTGCTCTTCACCTCCGGCTCGACCGGGCCGGCGAAGGGCGTGGTCTACACGCACGGCCAGCTCTCCGCCGTGAGCCAGGCGCTGAACGGCCAATACGGCGTGGGTCGCGGCACCGGCCTGGTGGCCGGCTTCGCGCCGTTCGCCCTGCTCGGTCCGGCCCTCGGGGCCCGGTCGGTGACGCCCGACATGGACGTCACCGCGCCCAAGACCCTCACCGCCACCGCCGTGGCCGCCGCGGTGGCCGCCATCGACGCCACCGTCGTGTTCCTCTCCCCGGCCGCGCTGGCGAACGTCGTGGCTACCCAGGCGGCCCTCACCGGCGCCGACCGCGACGCGCTGGCCGGTGTGCGCAGCTTCCTCTCCGCCGGCGCCCCCGTGTCGGAGCCGCTCCTCGCCTCGGCCGCGGCGCTCATGCCTGGAGCCACGGCCCACACTCCCTACGGCATGACCGAGGGCCTGTTGATGACCGACATCACCCTCGACGGTATCCGTGAGGCCGCCCGCGACGACGTCGCACGCCGGCCAGGTGGCGTGTGCGTCGGCCGACCCACCGCCACCACCCGGGTGCGCATCAGCGCCCTCGACGAGACCGGGCCGCTGTCGGCGAGATCTCCGAAACTCCGCAGGTCACCGGGGAGATCGTGGTCTCCGCCCCGCACGTGAAGGACCACTACGACAGGCTCTGGCTCACCGACCTCGCCGCCACCCGTTCCGTGGCAGCCGGCGAACGCTGGCACCGCACGGGAGACGTGGGCCACCTCGACTCCGCCGGACGGCTCTGGGTCGAGGGCCGCCTGCCGCACGTCATCACCACCGCGCACGGCGTCGTTACCCCGGTCGGACCGGAGCTGGCGGTGTCGGCGCTGACCGATGTGAGCCGCGCCGCGGCCGTGGGAGTCGGCCCGGCCGGCAGCCAGCAGGTCGTCATCGTCGTCGAGACCGTCCCTGCCGCCGCCCGTGTCGGCCTGGCCGGACCCGGTCTCGCGGAGGACGTGCGGATGGTCGCCGGCCAGCCCATCGCGGCCGTTCTCGTGGTGCCGCACTTGCCCACCGACATCCGCCACAACTCGAAGATCGACCGCACCCGCCTGGCCGGCTGGGCGCAGGGAATCCTCACGGGTGCCAGGCTGACCCAGCCATGAGGGTCCTGGTCACCGGGGCCAGCGGCTTCCTCGGCCGTGCCGTCGCGGCCGCGATCGTGGCCGCCGGCCACGAGGTGCGATGCTTCCAGCGTCGGCCCAGCGGTGTGACCGGCGCCACGGATGCCTTGGGCTCGATCACCGAGCCATCGGACGTGGCTGCCGCGGTAGCCGGCGTCGACGCCATCGTGCACCTGGCCGCGAAGGTCTCGCTGGCCGGCTCGCACGCCGAGTTCGACGCCGTCAACGTGGACGGCACCCGCAGCCTGATCGCCGCGGCCCGCGCCTCGGGCGTGCAACGCATGGTGTTCGTGTCATCGCCGTCGGTCGCGCACTCCGGCAGCTCCATCACGGGCGACGATGCACTGCCCGCCGACCCCGAGCACGCCCGTGGTGACTACGCGCGCACCAAGGCCGCCGCGGAGCTGCTGGCGCTCGCCGCCGACTCCGAAGACCTGCGGGTCGTGGTGGTGCGGCCCCACCTCGTCTGGGGCCCCGGCGACACCCAGCTGATCGCCCGCATTGTGGAGCGTGCCCGCGCCGGCCGGCTGCCGATACTCGGCCACGGTGCCGCCCTGATCGACTCCACCTACATCGACAACGCCGCCGACGCCATCGCCGCCGCCCTCGAGCGAGTGGATGCCGTGCACGGCAACGCCTATGTGATCACCAACGGCGAGCCCCGGCCGGTGGCCGAGTTGCTGGCCGGCATCTGCCAGGCGGCCGGCGTGGCCACGCCCGCCTGGAGCGTTCCGGCCGGTGTCGCCCGCGCGGCCGGATCCGTCATTGAGGCCGCGTGGCGGGTGTTCCCCGGCGCCGACGAGCCGCCGATGACCCGGTTCCTGGCCGAGCAGCTGTCCACGGCGCACTGGTTCGATCAGCGCCGCACCCGCGCCGACCTCCGCTGGACGCCCGCGGTCACCCTCGACGAGGGCCTGGCCCGACTGGCCGCCTCCTACGCATCCGCGGCCCCGCCCGAAGCCTGACGCCCGCCCGCCGCACCGCCCGCCCTGCGCCGCCCGCCCGTGACTTGCCAGTTGAGGCCGCTATTTGTGCGCGGAAGGGGCCTCAAATGCCATGTCGCGGGGGAGGGCGGCGGCGAGTTGCCAGTTGGAGCCCATTGCGGCCCGTCGAGTGGGCCTCAAGTGTCTTGTCAGAGGCGGGAGGGCCCGGAAATGCACCAACGGAGCACGTCACGAGCGCGCCCCGACCCAGTTTGGGATGCGTACGCGCTGGCTGCCCGGGCACGCTTGCTGCCCGAGCGGGTGGGCGGCATACTCGGGCTATGGAATTTCGAACCGTGATCGAGCAATCCGGTGCCACCGCAACCGGCATTCCGGTTCCCGACGACGTGGTCGCGTCGCTCGGCCCTGGCAAGCGGCACGCCATCACCGTCACGGTCAACGGGCACAGCTACCGAAGCTCGGTCGCGCCCTACCGGGGCAAGTACATGATCGCCCTGAGCGCTGACAACCGCGACAAGGCCGGTGTGGTGGGCGGCGACGAGGTGGAGGTCACCATCGAGCTCGACGACCAACCGCGCACCGTTGAGGAACCGGCAGCTCTCACCGCCGCGCTCGCCGCGGACCCGGCCGCCCGCACGGCTTTCGACGGGCTCTCATACTCCAACCAGCGCCGGCACGTGCTGGCGATTGACGGCGCCAAGACCGAAGCCACCCGGCAGAGGAGCCTCGACGCCGTGCTCTCGGAGCTGCGCGGGGCCTGACGCGGGTGTCTGACTGGGGGCAGCCTCAACCCGCCGCTCCGAGCGCCGCCCGCACGATCGCCAGCGCCTGGTCGGTGCCGACCCCGAGGGATTTTGCCCGTTCGGCGTAGGTGACCGCGGCCAGTTGCATCTGCCGCTGCGTCGCATCCCCTGTCGCAGCCACGAAGGAGCCGAGCCGCCCGCGGGTCTCGATCACCTCGTCCTGCTCCAGCGCACGGTAGCTGCGCGCCACCGTGTTCGGGGCCAGGCCCAGGTCCTCCGCCAGGCGGCGCACCGTGGGCAGCTTGTCGCCGGGCGTCAGGGCGCCGGTGCGCACGGCCTCGATGACCTGCATCCGGATCTGCTCGAAGGGCGGGGTGGTGGAGCTTGGGTCGATGAGCAGTCTCATGGCCGGGCCTGATCTGGCGAGGCAGTGACGGCCTGTGCCGAAGCCCGCAGCTGTGCCGCCACCGCGGGCCACAGTCGCGTGAGGTAGTGCGGAATCGGGTTCGCGAACGCCAACCACAGGGCTAACCAGACGAGAGCCAGCGCGAAGACAAGGAGGGCCACCGAGGCGGCCAGGGAGATGATTCGCCCGGCGCCCTGTGCGTCGGCCGACGCGGCGCTCATGGTTTGCAAGACCGTAATGACGCTGCAGACCGCTCCGACCGCCGGTGCCTGCGCGAAGGCACGCAAGGTCAGGCTCCGAAGCGCGTCGGACCACGCCAGCTCTATGTCGTCCCTGGCCGGCTGCCCTGTCTGGAGGACGCGCATGGTCAGAATCCGGCCTGTCACCGCTGACGTGAGCGCGATGAGCCAGATCGCAGCACCGGGCCACCACAGGGCCCCAAGGTCGGCGCCTGCGAAGGCTGCGTCCGGGTTTGCGAGGATCACAACGGCCATGCCGACCAGAGCGACGCCGCTGAAGCCGAGAAGCGCAGGGCCGCACCAGCGATCTACGGTGGAAAGGTAGTCCGCGCGCGTGGGCGTGGGGGTTCGAGCCAGGCGAGGACGATTGCCGAGTGAGACAAGTGCCGATCTGGATTCCGCCACGGCAGCACCGAGCGCGGCGCCCAGGCCCGTGAGCACGACGAGCAGCAGGGGCGCGGAGGCGGCGCCGTCCGCCGTGACGGGCAGCGTCAGAAGCACGGCCGCGGCAACGATCAGCGCGATGACTGTGCCGATCAATATTGAGCGAGTACGGGCTCGGATGCGGGCGACCAAGACGGGTTCAACCTCGGGAGTGATTGCCAGTCCGGCTCGGCGAGCCGTCTCACGTAACGCGCGAGCGCTCACTTTCGTCGTGCGGAGAGCCAGCCAACCGAACACGATCAGCATCACGCCACAGACGACAAGCACGGTGATCTTGTAGTAGTCCACGGGATCCTCTTTTGTTTGACGTTTGTACCAAGCTAACAAGCCGGGTCAGAGGCGTCAAGGGCCCGTGGCGCTACTCCGCGCCGCGGTGGATCAGCCGGGTGAGCACTATCGCGCTGCGGGTGTGATCGACGTTGGGCGCCAGGCGCACCTTCTCCAGTGCAGCCTCGAGCCCCGGGATATCCCGGGCCCGGATGTGCACAATGGCATCGGCGCTGCCGGTCACCGTGCCGGCGTCCACGACCTCCGGAACACCGGAGAGGATGCGCAGTAGCTCGTCGGGAGCGACGGTTCCGCGGCAGAACAGCTCCACATAGGCCTCGGTGCTCATCCCGTCGATCGACGGATCGACCTGGATCGTGAAGCCGCGGATCACCTTGTCGGCGACGAGCTTGTCCACCCGGCGCTTGACGGCCGAGGCGGACAGCCCCACCACGGAGCCGATATCGCCGTAGCCGGCCCGCGCGTTCTGGCGGAGGAGGTCGAGAATGCCGCGATCGAGGTTGTCCATCCCTCGAGTCTACGCGTCGAACTTGCGCCCTTTCCCTGCGAAACGCGTGTTACATGCGCGGATTCGCAGGAAACGTCGATTCATGCTGTGTGAGACTGGAACCGGCGTCCCTGCATGACCGGTCCCACCGGTCGCGCCGGGCTCTCGAGAGCGACCTGGTCCGCCACCCACCCGCGTTCCGTCCAGGCCTGGCCGACGGACCGCCAACAGAGGAGCTCCCGTGTCACTTGATGTCGCATCCGCTACCCCGAACGAGTCTGTGCTGCCCGCGCCTGTGACTCGCACGCCGGTCACCCGCACGATCCTGATGTGTAAGCCCGACTACTTCACCGTGGTCTACCGGATCAATCCGTGGATGGACCCGGCGCTGCCCACCGACACGAGCCTCGCCGTCGCCCAGTGGCAGACCCTGTACGACACCTACGTCGGCCTCGGCTTCGACGTGCACCTGATCGACCCGATCGACGGGCTGCCCGACATGGTCTACGCGGCCAACGGAGGCTTCGTCATCGACGGCATCGCCTACGGCGCCAAGTTCACCTACCCCCAGCGGCAGCCCGAAGGCCCGGCCTATATGGACTGGTTCGGCGCCAACGGCTTCGACGTGCGCGAGCCCGTCGAGATCAACGAGGGCGAGGGTGACTTCCTGCTCGTCGGCGATGTGATCCTGGCCGGAACCGGATTCCGCAGTGCGTCGAACAGCCACGAAGAGGTCTCGGCCATTTACGGTCGCCCGGTGATCACCCTCAAGCTGGTCAACCCGAGTTTCTACCACCTCGACACCGCCGTGGCCGTGCTCGATGACACCAACATCGCCTACCTGCCCAGCGCCTTCGACGAGCCGAGCCTGGCGATCCTGCGCGAGCGCTTCCCCGATGCGATCATCGTCACCGAAGAGGATGCCGCCATCCTCGGCCTCAATTCCTACTCCGACGGGTACAACGTCGTGATCGCCGCCCGGGCCAAGGACTTCGAACGTCAACTACGTGAACGCGGTTACAACCCGATCGGTGTGGACCTGTCCGAGTTGCTGCTCGGCGGCGGAGGCGTGAAGTGCTGCACTCTGGAGCTGCGCCGATGAGCGCCCTGACCGACCAGACCGGCCTCACCGCCCAGGTCGGCCTGACCGACCAGTCCGCGGCCATCGCGCTGGAGAACGCCCACGCGGCGCACAACTACCACCCGCTGCCCGTGGTCGTCGCTTCCGGTGATGGCGCCTGGGTCACCGACATCAACGGCAAGCGCTACCTGGACTGCCTCGCGGCGTACTCCGCGGTCAACTTCGGCCACTCCAACCCCGTCCTGCTGGATGCCGCGCGCGCCCAACTCGGGCGCATCACGCTCACCAGCCGCGCCTTCCACAACGACCAGCTGGGCCCCTTCGTCACTGCGCTGGCCAAGCTGGCCGGCAAGGACATGGTGCTGCCGATGAACACCGGCGCCGAAGCCGTGGAATCCGGCATCAAGGTGGCCCGCGCCTGGGGCTACCGGGTGAAGGGCGTTGCGGCGGGGATGGCCAACATCATCGTCGCCGGCGGCAACTTCCACGGCCGCACCACCACCATCATCAGCTTCTCCGACGACGACTCGGCCCGCGCCGACTTCGGCCCGTTCACACCGGGCTTCCGCACGGTGCCCTACGGGGACGCCGCCGCGCTCGAGGCGGCCATCGACGAGAACACCGTGGCCGTGCTGATCGAGCCCATCCAGGGCGAGGCCGGCATCGTGGTGCCACCGGCGGACTACCTGCCCGCGGTGCGGGAGATCACCACCCGGCACAACGTGCTGTTCATCGCCGATGAGATCCAGTCCGGCCTCGGCCGCACCGGCGCCACTTTCGCGGTGGAACTCGCCGGCGTCGTGCCCGACCTCTACCTGCTCGGCAAGGCCCTCGGCGGCGGCATCGTGCCGGTCTCGGCCGTCGTCGGCAACGCCGACATCCTCGGCGTGCTGCGCCCGGGCGAACACGGGTCCACCTTCGGCGGCAACCCGTTGGCCGCGGCCGTCGGCCTGGCCGTGGTGAACCTGCTCGCTACCGGCGAATACCAGCAGCGGGCGCAGGACCTCGGCGCCCACCTGCACGAGCGCCTGCTCGGACTGGTCGGCCACGGGGTGCTCGAGGTGCGCGGCGCCGGGCTCTGGGCCGGCATCGACATCGACCCGGCCCTGGCGAGTGGCCGCGCGGTCTGCGAGGCCCTGATGGAGCGTGGTGTGCTCGCGAAGGACACCCACGGCTCCACCATCCGCCTCGCCCCGCCGCTGGTGGTCTCGGCCGAGGACCTGGACTGGGCCGTCGACCAGCTCGCGGCCGTACTCGAGGAATTCGCCGCCTGATCGCCCGTTAAAAGCGGCCGGGCAGGGCCTCCACGGCCTGCGCGGCCAGCGGGTCGATCCGGCCCAGCCGGGTGAGCTGGGTGACGTGCGCGGGCTCGAGCTCCTCGAGCGAGTTCACGCCCAGTAGCCGCATGGTGCGGGCCACCTGGTCGGACAGGATCTGGATGGCCCGGTCCACGCCGGCCTCACCGCCGGCCATCAGGCCGTAGAGGTAGGCGCGGCCGATCATGGTGAAGCGGGCGCCGAGCGCCACGGAGGCCACGATGTCGGCGCCGCTCATGATGCCCGTGTCCAGGTGCACCTCGAGGTCGTTGCCCACCTCGCGGGCCACGCTGGGCAGCAGGTGGAACGGGATCGGCGCCCGGTCCAGCTGCCGGCCGCCGTGGTTGGACAGGGTGATGCCGTCCACGCCGAGGTCGGCGAGCTTCTTCGCGTCGGCGAGGTTCTGCACGCCCTTGACCACAACCTTGCCCGGCCACTGCGCCTTGATCCAGGCGAGGTCCTCGAAGGTCACGGTGGGGTCGAACATGGTGTCGAGCAGTTCGCCCACGGTGCCGCTCCAGCGGTCGAGGCTGGCGAAGGCGAGCGGTTCGGTGGTGAGGAAGTTGATCCACCACTCCGGCCGCGGCAGCGCGTTGACCACGGTGCCCAGAGTGAGCTGCGGCGGGATGGAGAAGCCGTTGCGCTTGTCACGCAGGCGCGCACCGGCAACCGGCACGTCCACCGTCACGAGCAGGGTGTCGAAGCCCGCGGCGGCGGCCCGCTCCACCAGTGCCATCGACCGGTCGCGGTCCTTCCACATGTAGAGCTGGAACCAGTTGCGACCGTGCGGGTTGGCCTTCTTGACGTCCTCGATGGCCGTGGTACCCATGGTCGACAGTGAGAACGGGATGCCCGCCTTCGCGGCCGCATGGGCGCCGGCGATCTCGCCCTCCGTCTGCATCATGCGGGTGAAGCCGGTGGGCGCGATGCCGAACGGCTGCGCCACTGGGGCGCCGAGCACGTCCCATCCGGTGGACACCGTTGACACATCGCGCAGGATCGACGGCTGGAACTCGATGTCCTCGAAGGCCTGCCGGGCGCGCTGCAGCGAGATCTCCCCCTCCGCGGCGCCCTCGGTGTAGTCGAACGCGGCCTTGGGGGTTCGCTTCTTCGCGATAGCCCGCAGGTCGTGGATGGTGAGCGCAGCGTCGAGACGGCGCTTCTTGGCGTTGAGCTCTGGCACCTTGAACTGCATGAGCGGGGCAAGGTCTTTGAACTTGGGAATGCGGCGGTCAACCATGGACGGGTCCTGTCTCAGCGGGGATGGGCGGGTCTGCGGGAAGGGCGGAGAAGCTGTGGGCCGGGGTGAGCCGGGTCTCGGCGTAGTAGCCGGAGATGTGGGCGTGCACGAGGCTGTGGGCCGAGGCCGGGTCGGCGGCTTCGATGGCCGCCAGGATGCCGCGGTGCTCGGCGCGCAGCCGGGCGCTGGTGTCGGGCCACGAGGCCAGCCGGGCCACGCCGGCGCGCACATAGCCCTCGATGGCGTCCCGCAACCCGGACATGGTGGCGATCACCACCTGGTTGCCGCAGGCTTCGGCCAGCGACAGGTGGAAGGCCGCGTCGAGGGCGAGGAATTCGTCTTCGGTCAGGCCATCGGCATCCATCGCGGCGAGCAGTTGGACACATCGGCTCAGGTCGGGGGTAGACCGGTCGGGGTGCAACCGGTCGGGATGCAGCAGGGCCGCCGACAGCACGGCCTCGGCGAGTTCGGCGGCCACGGCCGTTTCCAGAACGAGCCGGGTCTTCACGATGTCGGCCACCGGGAAGCCCTGCGCCGCGACCTGGAGGCGCATCAGGGCGCTCATGCCGCCGCCGGGCAACGCCACGATGATCGCACCGGCGGTGGGACCTGACCCCACGTTGGTGCGCACGAGTCCGAGAACCTCCAGCACCCGGATGGCTTCACGCACGCTCGAGCGGCCCACACCCAGGTCGGTGGCCAGGGCGCGCTCGCCGGGCAGGCGGTCGCCGGGCTTCAGCCGACCGCCGAGCAGGTCGTCCTCGATATGGGCGAGCACGATCTCCCAGGCACGGCGTTCGTCGACGGTCACGGTGTCCTCCTCCATTGGCGGGCTGTGGGTCTGGCGTGCTGTGTGTTGGTGCGTGGTGCTCTGGCATGCGGTGTGCCGATACTCGGCGCGGTCCCTGCGCCGACCATGTGGTCTGACCACACAGCCTAGCCAGCCGACGCGCGAAAATCCACCCCGGGTACCCGGCCCGTTATGCCGGGAAGAGAGCGGCGATGCCGGTGGAGGCGACGTTGTATCAGGCGCGTTCGAACTCGACGTGCGAGGTCAGCCGGCCGTCATCCGGCCGACCGCGCGGACGGCGGCGAGGTCGCTCAGCCGCGTCCGCTTGTCCTCGATGGGGTCAGCGGGACTGGCGTCGCTTGCCCGGCGCGGACTGGCCCTTGACGGCGGGCGCGCGACCGCGACCCTTTGAGGCTTTGGCCTTACCGCCGCCGGATCCACTGCTGTTGCCCGAGCCCTGGGAGGGGCCGCCGGCCGGTGGCATGTGGGCCAGCAGCCCCTTCGACTCGGCTAGCAGGGCGATCCCGGCTTCGGTGAGGAAGGGGTTGTCGGCGGCAGGTTCGAAAAGCGGCACACCGAGCTCGGCCTCCAGGGAGGCGACCGACTTCATCAGCGTCGTACGCGAGACGTTGAGGTTCTTCGCGGCGCGAGCGATGTCCAGTTCCTCGGCGACGGCGACAAAACGCCGGAGCAGTGTGGTGTCCACGGGCATCCTCTCTGCCGCACGCGCGAATCGCGTACCTGCATACAGGCTACGCGGTGGCGGCGGCCTCCACGGGCCGGGTCCGCACCCGGGCGTCGTCGAGCAGCTTCATGAATTCGCGCATCCATTCGGGGTGGTCGGGCCAGGCTCGGCCGGACACCAGGTTGCCGTCGACGACGGCCGCACCGTTCTCGAAGGTGCCGCCGCCCAGTTCCACGTCCAGTTTGAGGGCGGGATACGCCGAGGAGGTGCGCCCCTGCAGCACTCCGGCCGCGGCCAGCAGCATCGGCCCGTGGCAGAGCGCGGCGACCGGCGCGTTGGTCTCGAAGAAGTGCCGCACGATGCGCTTGGCGTCCTCATCGTTGCGGATGTACTCCGGCGCCCGGCCGCCCGGAACCACCACGGCCAGATAGTCGGACGGATTCACATCCTTGAACGCGATATCGGCATCCCACATGTGGCCGAGTTTCTCGGTGTAGGTGTCGAAGCCGTCGACGAAGTCGTGCACCACGAATTGCAGTTTCTTCTTCTCCGGGGCGGCGATGTGCACCTCGTAGCCGGCCTCGCGCAGGCGCTGGTACGGGTAGAACACCTCGAGCGTCTCGGCGGCGTCTCCGGTGAGAATGATGATCTTGTCCATGGCATACCTCTCTGTATGGAGATTCTGGATATGGTTCTGGACGCCAGCATCCGTCGGCGCGGGTCTCACGGCAACCCCTCTCGCATGCCGCCGCGACCGCCGGGTCGTGACGAGCAGGTCGAACGGCTAGAAGAAGAGCAGGACGACGCCCAGGATCGCCGAGGCGACACCGAGGACGAGCAAGATCAGGCCGGTCAGCCGCAGGGCCTTGCCGTCGTGGTCGGGCGAATGGGTTCGGCAGCGCTGGGGGGACCGGGCGCTGAACCACACCGTGACGTCGTCGCCGGGATCCAGGTGCACCGTCTCGTGGCTGTCGGCCAGGGCCTCGTGCACCTCGCCGGTGCTGTCGAACCAGCGAATCACCGGGCCAGAGGCCGTGGCCGCGACGACGCCGTCGGTCTGCACCCAACGACCGCCGAAACCACGCACGGACAGGCCGGCGATGTAGAGCGGAAGACCGACGAGCAGGCCCACGATGGTGAAGATCTCGCTGAGCATCGAGATGATCGCGTGAAGGTCCACCCGTGCCCGCCGTTTCCGTGTCGCTCTGCCTAGTCTGAAATGTTATCGTGCGCGACCAGGCCCCGCGGTGTCGGCGAGTAGACGCGGGGCGGATGCGCCTGGTGCACGAGCGCCCGCAGGCTTTCCAAGCTGCCGGTGGCGAAGCCTTGCGCGCGGGCCTGCACCAGCACGTTCCCGATCGCCGTGGCCTCCACCGGACCGGCCAGCACCGGCAGCCCGGTGTAATCGGCCGTGAGCTGGCAGAGCAGCTCGTTCTGGGAGCCGCCGCCCACGAGATGCACCGTGCGCACGGGCTGTCCCGAGAGCTCGGTGATCGTGCGGAGGGTGCGGGCGTAGGCAGCCGCGAGGCTCTCCACGATGCTGCGCACCAGCTCTGCCCTGCTGCCGGGTGGGCGGATGCCGTGCTCCCGGCAGTACTCGTCGATGCGGTCGGGGATGTTTCCCGGCGCCAGGAAGCGGGTGTCGTCGACGTCGAAGACATCGGTCGGCCCGGGCAGTGCGGCGGCCTGGGCGAGCAGGGCCGGCAGTTCGACGGTGTCGCCGTCGCGTGCCCAGCTGCGGATCGACTCGCTGAGCAGCCACAGGCCCATCACGTTGCGGAGGTAGCGCACGCGACCGTCCACGCCGCCCTCGTTGGTGAAGTTCGCCGCACGGCTGGCCTCCGAGAGCACCGGCGCCGAGAGCTCGACCCCCACGAGCGACCAGGTGCCGCTGGAGATATAGGCGCAGTCGTCGGTGAGCATCGGCACGCCCACCACGGCGGACGCGGTGTCGTGCGATCCCACAGCCACCAGCTCGAGCCGGCTCACACCGACATCGGCGGCCACGGAAGGCAGCAGCGGCCCGATGGCTTCGCCCGCGGCTACCAGGTCGGGAAACAGCGTGCGCGGCAGGCCCAGCCGGTGCATCAGCTCGGTGTCCCACTCGGCGGCGGTGCCCCCGACGGCGCGCAGCAGCCCGGTGGTCGAGGCGTTGCTGCGCTCGGCGACCCGCCGGCCGGTCAGCCAGAACCCGAGCAGATCGGGGATCAGCAGCAGGCCATCGGCGACCGCGAGGTCCCCGCTGGCTCTGTCCGCCGCCAGCTGGTACAGGGTGTTGAAGGACAGCACCTGCAGGCCGTTCCGCGCGTAGAGCTCGATCGGTGGCACCAGGGCGTGGGTGGTCTGCACCCCCGCTGCGGTCCGGTCGTCCCGGTAGTGGAAGGGGGTGCCGAGCATCCGGTCGCCGCGCAGGAGCGCGTAGTCGACGGCCCAGGAGTCGATCCCGACGCTGGCCAGCTCCGGAGCCTCCCGCACAGCGGCCCGCAGACCTTCGAGTGAGTTGCGGTACAGCTCCAGGATGTTCCAGTGCAGGCCGTCGATGGTGCGCACGGGGTTGTTGGGGAACCGGGCCACCGAATGTAGGTCGAGCCGGTTCGGGCCGACCTGCCCGAGCATCACCCGGCCGCTCGATGCGCCCAGGTCCACGGCCGCGACCGTGCCCCCGGCGCCCCGCCCCGTGCTCACGACGCCCCCGCCCATCCAACTGCGCCCCCAGCGGACAAGTGCACCCGGCACACCGGGTGCACTTGTCCGGAACGGGAACAGTTGGCGGTTGAGGCTGGCAACGCTGGGCCGTTCACCGCAAAAACGCGGCGGCGACGCCGGCGTCGACCGGGATGTGCAGGCCAGTGGTGTGGCTGAGGTCGCTCGTGCAGAGCACGAAGACGGCATTGGCCACGTTCTCGGGCAGCACCTCGCGCTTGAGCAGGGTGCGCTGGGCGTAGTACTTGCCCAGATCGTCTTCCGCCACCCCGTACACCGCGGCGCGCTTGGCGCCCCAGCCGCCGGCGAAGATGCCCGAGCCGCGCACGACGCCGTCGGGGTTGATACCGTTGACCTTCACGCCGTACTCGCCGAGCTCGGCCGCCAGCAACCGCACCTGGTGTGCCTGGTCGGCCTTGGTCGCCGAGTACGCGATGTTGTTGGGCCCGGCGAACACCGAGTTCTTCGACGAGATGTAGATGATATCGCCGCCGAGCTTCTGCTCGATGAGCACCTTCGCCGCAGCCCTCGACACCAGAAACGAGCCCTTGGCCATCACGTTGTGCTGCAGGTCCCAGTCGGCCACGGTCGTCTCCAGCAGCGACTTCGACAGCGACAGCCCGGCGTTGTTCACGACCAGGTCGAGGCCGCCGAACGCGAGCACGGCGGCATCGACGGATGCCTGCACCTGCGCCTCGTCGGTGACGTTCGCCTGCACGCCGATCGCCACGTCCTCGCCGCCGATCTCGGCGGCGGCGGCCTGCGCCTTCGCCAGGTCGAGGTCGGCGATCACGACGCAGGCGCCCTCTGCGGCCAGGCGAATGGCGATGGCCTTGCCGATGCCGGAGGCCGCGCCGGTGACGAGCGCCACGCGGGTGGCCAGCGGTTTGGCCCTCGGCATCCGCTGCAGCTTGGCCTCTTCGAGTGCCCAGTACTCGATCGCGAACTTCTCGGCCTCGTTGATGGGCTCGTAGCTGGAGAGGCCCTCGGCGCCGCGCATCACGTTGATGGCGTTGAGGTAGAACTCGCCGGCTACTCGGGCGGTCTGCTTGTTCGCGCCGTAGCTGAACATGCCCACGCCGGGAATCAGCACGATCAGCGGGTCGGCGCCGCGGATCGCGGGGGAGCCCTCGACCGCGTTCCGGTCGTAATAGGCCTGGTAGTCGGCCCGGTAGGCCTCGTGCAGCTCCTGCAGGCGCGCGATCGAGTCCTCCACGGATGCCTCGGCCGGCAGGTCGAGCAGCATCGGCTTGACCTTGGTGCGCAGGAAGTGGTCCGGGCAGCTGGTACCGAGCGCCGCCAGCCTGGGGTGTTCGGTGCGGGAGAGGAAGTCCAGGACCTCGGGAGCATCCGTGAAGTGACCCACCTTGGCGCTGTCGGTGGAGAACAGGCCGCGCAGGGTGGGGGCGAGGGCCGCCGCCTTGGCGCGGCGGTCGGCCTCGGCCAGGGCGCCGAAGCCGGTCAGCTCGGCGCCGAACGGTTCGGGCGAGGAGTGCTCGGCGATGTAGGCGGTGGCGGTGTCGATGATCCACAGCGAGTTGGCCTCGCAGGCCGCGCTGGTGTCGCCCCAGGCCGTGATGCCGTGGCCGCCGAGGATGCAGCCGATGGCATGCGGATTGGCGTCCTTGATGACCGCGATGTCCAGGCCCAGCTGGAAGCCGGGTCGGCGCCAGGGCACCCAGACCACCCGGTCGCCGAAGATGGCGCCGGTGAGGGCCTCGCCGTCGGCGGCGGTCGCGATGGCGATGCCGGCATCCGGGTGCAGGTGGTCGACGTGCGCCGCATCCACCAGCCCGTGCATCGGGGTGTCGATCGACGGCGCCGCGCCGCCCTTGCCGTGCAGGGTGTAATCGAGGGCCGCGACCATCTCGTCCTCGCGGTCGACGCCGGGATAGACGTTCGTGAGGGCACGCATCCGGTCCAGCCGCAGCACGGCCAGCCCGGGCTCGGTGAGGGTGCCGAGGTCGCCACCGGAGCCCTTGACCCAGAGCAGCTGGATCTCCTCTCCGGTGACCGGGTCGATTTCGGTGCCCTTGGCCGAGGTGTTTCCGCCGGCGTAGTTGGTGTTCTTCGGGTCGGCGCCGAGCCGGTTGGAGCGGCTGATGAGCTCCAGAGCGGTGGGGTTGGTCATGACGAGCTTCTTTCGAGGTCAGAGTGAGGTGGAGAGGGGGGACCGCGAGCCAACGCGGCCCAACTGGTGCCGATCCGGACAGGTGCACCCGGCACGCGGGGCGCACCTGTCCGCACTGGCACCAGTTGCGGGCGTCAGGCGCCCCAACCGGCCTGTTGGCCACCGGCGCGGTCGGCGGCGATCTTCGCCTGGTAGCCGGATGCCGCGTAGGCGGCCATGGGGTCGGCGGGCAGCCCGCGGGTCTCACGCCAGGCGGCGAGGTCACCGCGCACGTCGGTGTAGAAGGCGTCCATCAGGATGCCGTTGGCGCCGAGCACGTCGCTGGCGTCCTGCGCCGCGCGGAGAGCCGTGCCGTCCACGAGCAGCGCCCGGGCGGTCATCTCCTGCACGTTGAGCACCGAGCGGATCTGGCCGGGGATCTTGTCTTCGACGTTGTGGCACTGGTCGAGCATGAAGGCGACGGGGGAGTCCGGCCCGAAGCCTGCGCCGCGGATGACCTCGTAGAGGATCCGGAACAGCTGGAACGGATCGGCCGCGCCGACGATGAGGTCGTCGTCGGCGTAGAAGCGGGAATTGAAGTCGAAGGAGCCGAGCTTGCCCAGCCGCAACAGCTGGGCGACGATGAACTCGATGTTGGTGCCGGGGGCGTGGTGGCCGGTGTCCAGACAGACCAGCGCGCGGTCGCCGAGGGCCGACACCTGGGCGTAGGACGTTCCCCAGTCGGGCACGTCGGTGTGGTAAAAAGCCGGCTCGAAGAACTTGTACTCGAGCACGAGTCGCTGCTCGGCCCCGATCCGCTCGTAGATCGCGGCGAGGGAGTCGGCGAGCCGGTCCTGGCGGCCGCGGATGTCACCCTGGCCCGGGTAGTTGGTGCCGTCGGCGAGCCAGATCTTGAGGTCCTGCGACCCGGTGGCGTGCATGATGTCGATGCAGTCGAAGTGGTGGTCGATGGCCTTCTGGCGCACGGCGGCATCCGTGTGGGTGAGGCTGCCGAACTTGTAGGCGTCGTCCTGGAAGGTGTTGGAGTTGACCGTGCCGAGCGCCAGGCCGTGGTCGCCGGCGAAGGCGCGGAGGGCCGCGTAGTCGTCCACCTTGTCCCAGGGGATGTGCAGGGCCACGGTGGGTGCCAGCCCGGTGTGGGTGTGTACCGTGGCGGCATCCGCGATCTTCTCTTGGATGGTGCGGGGCGTGCCGGGAGTGGAGAAGACCTTGAACCGGGTGCCGGAGTTGCCGAATGCCCAGGAGGGCAGTTCGATGGCCTGGGCGGCCAGCTGGGCGGTGATGGAGTCGAACGTCGTCATGGGGAAATCACTTCTCTGTGAGAGCCGGGAGTGGTGTCTGCGAGTCTAAATGAATCGTTTCAATCAAGTCAAGCGGATGGGGTCAAGTCGGCGGATTCAGACCGGTGCGGTCAGGCATCGAGTCAGGCCGAGCGGGCGCGGCGCAGCTGGTCCTCCAGGTTGAAGACTTCGTGCAGCTGCAGGAAGCCCCGGTCGGGCGCGCCCTCGAGTCCGACGAAGAAGTGGGCCATCTCCGCCTGCCAGCGGGCGTTCACTGTGGTGGCGGCCATGCCGGCCTGAGCGGCCGCGAGAGACTCAGTCTCGAAATACCCGATGAGGAGTCCGTCCTCGCGCAGGAACAGCGAGTAGTTCGTCCAGCCGGTGTCGCGCAGCGCCTCGAGCATCTCCGGCCATACCGCGGCGTGGCGTGCGGTGTACTCATTGAGTCGTTCGGGCTTCACCTGGAGCTGGAAGCAGACGCGCTGCACGGCGGGACCTTTCGTCAGGGATGCACGGCGGGGAAGTACGCGGGCAGGGGTGGGTCGCCACAGGCTCGGCGACCCATCCCGCCGGGCCGACTAGAAGTCGAAGTCGCCGATGTTGTCCGCGTTGAAGACGAACGGGTCGCCGAGAAGCACGACGCCGTCGGCGCCGACGGTGAACTCGCCGAGGTCACCCGCTTCGAAGCTGTCGCCCTCTGCGCCGGTGATGTCGCCCTCGATCAGAGCCTTCGCCGCGTAGGCGGCCAGGAAGCCGAGGTCGGCGGGGTTCCACAGGGCGAATGCGGTGACGGTGCCGTCGTCGACGTAGTCGCGCATCTGGTTCGGAGTGCCGAGACCGGTTAGCGCGACCTTGCCCTTGTACTCGGAGGTCTGCAGGTACCGGGCGGCTGCCGCGATACCGACCGTCGTCGGCGACATGATGCCCTTGAGGTTCGGGTGGCTCTGCAGGAGTGCCGCCGTCTTGTCGAACGAGGTCTGGTCGTCGTCATCGCCGTACACGGTCTCCACCAGGGTGATGTTCGGGTGGTTGGTGGTGAGGTCGGCTTTCATCAGCTCGATCCAGGCGTTCTGGTTGGTCGCGTTGGCGGATGCCGAGAGGATGGCTACTTCCCCGGCGTCTTCGATCTGCTCGGCGATGAGGTCCACCTGTACCTTGGCGATGCCTTCGGCGTCGGCCTGGTTGATGAACACGTCGCGGTACTCGGGGTCGGTGTCCGAGTCGAAAGTGACCACCTTGACGCCGGCGGCGCGAGCCTCGTTGAGGGCCCCACCGATGGCCTTGGGGTCGTTGGCCGAGATCACGATGGCACCGACGCCCTGCTGGGTGAGCGTGTTGATGTAGCTGACCTGGCCGTCCGGGGTGGCTTCGACGGGGCCGACTTCGGCATAGGTGCCGCCGAACTCCTCAATGGCCTTCTTGCCGCCGTTGTCCGAGGTGTCGAAGTACGGGTTGCCCAGGTTCTTGGGCAGGAACGTGATAGCGAGATTCGCGTCGTCGCCGCCGCCGGTTCCGCCCGAGGTGCTGGTCTCGGCCGCGCAACCGGTGGCGACGAGAGCGATGCTCAGGGCGACGGCGGCGATGGCTGCTGTGCGGGTCTTGCCCGTGCCGGGTGTGTGAAACAACATCATTGTTCTTCCTTTCAATGCGGTGAGTGTGGAGCGATGTGAGTGCGGGCCTACGCCGAGGGGGCGGTGGTGCGGCCTTTTCTGGATCTTCCGGCTCGCTGCAGGGTGTTCTGCAGCCAGACCAGAAAGCTCGTGGACACCACCGAGAGCACGAGGAGCACCCCGGTGATGATGTTGATGACGTCCGCGGTGACGTTGGCGAGCCGGAGCGCGCTGCCCAGCACTCCGATGAGCAGCACACCGGCGATGACTCCGTGCAGGGCGCCCCGGCCGCCGAAGATGGACACGCCGCCCAGAAGCACGGCCGCGATGACCTGCAGCTCCAGCCCCGTGGCGTTGTCGCCCCTGGCGCTGCCGAAGCGCAGTGTGTAGTAGATGCCGGCCAGAGCCGAGACGCCGCCCGCGAGCACGAAGAGGATGAACTTGGTGCGGTTCACGTGAACCCCGGAGAAGGTTGCCGCCTCCGGGCTCAGGCCGATCGAGTAGATGCCCCGGCCGAACGGCGTGAAGTGCAGCAGGAGCGCGAACACCACGAGCAGGATGAGGAAGGGGATCATGACGGTCGGCAGGGCGGTGGCCCCGATCTTCGACTTTGCCAGGTCGGTCCAGAACTGCGGGAAATCCGTGACGGCGGTCGTACCGAGCAGCCCGACGGCCAGACCGCGGTACAGCGCCAGTGATCCGATGGTGACCGCCAGGGACGGCAGGCCGACGACGGTGACCAGGAACCCGTTGATCGCCCCGCCGATGCAGCCGACCACGATGGCCAGAAGCCCGGCGACGGGGATGCTGAGGCCGCCCTGGTGCAGGATGCCCACCAGGACGCTGCTCAGCCCGACCATGCTGGCGACCGACAGATCGATCTCGCCGGTGATGATGATGAGGGTCATCGGCAGGGCGATCAGCAGGATCGGGGCCACATCCAGGAGTAGGTAGGTGAGGGTGAGGGGGCTGCCGAAGTTGTTCACCCGCAGCGTCGCGATCCCGATCACGATCAGCAGGAGCACGATGACGGCGCTCTCCCTGGTCAGCAGGAGCCGACGCCAGAGGGGGTGTCCATAGTCGCGGTAGGTTCGCGTAGCGGCAGCGCCGTGGACCGTCGTGTCACTCATTGACGTCTCTTTCTTCGAGAAGCTTGCGCGATTGGCGCAGGGCGAGAATCCGGTCGAGGACGATGGCGCCGATGATGAGCGCTCCCACCACGGCTCGCTGCCAGAAATCCGGAACCCCCAGGATCGGCAAGGCCCGGTTGATGGTGAGCAGCAGGGCGGCGCCCAGGGCGGCTCCCCAGACCGTTCCGCTGCCGCCGAAGATGGCGACGCCGCCGATCACCGCCGCGCCGACGGCATCCAGTTCGAAGCCGCTGCCGGCCTGGGAGTTGATGGTGCCGTACCGGGCTGCGTAGAGCACTCCGGCCAGGCCGGCCAGGCTGCCGCAGACGATGAAGGCGATCAGGATGCGCCTGGTCACCTTGAGTCCGTAGAGCTCGGCAGCAGCCGGCTCCGACCCGATCGCATAGAACTCGCGACCGCCCCTGGTGTTGCGCATGTACCAGGCGGCGATGACCAAGACGACGAGGGCGATGATGGTGAGGAGGGGAATCCCCAGGACGGCGCCCGTGCCGAGGGCGAGGAAGTCCTTCGGCATGTCAGAGGCGTTGATCCGGTCGCTGCCGGCCCACAAGACGTTGATGCCGCGATAGGCGTAGAGCGTGCCCAGGGTGATCACTAGGGCGGGAACCCGGGCGAATGCGACAAGGGCTCCGTTGATCAGCCCGAGGAGGGCGCCCATCGCGATGCCGGCGAGGAAGACCACCGCGATCGGGATGCCCGGAATGTCGATGAACAGCCGGCCGGTGAGGTAAGCGCTCAATCCGAGCACCGACCCGACCGACAGGTCGACACTGCGGGTGATGATCACGATCGCCTGGCCGATCGCCACCAGGATCAGGATGGACGGGGTCAGGAGCAGGTCGCGCCAGCCATCCGAGCTGAAGATGAAGTTGGGGTTCACGGCGGTCGCGGCCACGATCACCAGGACCAGGGCGAGCAGGATGCTGGTCTCCCGGGCTCCGGCGAAGGATTTCAGGGCATGCAGGGCATGCAGGGCAGGTTGGGCCTTTGGAGGCGTCACTGTGGTCACTTGGCGTGCTCCGTTGCGTGGGTTGCGGCGTACATGACGGTTTCGCTGCTGGCGTCGGCCCGGTCGATGTCGGCGGTGATGCGTCCCTCGCACATGACCAGAACCCGATCGGCCATGCCGAGGACCTCCGGCAGCTCTGACGAGATCATCAGGATCGCCATGCCCCGGCCGGCCAATTCGCTCAGCAGACGGTGCACCTCGGCCTTGGTGCCGACGTCGATGCCGCGGGTGGGCTCGTCGATGATCAGCACCCGAGGGTTCGTGGCCAGCCATTTGGCCAGCACGACCTTCTGCTGATTCCCGCCGCTGAGAGTGCCGGCGACGGTGTCGAGGGCATTGGTCTTCACCTCGAGGCGGCTGGCCCAGATGCGTGCTGCCGCGTTCTCGGCGGAGGACCGCAGCAGGCCCGCAGTGGTGAGAGTGCGTTGGATCGACATCGTGGTGTTGCGGGCCACGCTGGAGTCGATCACCAGGCCCTGCTTGCGCCGGTCCTCCGGCACCAGGGCGAGACCCAGGTTCATCGCGGCGACGGGGTTCCGCCGTGGCACCCGCCGGCCCGCCATGGTCACGGAGCCGGAATCGTACGTGTCCACACCGAAGATCGCGCGGGCGACCTCGCTGCGGCCCGCGCCCACCAGCCCGGCCAGGCCCACGATCTCGCCGCTGCGCACCGAGAAGGTGATGTCGTGGAAGACGCCGGCAGAGCTGAGCCCGGCCACCTCGAGGATGGTCTCACCGACAGCGGCCTCCTGCTTGGGGAAGAGGTCGGTGATGTCGCGGCCAACCATCCGCCGAACGATCTCATTCACGCTGGTGTCTTCGATACGGTCGGTGGAGATGTATCGGCCGTCTCGCATTACGGTGATGGTGTCGCAGAGGGCGAACACCTCGTCGAAACGGTGGGAGATGAACACGATCGCCCGGCCCTCATCTCGCAGGCTTCTGGCCACGGCGAAGAGGCGGTCCACCTCCACCCCGCTGAGCGCCGCGGTCGGCTCGTCCATGATGAGCACCCGGGCGTCCAGGGAGATGGCCTTGGAGATCTCAATGATCTGCTGGTCCGCGATCGACAGGCCCTCGGCCGGGCGGTCCGGGCCCATGCGCACCGAGAGCCGGGCGAAGAGCTGCTCTACTTCGGCACGCATCCGCTTGCGGTCGATGCGGCCGAAGCGGTTCGTGGGCTGGCGGCCCATGAAGATGTTCTCGGTCACCGACAGGTCGGGGAAGAGGGTGGGTTCCTGATAGATCACCGCGATGCCCGCGGCCTTGGACTGCGCCGTGGAGGTGAAGTCCACACTCTGGCCGCGCAGCAGGAACTCGCCAGCATCGCGCTGGTAGAGCCCCGCAATGATCTTCACGAGGGTGGACTTGCCCGCGCCGTTCTCACCGACCAGCGCGTGGATCGAGTTCATCTGCACGCTGAGATCGGCCGAGGCGAGGGCGACGACCGGGCCGAAGGACTTGGCCACGCTTCGGAGTTCGAGGGCGGCGGGACCGGACAAGCCGGGGTTGATCGTCATAGACAGGACCTATTCTTCGACGCTGAAGGAGGAAAGTTGAATCGTTTTAATCGACTGGGGAGAAATCTATGTCGACGGCGAGATACTGTCAAGCAATCTTGGTGATTCGTTTCAATCTGACGCTAAACTGCAATCCATCCATCCGCGGGTGAAGGAGAGTCGGTGACATCAATCAGCGTGCGCGATGTGGCCGCGGAGGCCGGCGTCTCCGTGGGGACCGTGTCCAATGTGCTCAACCGGCCGGACAAGGTCTCTGCCGGAACAGTCTCCCGGGTTCACGCCGCCATCGAGCTGCTCGGATTCGTGCGCAACGACGCGGCCCGCCAACTCAGGGCAGGCCGCAGCCGCAGCATCGGCCTCGTCGTCCTCGATGTGGGCAACCCGTTCTTCACCGACCTCGCCCGGGGTGCGGAGGACCGTGCCGCGCAGGCTGGGTTGACCGTGCTGCTCGGCAACAGTGACGAGACGGCCGCGCGCGAGAGCGCCTACCTGGACCTGTTCGAGGAGCAGAGGGTGCATGGTGTGCTCATTTCGCCGCTCGGTGACAGCGGTGAGCAGCTCAGCCGGCTGCGGCGCCGAGGCACGCCCACCGTGCTGGTGGACCGCCAGACCGAGGACCGCAGCTTCTCGTCGGTGGCCGTGGACGATGTGGCCGGGGGTCACCTCGCCGCACGTCACCTCATCGAAGTGGGGCGTTCCCGCCTCGCCTTCGTCGGCGGGCCCCGCGGCATCCGTCAGGTCAGCGATCGACTGGACGGCGCCCGCGCTGCCGTGGCCGAGAACGCCGGGGTGTCCCTGGAAACCGTCGAGACGGGATCGCTCACGGTGCTGGAAGGCCGTCGAGTGGGACAGGCGCTGCTGGCGCGCCGGCCGGAGGACCGGCCGGACGCGATCTTCGCGGCCAATGATCTCCTGGCACTGGGCCTGCTGCAGGCCCTGAACATGTCCGGCGACATCCGCGTGCCCGACGAAATCGCCCTCATCGGGTACGACGATATCGCGTTCGCCTCGGCGGCCGTGGTGCCGCTCTCGTCGATCCGCCAGCCCAGCGCCCTGATCGGTTTCACGGCCGTGGACCTGCTCCTGCGTGAGGCCGAGGCCGGCGACTCGTTCGTGCCCGAGCAGATCGTCTTCCAGCCCGAGCTTGTCGTGCGGGCGTCGACCGCGGGCTGATCCGCTCAGCGGAGCGTTTCAGCGCGGAGTTGTCGCCTCGATGACGGCGATCTCCCGCGTCGCGGTCTCTCGATCACGGTCGCGTTCCGCGGCTGCGGCCTTCTCCGACACGACGCGGATGGCCGAGGTGAGCGGATGCCCGTCGCCCCGGTGCCGCACATGGAACCGTGCCGTGCGGGGTGAGGTGCGCGGCCGGATGCGCACGCGCAGGCGCTGATATTTGATCATCCAGAACAGCACGACGGCGGCCGCGAGCAGCCCCGACACTGCGGCGACGCCGATCGACCACCGCGGACCGTACTGGTCGGCCACCCAGCCCACCAGCGGGGCGCCGAGGGGCGTGCCGCCGGCGAAGATCGCCATGTACAGCGCCATCACCCGGCCGCGCATGGCGGGCTCGGTGGTGGTCTGCACATAGGCGTTCGCCGTGGTCATCAGGGTGAGCGAGGCGAGCCCCACGAACGCGAGCGAGATCGCGAAGGTGAGGTAGGTGGGCATCAGCGCTGCGACCGTGCAGGAGAGGCCGAAGAAAAACGCCCCGCCGATCACCAGGCGCATCCGCGGGCGGTTCCGCCGCGCGGACAGCAGGGCACCGGCCACGCTGCCCACCGCCATGATCGAGCTCAGCATGCCGAACTCGCTGGCACCCATGCCGAACTCCACGGTGGCCATGGTGGAGGTGAAGATCGCGAAGTTGAACCCGAAGGTGCCCACCAGGAACACCGTGATCAGCACGGCGACGATGTCGGGTCGGTGCCACACGTAGCGGAAGCCGGCCATCAGTTGGCCCCGCTCGCGAGGCGCGCGCGGTTGCTTGCGGAGTTGTTTGGTGCGGAGGAGGGTCATGGCGAACACCGTGAAGGCGAAGGTCACGGCGTTGATCAGGAAAACCCAGCCGGCGCCGACCGCCACCGTGAGCACACCGGCTACGGCCGGGCCGATCAGCCGGGCGCCGTTGAACGAAGCCGAGTTGAGCGCCACGGCGTTCGAGAGGTTGTCGTCGGGAACCAGCTCGGAGACGAAGGTCTGCCGGGCGGGGGCGTCGATGGCGGCCACCACGCCCAGACCAAGGGCGAAGAGGTAGACGTGCCACAGCTCGACTACGCCCGTGACGGTGATGATGCCCAGGCCAAGGGCCAGCATGCCCATCAGGGTCTGCGTGAGCATCAGCAGCTTGCGCCGGTCGAACCTGTCCGCGATGAGGCCCGACCACGGCATCAGCACGAGTTGCGGCCCGAATTGCAGGGCCATCACGATGCCCACTGCGGTGGCGTTGTAATCGGTGAGCTGGGTCAGCACGATCCAGTCCTGGGCCGTGCGCTGCATCCAGGTGCCCACATTGGACACCAGGGCACCGGCGAACCAGATCCTGTAATTGACGACGCTCAGAGAGCGGAACATTGCACTCAACTGTCGGTGAGCTCCTTCATGATGTCGGTGGCGGCGGCCAGAACCTGGCGCTGCTCGGGGGTGAGCCGCAGGATGCGCTTGGCGATCCAGTCATCGCGGCGTCGGCGAGTCTCCTTCACAAGGGCCAGCCCGGCCGGGGTGGCGGTGAGGATGACCTTGCGGCCGTCCTCGGCCGAGCCGGCCCGATCGACCAGGCCCGCTTGCACCAGTGCATTCACGGTGCGATTCATCGAGGGCGGGGTGACCCGTTCCTCGTCGCTGAGCGCGCTGAGGGTCATCGGCCCCAGCCGGAAGACGGCGCCGAGGGCCGAGAACTGGCCGCCGGTGAGTTCGTTTTCGGCCTGTTCCTGGCGCACTCGCCGGGCAAGCCGGCCGTTGGCCAGCCGGAAGTCGTGGCTCAGTTCGGCGACGGTGCGGCGCTTGGTGTGCGCCGCCGCGGCAGGGTGAGTCGGAGGAAGGAGAATCATGATTACTTAGCCTAACAAATTAGCCATGCTAATGATTCCCGCGCCCCTGCTGTGGTCCCAACTGGTCCCGCTTCAGACAATTGCACCCGGTGTGCCGGGTGCAGATGTCCGGATGGGCACCAGTTACGGCAGAATGAGCCCGTGCCCACCTTCATTGACGAATACGGCGTCCCCATCGTGTACTACGCCTGGCCGGTCGACCATCCCCGCGGCATCGTGCAGCTCGTGCACGGGGTGGGTGAACATGCCCTGCGCTACCGCGAGGTGGCGCGCGCGCTGAACCTGGCCGGGTACACCGTTTACGCCGACGATCACCGCGGCCACGGGCAGACCGGGATGCGCCAGCACGGCGGCGACGCCGACATGCTCGGCCGGCTCGGCCCGGGCGGTCTGCGTGCGGCTGTTGCCGCCGTGCACGGCTTCACCGCCGAGATCCGCCGTCTCGCGCGGGCCGAGCCTGGAGTTCCGCCCTTGCCGCTGGTGCTGGTCGGGCACAGCTGGGGGTCGTTCATGGCCCAGATGCTCGTGAACCAGCATCCCGACGACTACCAGGCCGTCGTTCTCACCGGCACTGCCTACCGCTGGCCCGGCTATCTCGACAGCGGTGACCTCAACCGCAAGCACAAGCATCTGGGCTCGACCGGCGCCGAGTGGCTCAGCCGGGACCCGGCCGTGGCGGCGGCGTTCGTGGCCGATCCGCTCACGACGAGTGTGCCGTTGGCCAGGCTGTTCGGGCTGCGGGATGCCGCCCGCATCCTCGGCCGCCCGGCTCGCGGCCTCCCCGCCGGGCTGCCCCTGCTCATTCAGGTCGGCGGTGACGACCCGGTCGGCGGGGAGCGCAGCGCGCAGAAGCTTGCCCAGGTCTACCAGCGCCGGTCGGGGCTGACGGATGTGCGGGTGATCGTCTACCCCGGCGCCCGGCACGAGGTGTTCAACGAGACCAACCGCGACGAGGTGCTCGCCGACCTGGTGTCCTGGCTGGACGCACACCTCCCCGAGCCCGCCGGATCGAGCGCGACCGACGATTAGGCTGTGCTCATGCATGGTGAATACAAGGTTCCTGGCGGCAAGCTCGTTGTGGTCGACCTCGAGGTCGTCGACAACGTCATCAGCGGTTTCCGGCTCGCCGGCGACTTCTTCCTCGAACCCGACGACGCTCTCGAGGACATCAACGACGCGGTGAACGGGCTCTCCGCCGACAGCGACGCGGCCACCATCGCCGCGGCAGTGCGGGCCGCGTTGCCGGCGGGCGCCACTCTTCTCGGCTTCTCACCCGAATCCGTGGCAGTGGCCGTGCGGCGCTCGCTGGCCCACGCCAGCAGCTGGCGCGACTACGACTGGCAGCTCATCCACACCAAGGCAGTGCCGCCGGTGATGCAGATGGCGCTCGACGAGGTTCTGGCCGTCGAGGTGGGCGAAGGACGGCGCCAGCCCACTCTGCGTATCTGGGAATGGAACGAGCCGGCCGTCGTGATCGGCAGCTTCCAGTCGCTGAAGAACGAGGTCGACGCTGTCAACGCCGAGAAGCACGGCTTCACCGTGGTGCGCCGGGTGAGCGGTGGCGGCGCCATGTTCATGGAAGCCGGCTCCGTGATCACCTACTCGATCTACGTGCCCACCGAGCTCGTGCACGGCATGACCTTCGCCGACTCCTACGCCTTCCTCGACGAGTGGGTCATCACGGCCCTCAAATCACTCGGCATTGATGCCCACTACCAGCCGCTCAACGACATCACGAGCCCCACAGGCAAGATCGGTGGCGCCGCGCAGAAGCGGCTCGGCAGCGGCGCCGTGCTGCACCACGTGACCATGAGCTACGACATGGACGGCGAGAAGATGGTGCAGGTGCTGCGCATCGGCCGGGAGAAGCTCAGCGACAAGGGCATCACCAGTGCCGCGAAGCGCGTCGATCCGTTGCGCAGCCAGACCGGCCTCAGCCGGGCCGAGATCATCGACCGCATGAAGCAGACGTTCACAAGCCTCTATGGGGCCACGCCGGGAGACATCACCGACGAGGAATATGCCAAGGCCGCCGGCCTCGTCGAGAGCAAGTTCAGCACCGCCGAGTGGATCGGGCGCGTTCCCTAGCCGAGAGCGCCTGCTACCGACCGCGGCTCAGCAGGTCCTGATACTCAGCGTGCGAGTCGATCCATTCGGCGACGAACGGGCATTCGGCCACCACCGTGAAGTCGGTGCGGGTGCGCACGTCGTCCAGGGCGCCCTCCACCAGGATGCTCGCCAAGCCGTGGTCACGCCGGGCCGGGTCCACCTCGGTGTGGGTGAAGCGCAGTTCCTCGCCCTCGATGCGGTAGTCGGCCAGGCCGACGGGCTCGCCGTCCTGCCAGAGGGTGTAGCGAGAGACCTCGGGCTCGTGCTCCACCCGAGCGCCGGATCCGTCTGTCGTCAATTCGTCGGTCGTCATCGGAACAGCGTAGGCCGACTGACAGAATGAGGGAATGCCAAACGCATGGACTCAGGCCTCTCCCAGCAGGGTCATCGAGGCCGACAACCTCGAGGTGCTGCCGACGCTTCCCGACGGCGCGTTCACGCTCATCTACCTCGACCCGCCGTTCAACACCGGCCGGTCGCAGAAGCGGCAGGCCACCACGTCGGTGCGCAGCACTCAGGCCAGCGGCGCGCACGCGGCCGGCACGATCACGGGTTTCAAGGGCCAGCGGTACGAGCGCATCAAGGGTGACCTGCTCGGCTACGACGACCAGTTCGAGGATTACTGGGCGTTCCTCGAGCCCCGGCTGATCGAGGCCTGGCGGCTGCTCGCCGACGACGGCACGCTCTACCTGCACCTCGACTACCGCGAGGCGCACTACGCCAAGGTGCTGCTCGACGCCCTCTTCGGCCGGGAGTGCTTCCTCAACGAGCTCATCTGGGCCTACGACTACGGCGCCAAGTCGAAGAACCGCTGGCCCACCAAGCACGACACGATCCTGGTCTACGTGAAGAACCCCAAGAGCTACTACTTCGACTCCAGCACGGTCGACCGCGAGCCGTACATGGCCCCGGGCCTGGTGACGCCCGAGAAGGTGGCCAAGGGCAAGCTGCCCACGGATGTCTGGTGGCACACCATCGTCTCGCCCACGGGCAAGGAGAAGACCGGGTATCCCACGCAGAAGCCCGTGGGCATCCTGCGCCGCATGATCCAGGCGTCCAGCCGGGAGGGCGACTGGGTGCTGGACTTCTTTGCCGGCAGCGGCACCACGGGCGCCGTCGCCGCCGCGCTCGGCCGCCGCTTCCTCCTCATCGACCAGAACCCCGAGTCCCTTGCCGTGATGCACGAGCGGCTCGGCGGGCTACCCGAGGTCGATTTCGTCGACGCCGAGCGGGAGACAAGACTGGGAGCATGAGACTCCGCATTTTCACCGAGCCCCAGCAGGGTGCCAGCTACGATGACATCCTCGCGGTCGCGCAGGCCACCGAGACGCTCGGCTTCGACGCCTTCTTCCGCTCCGACCACTACCTCGCGATGGGCGATCACGTCTCGGGGCTGCCGGGGCCGACGGATGCCTGGACCACGCTGGCGGGTCTCGCCCGCGAGACCGAGCGCATCCGGCTCGGCACCCTGGTGTCGTCGGTCACCTACCGGCCGCCGGGGATCCTGGCGATCCAGGTGGCCCAGGTGGACCAGATGTCGAAGGGCCGTGTGGAGCTGGGCCTGGGCACCGGCTGGTTCGAACAGGAACACCTGGCCTACGGGATCCCGTTCCCGGCGAAACGGTTCGGCATGCTCGAGGAGCAGCTCGAGATCGTGACCGGCCTCTGGGAGACCCCGGTGGGCCAGACCTACAGCTTCGCCGGCGAGCACTACACACTCGCCGACTCGCCCGCCCTGCCCAAGCCCAGCCAAGCCCGCGTGCCGGTGATCGTGGGCGGCGGCGGCGCCAAGCGCACCCCGGCGCTGGCCGCGCGCTTCGCCACCGAGTTCAACCTGCCGTTCCCAGAGTTCGCCGACATCCCGGGCAAGTTCGCCGGGGTGCGCCGCGCCTGCGAAGCGGTGGGCCGGGACCCCCGCGAGCTGGTGTACTCGACCGCGCTCATCGCGGTCGCCGGTGCGGACGAGGCCGAGTTCGCGCGCCGGGCCGCCGCCGTTGGCCGCGAGCCCGGGGAGCTGCGCGAGCACGGGATCGCCGGAACCACGAGCGAGATCGTCGATCGGCTCGGCGCGCTCGCCGAGGACGGCGTGGAGTGCGTCTATCTGCAGATCATGGATCTGGCCGACCTCGATCATCTGGACTTCATCGCGCGCGAGGTCGTGCCGCAGCTGGGCTGACCCGCTTCAGGCCGGCCCGTTTCAGCGCGGCCCGCATGAGGCTGGGTCGCGTCAGGCTGAGTCGCGCAGCACCAGACGGGTCGGCATGATGTTGTGGTGCGGTACGGCGTCGTCGCCGGCCAGCAGGCGCAGCAGCAGGTCGGCCATGGCGAAGCCCATCTCCTTGGACGGCTGGCTCACCGTGGTGAGCGAGATCGGGCCGGACAGCGCGGCCGGGCTGTCGTCGAAGGCCACCACCGCGATGTCCCGCGGAACGGCTCGGCCCAGTTCGGCCAGCACGGCCATGGAGCCCACGGCCATCAGGTCGCTGGCCACGAAGAGTGCGTCGATGTCGGGGCTGTGCTCGAGCAGGCGGCGGGTGGCGGCGGCGGCGCCGGCGGCCGTGAAGTCACCGTGCTCCACGGCATCCGCCGGCAGCCCGGCCTGGCCCAGCGCGTGGCGGAACCCGTTGAGGCGGTCGATACCGGCGGGCATGTCGACGGGGCCGGTGACGGTGCCGACCCGGTGCCGGCCGATGTCGATGAGGTGCTGCACGCCGCTGATCGCACCCGCGACGTTGTCGACGTCGACGAAGTAGTTGTCGGCTCCGGAGTGATTGGTGGGCCGACCACCGAAGACGACGGGCATGGTGGACTCGAGGTTGGCCACAAAATTGTCCCCGGTGTGGTGCGAGATGACCAGGGCGCCGTCGACGTTGCCCGAGCGCAGGTAGCGCATGGTCTTGTGCCGGGGGTCGCTCGAGGCGACGAGCAGGTTGAGCGTGTAGTCGCTCTCGTCGAGGCGCTGCGTGATGCCCTGCACGACAGCGGCGAAGTAGGGGTCGCCGAAGAACTTCGTCATGTCTTCGGGCACGACCAGGGCCACGGACTGCGTCTGGTGGCTGGCCAGCGATCGGGCGGCCCGGTTGGGCACGTAGTTGAGCTGCTCGATGGCCGCCTGCACCGACTCCACGACCTCGGGCCGCACCTTCGGCGAGCCGTTGACGACCCGGCTGACCGTGGCTCGGGACACGCCCGCGGCGGCGGCCACCATCTCGAGGGTTGGCGCGGGAGGCCGCGCACTCCGGGTTCCCAATGTCATGGGGTCATTCTATTTCGCAAGTTCGTCTGGGGCGCACAGCGCGCTGTGCGGTCTTCGCCACGCCGGTTCGCGACCGGCGACCGAGTCGCCTTGACAAGCGCTCCGATGGTGTCCTAAGGTGGCGGTGATCAATGAGAGCGCTCTCACGCAGTTGATGAGAGCGCTCTCATCTATGGTCGGTGAGCGTGTCCCCGGAGGCGTTCGCCGGTACGACAACTGTTCCCGCACACACGTTCCGCATTCGCACACGCACACGCACACGCACACAAAGGAGTGAAAGTGAAGTTCTCACAACGCACCAAGGTTGGGGCCGCAGTAGCCTGCGCCGCATCCTTCGCCCTGATCGCGACCGGCTGTTCCTCGGCCGGCACCGACAACGCATCAGGCGACAACCCCATCGAGCTGACCGTCACCACGTTCGGCAGCATGGGTATGGCCGACTTGTACGCACAGTACGAGAAGGAAAACCCGGGCATCACGATCAAGGCCAACAACATCGACACGGGTGGCAACGCTCGTACGGATGCGTTCACCAAGATCGCCGCCCGAAGCGGACTGTCCGACGTCACCGCCGTGGAAGAGGGCTGGCTCGGCTCGATCATGGACGTGTCAGACCAGTTCGTCGATCTCTCCGACTATGGCGCAGACAAGATCAAGGACCGGTGGGTTCCGTGGAAGCTCGCCCAGGGCACCGACGCGGACGGCCGCATCATCGGCTACGGCACCGACATCGGCCCGGAGGGCCTGTGCTACAACAGCAAGGCTTTCGCCGCAGCGGGGCTCCCGACCGACCGCGCCGACGTTGCCGCAGCACTCGGCGGCAACGACGCAACCTGGGACAGCTACTTCGCACTCGGAGAGCAGTACCAGAAGGCAACCGGCAAGGCGTGGTTCGACCAGTCCGGCTTCATCTGGAACTCCATGGTGAACCAGATGGACGAGGGTTACTACACCTCGGATGGCGAGCTCAACGTCGTTGACAACGCCGACCTCAAGGCGGCCTGGACGAAGCTGGCAACGGCTGACAGCAAGGGCCTCTCCGCCGCGCAGTCGCAGTGGGATTGGAACAAGGGTGCGTCGTTCACCGACGGAACCTTCGCGACCTTCATGTGCCCGGGCTGGATGCTCGGAGTCGTCCAGGGCCAGGTTGAGACCGCCGGCGGCGACGCCACCGGCGCGACCGCAGGCTGGGACTTCGCCGACGTCTTCCCCGGCGGTGCAACCAACTGGGGTGGAACCTTCCTGACCGTTCCGACGCAGTCCAAGCACCCGCAGGAAGCCGCTGACCTGGCCGCCTGGTTGACCGACGCTGACCAGCAGGTCGCCGAGTTCAAGGCTCAGGGCCCGTTCCCGAGCGTCACCGCAGCTCAGACGGATCCCGCTCTTGCTGAAGCGACCGGCGTCTCCGCGTTCTTCAACGACGCACCGATCGCTGAGATCCTCACCAAGCGTGCCGACGGAGTCAAGGCCCAGTTCAAGGGTCCGGACGACTCGACGATCCAGGAGCAGGTCTTCGGCCCGTCCGCGATCTCGCTCGACCAGGGTGTTTCAGGCGACAAGGCCTGGGATGACGCCATGACGCTGTTCGACCAGCTCATCACCAACAAGTAGTAGCAAGAATCCGCTCGACCGGGCTCCCCGACGCCGAATCCAGGCGTCGGGGAGCCCGACTTGAAGGCAGAAAGTCACATGACACGAACACTCGAACCAGAGATCAGCGCTCCCGCTCCTCTCAAGCGCCCCGGTCGCGCGAGCGCCCTCACCTATAAGCACAAGCTGAGCCGTCTCGACGTCAAGCTCTCGCCGTACCTGTACATCTCGCCGTTCTTCGTGCTGTTCGGTCTTGTGGGACTGTTCCCGCTGATTTACACCTTTGTGGTGTCCCTCAACAACTGGAACCTGCTCAGCGGGCCGGGGGAGTGGGTCGGCTTCGACAACTACTCCGCGGAACTCGCTGACCCGTTGTTCTGGAACTCCCTGTTCAACACCATGAGCATCTTCCTGCTCTCGAGCATCCCGCAGCTCGTTGTCGCCACGGCCATCGCCGCCATCCTCGACCAGAACCTGCGCGCCAAGACCTTCTGGCGTATGAGCGTTCTCATCCCCTACGTCGTCACGCCGGTCGCCGTCGCCCTGATCTTCTCCAGCATGTTCAGCGAGCAGAGCGGACTGGTGAACCACCTGCTCAGCTTCGTCGGCGTGGACCCGATCGGATGGAAGACGGATGTGCTGCCCAGCCACCTGGCCATCGCCGGAATGGTGAACTGGCGGTGGACCGGGTACAACGCCCTGATCCTTCTCGCCGCGATGCAGTCGGTTCCGCGTGACATTCACGAATCCGCCGCCCTCGACGGCGCCGGCTTCGTGCGCCGGTTCTTCTCCATCACGCTGCCCAGCATCCGCCCCACCATGATCTTCGTGATCATCACCGCCACCATCGGCGGACTGCAGATCTTCACCGAGCCGCGCCTCTATGACGCAACAAGCACCACCGCGGGAGGAGCGCACCGGCAATTCCAAACCACGGTGCTCTACCTGTGGGAGATGGCATTCCAGAGGCAGAACTTCGGCAAGGCATCAGCCGTGGCCTTCATCCTCTTCCTCATCATCGTGGCGTTCGGCCTGCTCAACTTCCTGATCTCGCAGCGGATCGCGACGACGGACAGTCGCTCCGATGTCAAAAAAGCCAAACGCGAGCTCGCCCGAACGCTCCGAGACAGCGCAAAGGAGCCCCGCGCATGACCGACACAATTACCCGCCCCGAGACCTCGTCCGGCAGCGGATCCGCGTCCGCGGCACCCAAGAAGATCAAGCACAAGGGCCTCGGCATCGACCGCCGGCCTGGTTTCCTCACCTATGGCATCCTGATCGCGCTGTTCGCCGGCGGCACCTACCCGCTGTGGTGGTCCGTGGTGGTGGGCGCGAGCCCGTCATCGGTGCTGTCGCAGGATTGGCCGCCGCTGCTGCCCGGAGGGCAGTTCTGGGAGAACGCGGCCGTGGTCTTCGACACCGTGCCGTTCTGGCAGGCGCTGCTGAACAGCGTGATCGTGTCGACCATCATCACCGTTTCGGTGGTGTCGTTCTCCACTCTCGCCGGCTACGCGTTCGCGAAGCTCCGGTTCCGCGGCAGCAACGGGCTGATGGTGTTCGTCGTCGCGACGATGGCCATTCCCACCCAGCTCGGCATCATCCCGCTGTTCATCCTGATGCGTCAGTTCGGTTGGACCGGATCCATCGGTGCGATCATCATCCCCACCCTCGTCACGGCGTTCGGCGTGTTCTTCATGCGCCAGTACCTCGTCGACGTGATTCCGGACGAACTGATCGAAGCCGCCCGAGTGGACGGAGCCAACATGATCACCACGTTCTGGAACGTGGCCGTGCCGGCGGCGCACCCCGCGATGGCTATCCTGTCGCTCTTCACCTTCATGATGGCCTGGACCGACTTCCTCTGGCCGATGATCGTGTCACCGCAGAACCCGACGCTCCAGGTGGCACTCAGCCAGCTGCAGTCGGCTCGGTACATCGACTACTCGGTTGTGCTCGCCGGTGCCGTGCTGGCCACCCTCCCGCTGCTGATCCTGTTCGTGCTCGCGGGTAAGCAGCTCATCTCCGGAATCATGGCGGGGGCCGTCAAGGGCTAAGCCCCGCAACGCATCCTCGGAAGCCGACTGGCCAACCGCTTACGACGGGCGCACCACAGGGGAACTATCGGGTGCGCTTCGTCGGGGCCGGGGCCGGGGCCGGGGCCGGGGCTGCGGCCGGGGGCTGGCCGGTCGATGCGTTCGCCGCACCCGGGCGGGAGTGCCCGGGCGTCAGAACGGTGGAGGATCGACGTCCGGACCCGCGCGCCCAGACGCTGGCCCGCGCGCTTCGCCCGGCGGCTGGGGCCTCGCCGGTTGCGCGGAGCGAGGTGAAGCGTCCCCGTTCGTCCGTGGGTTCAGGGCGGCGCGCGTGAGGTCCTGCGCTCGGATGTTGGTGTAGGTCTTGCCGCCGGGGGTGGTCCAGGTGAGGGTGCCGTCGGGGGCTGAAGCTGCTTTGGTGTTTCAACCGGTGGCCGCTTCGGCAGAGGGCGACGAGGTTGTCGGCGCTGGTGTCACCGCCGCCGGACCAGGCCTGGGTGTGGTCGATGTCGCTGGTCACGGCCCGGCGGTTGCAGCCCGGCTCCTGACAGGTTTGGTCGCGGATCTGAACGTAGCGCCGCAGGTCCGCGGGCGGGTCGTGAGCGGTGCGCCCAATGGAGAGGGTGCAGCCGGTGTGCGGGTGGGTGAGGACGCTGATGAAACTCGTCGCCGTTCCCGCGAGCCGGCGGGCGGTGTCCACGTCGATGGGCCCGTAACCGTCCAGGATCGCGGGCTGGTCGCCCTGGTCGAGGAGGGTGAGGACGGGAATGGTGATGTGGACGGTGCCGCGGATACCCCGGCCAAGCTTCCCGTCAGCGCCGACTCCGTCTAGGAGCAGGTCGCGGTAGGCGTCGGCCCGACGCTGGTCGCGGGTACGGCTGACGATCGGTGCCGGTTCAGGTGCGGTGAAGACGGCGCCGGATGCAGCAGCAACAGCAGCGTCGTCATCGTCGAGGGTCTTAGCGATTTGGGTGAGGCGCTCGTAGATCGCTTGGGCTTCGTCGGCTTTGAGGTAGGCGCTTAGCCAGGACATGCCGTTGATGTCGGGGCGGAGGACCACCCGGCGTTCCTTCACCCCGGCGTTGACACGCTCCTGGAGAGGGATCGGGTGCAGCGACTCCATGATCTCCCGAGCGACCTTGACGAACTTGCTGGCGGTGAGTTTCTCCGCCGCCGGCAACACCATCTCCTCCAGTTTGGGCAGCACGTGTTCAGGTAGGTCCACCGGCAGGGCCGCGGTGACCTCGAGCATCCTCAGCGCGTGACCCCAGCCGATCCGGCCCTCGGTCAACGCCCGGTGAAACACAGGCAGCTGGGCCACAAACCGGGCGGCGTCGAAGATCATCATGCCCGCCGTCTGCGAGTTCAGTCGCAGGGCGAAGCCGACCTCGGCGGCCATGCTCCGGCGGGCCAGCTCCTCGTCATCCCACGCGGGACCGTGGTTTTGGGTGTCGATGTCGTTCCGACCGGACTCCAACGGGTCACCGCACAGCCCGGCGATGATCCACCGGTCATGGCCGAGCCCATCCAGCTGCGCCAACAACCGGGTGCGTTCCGCGTATCCGGCCGCGATGAGTTTCTCGTTCTCCACAAGCGGGTCGATGACCGCGCTGATCGCTTCCGCGACAGGATCGACGTAGTCCTCGGAGAACCCGTCGGAGGTGTCGTCCGGAGAGTCATCCGGGGTGTTCCCTGGTGTGGCATTCGAAGTGGCCATGGGAACAGTGAAGCACCAGCCACCGACACCGCGGATCCCAATGAATCAGCGGTGGAGAACCCCACCGGAACCCTCCCTGTGGAGGAGGGACCCTCGGTGATCAGGCGAAGATCGCGACCGCTTCTGAGACGCTTGCTGGACCCGAAATGAGGTGCAGGGTCGCGCGCGCGCCAGCACCGGTACGGATCAGTTCGGCCAGCACGGCTGCAACATCGGCGCGCGGAATGCTGCCCTGAGTCTCCGGGTGCACGGTGCCGCTCTCATCGGGGCCCGTGCGCTCAAGACGCACCTGCCCGGTGGGGGTGTCGTCCGTGAGGCTTCCCGGCCGCACGATGGTCCACGCGAGTTCGCGGCGCACCAGGTCCTGCTCGGCGCCGAGCTTGGCGCGGAGGTACGCGACGAAGTCGTCGGGGACGTCTGACGGGGTGGCACCATCGCGCACGAGGTCGGCACCTGTCGACGAGATCTGCACCAGCCGAGGCACACCGGCGGACTCTGCGGCGTCCGCGAGAAGAACCGCTGCGCCCAGGTCGACTGAACTCTTGCGCGCGTCACCGCTTCCGGCTCCTGCTCCGGCCGCGAAGACCGCGACGTCGGCCCCGGCGAGAACCTCGGCGAGCTTCTCGACGGTGGTGTTCTCGAGATCGATCACCACCGGTTGGCCTCCGTCCAGCAGAAGATCGGCGCTCTGTTCCTCCGAACGGATCAGGCCGACGACGGTGTGCCCGTCACGGCTCAGCTCCCGGGTGAGGGCTCGAGCGATCTTTCCATGGCCACCTGCTATAACAATTCGCATACCTAGGGGAACACTCACCGGTTCGTCGGAATTCCCTCACGATGGAGAAGCAGCGCGCCGAGGCGGCACATCCGCAGACTAGGCTCGGCAACGTGACAGGAGAATCGCGCCGGGGGGCGTCACCGAAAGTACGCCGTAGACGCGCTCTGGTGGGAGCAGTTGCGGTGCTCCTTGTCGCGGCCGGGGTCACGGCCGTTGTCGTGGGCGGAGTCACCGGGCGCGCGGCATCGTCGACCTCCACGGGCCAGGCCCAGCCGGCCACGCCGTCCGGCACTCCCACGCCGG